>NZ_JBFDVL010000001.1:0-412318 GCF_041008415.1 Staphylococcus cohnii species complex 1663
TGTTTTACCATCTGGGAACGTCACTGTAACCGTTGATCCTGGTTCGGCAGTGCCACCAATTGTTGTATCTTCGCTTGTTACTTCATTCACCGTTGGTGCTGCAGGTGCTGTTATGTCTTTCACTGTTGTTGTTATAGAATCTGAGATATTTCCATTACAATCCATCGCTGATATTAATAGTTCTTCGTCACCTTTTAAATCTATTTTTTCAGGAATAGTAATTGTATATTCACCTTGGTTATTTGCTTTACTTTCTGCTGTAGTACCATCTGGGAACGTTACGGTTACCGTTGAGCCTGGCTCTGCTGTGCCACTTACTGTTGTAGCTTCACTTGTTACTTCTTTCACTGTTGGTGCCTCTGGCGCTGTTGCATCAACTACTATTGTTGAAGCTTCTGTTGATTTATTATTAGATTTATCTTGTGCTATCGCTTGAATCTCTTCGCCACCAATTAAATCAATAGCATCTGGAATATCTACTCTAAAGTTACCGTGTTCATCCGCTTCTACATCAACCGTGATATTACCAGGGAATGTGATTGTGACTGTTGAATTAGGTTCTGAACTTCCCACAATTTGTGCGTCTTCACTTGATACTCTATTTATTTTAGGTGCATCCGGTGCTGTCTTATCTATAACAATCGTTGAAGTTGGATTTGAAATATTTCCTGTTTTATCTGTTGCTGTTACTTGTAGTTCTTCTCCACCTTCTAATTTAGTACCAAACGTAATATCTATTGTGTAATTACCTTGACCATCTGCTGTTCCTGTTGCCGTTGTCCCATCTGGGAACGTTACTGTAACCGTTGAGCCTGGTTCGGCAGTGCCACCGATTGTTGTATCTTCGCTTGTTACTTCTTTCACCGTCGGTGCCTCTGGTGCTGTTGTATCTTTAACCGTTGTTTTAACTGGTTCTGTTTCATTACCAGCATCGTCTGTAGATGTAACTTGTATTTCTTCGCCGCCTTCTAAACTAACTTCATTCGGAATTGCTATTGTATAATTTCCTGTTTCATCTGTTGCACCAGTAGCTGTTTCACCATTTGGAAATTTGATTGTTATTGTAGAATTTGGTTCTGCTGTCCCACTAATATTTTTATCTTGGCTAGTTACACTGTTAACCGTTGGTGGTGCAGGTGCTGTTGCATCTGTTACTGTTGTTGATCCAGCATGAGAAACATTACCAGCACTATCTTTTGATGTAGCACTAATCGTTTCTTTACCTTGTAACCCTTCATTTTCTGGGATAGTTACAGTGAAATTCCCATCTTGATCTGCTTTAGTTTCCACAACTTTGCCACTTGGGAATGTCACACTAACTGTCGAATTTGCTTCTGCTGTGCCTTTAACCTCTGTACTTACACTTGTCACATGGCTTATTTGTGGTGCATCTGGCGCTGTTGCATCTATGACTTGAGTGCTACCTTTTTGAGAAACGTTACCTGCTTTGTCTTTCGACGTAGCTACTATCGTTTCCCCACCTTGTAATCCTTCGTTTTCTGGAATATCTACTGTGAAGTTTCCATCTTGATCTGCTACTACATCTACAACTTCGCCACTCGGGAATGTCACACTAACTGTTGAATTTGCTTCTGCTTGCCCATTCAATTGCTTACTATTACTATTGACGTCATTTAATGTAGGAGCATCTGGAGCTGTTATGTCTGTTACTATACGCGTCGCAACAGGTGATTCATTACCTGCTTTATCTGTTGCTATAGCTTTAAATACTTCGCCACCTTGAAGAGTGACACCACTCGGTATATCTACTGCATATTTACCCTGACTGTCAGCAGTTGTTGAAACTTTGCCACCACCTGGGAAAGCAACAGTTACTGTTGAATTAGGTTCTGCTGTACCAGTTACTTGTGTGGCTTTACTTGTTATTGGATTTATCACTGGTGCGTCTGGTGCTGTCGCATCTGTTACTGTAATTTGATCTGAAACTTCACTTGTTTTTCCACCTTTACTAGCTGTTGCAGTTAAAATAGTTCCAGCTTTCAATGGTTGATTCAATGTTAAAGAGGCAGCTGAACCATCATTAGGAATTTGAACTTTTCCAATTTCAACATTGTTATTATCTTTAATCGTAACAGTTGCACCCGCTGCACCATTAACTTTAATTACTGTATCATTGTCATCAACTGGATTAATTGATGGTGTTGGTACCTTGGAAATATCAATAACTTCGAATGTATTCACTTCATCATTTTCATAATTAGGTGAATCGATTGCGATAGTGTAGGTGCCCTCAGGTGATTGTGGTATAGATACTGAGAAAGTGCCATCAGGATTGACTGTTGATGTACCAATGACTTTTCCAGTTGCATCTAACACTTTTGCAGTTTGAGTTGCTGCACCTTCTTTTAATGGAACTGACCCAGTTACAACTCTAGCCTCATTTGTAATATCAGCCGCATCAGGTTTACCAACTAATGGTGACGTTTTATAATTGATAACTTCATCACCATCATTTTTACCATCTCCATCTGTATCTTCGTTTTCAGGATCTGAAAGTGATACTTGTCGTTCATATCGATCTAGTAAACCATCTTTATCATAATCTTGTAGTGCTAAAGTTGAAGTCCCTAACGTATTATTTATTAAAAGATTATTACTATCAGTTAAATAACCTGCGAAAGTAAAATCTTCTTTTTGTTTTGTTGTTTCTCGAATAAGATTACCTTCAGAATCATATTCTGCATCTTTAGTTAATATATTATTTACACTTTGATTTAATTTAATTACAATACGAACGCCTACTGTTTCTGGTAATAAATTGTTAAACTCGATTAATTTACTTAAGTCATTACTAGTAATTGTGCCATTACCAATACTATCAAGCTGTAAATCTGCTACTTTGTCTCCAGTATGATATGTCTTGTCAAAGCCTGAAAGACCTTTGTAGTCATATGTGTGTAATTCTACTCCTTCAATATATGGTAATAAATCTTTATCTATTTGATAGTTATATGACCATTGTTTTCCTTTAGCTTTAGAATATGAGAAAATACCATTTTTCATAATTTGTTGATCAATCAGTATTCCTCCGTGTTCTCCCACAGAACCATCATATGTAGCAGAGCCGCTACTTGCTTTAAATGCATTACTATTTTCTGGAGAAAGGTTATTTTCTAATTGACTTAAATCTTTGTCAGCTGTAGTTAAGAAATAACCGCTACTTTCAGAAGTCTTAACAATTTTATTAGATAGTGAATCTCTAACAAACATTTGATAATTCAACTTATTATTACTTAATTCTCCAGATGCATTCAAAATGTTACCCACTGTATCATCTAATTCTATTTTACCGTTAGTCGCTGTATACTGTGATAATATTTCAGCGCCTCCGAACAAACCATCATTTGCTCTGATAAAATTAATTTCCCAAGTATTAGTGAAATCACCGTTTTCATCTTTTAATCTTATAAATTCAACAGGGGTATTTCTACCACTAGGATTAGCAGATATTTTTGTGACATGACTTGCTATTTTCGGATCCAATTTCAAATCAATTTTATAGCGATCCCCTGAATTTGAGCCTGACATGTAACTATGAATATCAAAAGGAATGACATTGCTGTCTAGAGTCTTTTGTGAATCTAACTTACTTGGATCAAAAATCAATGATGCAAATGTATAGTTGTCCATATAGCCCAGTGATTTTTCAACTTTTTCATTTTGTTCTACTGCTGCTCGTAATGCAGTTGGCGTAGCCATTGAACGCAACAAAGTACGTTTTGGAGTGGCTAACGTTTTCGCTTTATCTTGTTCATTCGAAAGTTGAATAATTGAAGCCTTTAAAATTTCAATATTTATTGCTTCATCAGTTGTATTTTTATAATCAATATCAGCGTTTTCTAAAATTGCTTTAGTGTCTTCTGTTGAAAGCTGACTATTTAAATAATCTTCAACTGCCTTTTGTTTATTCTCTGTTTCTGACAGTTGTTTTGTTAATTTTGATTGTGTGTGATTACTCGTTTCAGGATTTTTCGTCATTTCTGTAGTTTTTTCATCATCAGAAGATGGTTCAGTAGATGGTTGTTTATCATTTTGCCCATCTAAATTTTCTGTTCTAGTGCCTTCTTTTGTATTATTAGAAGTGTCAGGATTTTTTTCTAGTGATTTTTCAGTTGGCGCTTCATTGCTAGATACATCTGTATCTTTTGTTGTTTCTGTTGTTGTTTCTGTTGACGTCTCATTTGTTGAATCTTTTACTTTATTGTTATCCGTTGTTGTTTCATTACTTTCAGTTGCTCTTTCTTGATCAGATTCTTCTTTGTTCGTACTATCTTCATCTAAATGTGAAGTATCACTGTTTTCATCTTGTTTTGTTTCAGATGTATCTGCTTTTTCTGTTGTTTGTTTATTCAAAACCTCATTTGTAGATTCATTCTCGTTTGTAGACTCATTAGTGTTATTATATTCTTCTTGTTGACCTAAGGTTGCGTCGTTATTATCTGGCTCTTTTTGATTCTTACTTAGATCATTATCAGTTTCTTCTTTTTGTAATCAATTTTCAGAATTTTCTGTCTTTTCTTCAGTAACATTGTTTTCACTGCGACTTAACGTTGTGTCATTTTCTTCTACACTTTTTATGTCTTGCACATCAAGTGCTTCACCTTTATCTGAATCATTAGCCTTATTATCATTCGTAATTGAGTCTAATTCAGCAGCTTTTGCTTCACTACTTACTCCAAATACAAGTGTCGCCCCAATCAATAATGATGCTGTTCCAACTGTAAACTTTCTAATAGAGTATTTATTTAACCTATTAGGTAAAAATCCTTGTTTGTTTTTCATCTTTTCCCACCTCAAAATAAACTTTATCACAATTTAATTCTACTCAATTAATTCGAAAAATCAAGATATTTCTTAAAGGTAAGTTATTAATGTAAAAAAATGTCGCAAATTACAGTTGTTCGCCATTTTAAATTTATATGTTTTAGCATGCCACAATCAAGATATTTTCAATATTGTTAATTTCTATATAGTTTCAGAAATTCTGTTTTACGAACAATTTTCTCCATTAAGCATGATAAAAAAATTGTTTTAAATTGTAAAATTAATTAAACAATGAAATGCCATACAAAAATAAAGAAGTTTTCAATCGTTCATATAGAGTTCACAATCTTACCTTATATTTAAATTAAACATTCATTACAGGAGGTCGTTAAAATGAAAAAATTAATGTTCAGTTCAGCATTTTATACATTATTAGGCATGCTAAGTGGTTTATTTTATAGAGAGATGTCAAAAGCAGAAAACTTTAGTGGTTATTCGCAATTAAATGTAACACATACACATTTACTTGTTTTAGGTACAATTATGTTTTTAATATTTATGGTGATAGAACATCAATTAAAACTTACTCAACACCACACTTTATTTAACTATTTCTTTTATGTCTATCATATCGGTGTATTATTAACGGTTGCTATGCAATTTGTTAATGGTATAGCAACTATGAAAGGTTTTGAAGTGAGCCCTGCTATTGCTGGTATTTCAGGATTAGGTCACATTGCTATTTCTATCGCTTTCATTTTATTCTTTGTATTATTAAATTAAAGTATTAATGTCAATTCTAAATAAACGTAGATATAATTAAAGGTCGAATCACATTTCTAAACATAGAAATCGATTCGACCTTTTGACTTTCATATTAACAATAGTAAAAAACCTAAAATTATAATAAACAAGTAAATCCATTTTTCAAAATTATGATAAGTCGTATGGTTTATAAGATACTTTCCAACAACAACTGAAATAATCAAACAAGGTATGCTCAATAAAAATAATGATACCGTTTGACTGGTCCATATTCCTCCAGATGCTTGACCGATCACTACGAATATCGCTGTAATTAAAAAATGGGCTTGTATTGTACTTCTAAAATCTTTAATATGCCAAGGCGCCATTGTGCCATAAATGACAACTGGTACACCATGTGAATTATACAAACTTCCTAATACACCTGAAATCATACCTGTTAGGCTTGGCCATATGTTAGATTTTAATATGATATTATATCTATTTTTAAAAAAGGTAATTTTCCCAAACGCATATATACCATATAATATTAAAAATAACCCAAGCATAATTTGTATAAATGAAGTTGCAATATACTGTAAAATCAAAATACCAAGTGGAATACCTAATAAACTCCCCAACAACATTAATAATAGTACTTTAATTTTTATATTTCTATAGTCTAAAAATATATTTAAACTCGCTACTGTTAGTCCAGCCAACCCCACCAGTGAAATAGATGTATGTAGGTTTAATCCTATCAATGCTAAAAGTGGCATACTCACGAGTGCTTCCCCAAAACCAAAATATGTTCTGACTAATCCACCTAAAAATATAGAAATCAAAATGTAAACTAAAAATAAATCCATGCTTTAACTCCTGATTCAATGCGTCATCCATAACAGCCATATCTCTTCTATTAATATTATGTTACTTATTAATTTATTTTGTTAACACTTACTAACGCTTATAATAATAACATTTCATAAACTATCAAATTGATTATATCAAACTTTCATTATAATATTTTAAAAATCAGAGCACGCTTTATTCTACTATCATTCATAAACGCTCAAACTTGCTTTTTTTCTATAAAGGAAATATATTATACAAAACTAGTATATTTTTTATACCGTTAGTGTTTAATCTACACGATAGTGGTTATGAGTATTGAGAAGTTTTATTACTATCATACTTAAAACACAAGCAACTAGAAAGTTTATTACGAGGAGGTATTATATGAATATCGTTGGTCACCATCACATTTCAATGTATACAAAAAACGCTCAAAAAAACAAAGATTTTTATACTCAAATTTTAGGACTAAGACTGGTTGAAAAGTCAGTTAACCAAGACAATCCTAAAATGTACCATTTGTTTTTTGGAGATGAAATTGGTTCGGCTGGGACACTATTAAGTTTTTTTGAAATACCACTTTTAGGAAAAAACCGTCCAGGAACTGATTCTATATATCGCTTATCATTACTTATACCTGACGAAAGTGCTTTGAATTTTTTTAAAGAAAGATTAAGTCAATTCAATATTACATGGACACCGTTAGTTTATTTAAATCAGCCTGCCATTACCTTTAAAGATATAGATGGTTTGGAGATCATTTTATTAGTTAATGACAATTATTATACACCGAATGCTTGGAGAAAAAATCCATATACTGAGATACCTGAGCAATACCAAATTTTAGGAATGGGTCCTGTAGAACTAAGAGTTAAAAATGCTCAAGCTACACTCGATTTTTTAAAAAATAGCTTATCATATACACTTAGAAGTGATTTAAACGAAACCGTGATGACTTTAGATCATAACGGATTATATACTGATTTTGTTATTGTAGAACAACAAGGTGAACGTGCTCGACCTGGCCAAGGTTATGTGCACCATATTGCTGTTAATACACCAAAAGATAGTGATTTAAATTCAATTCATAAAATAATAGAGCAACAACCTGAAAATAACTCAGGAATTATAGACCGATATTTTTTCAAATCTTTATATTTTAGACAAAACCGTATTTTATACGAATTTGCCACGGATGAACCTGGGTTTACAGTAGATACAAAAATAGAAGATTTGGGTAAACATTTAAATTTACCAGACTTTATGGAACCACAACGTACAGAAATTGAAAATAATCTACATGAATTATAGAAAGGTGATTATATGGCACAGTTAAAAATGAATGAAAATACTCCATTAGAATTTGGACTCTACTCATTGGGTGACCATTTATTAAATCCACATAATGGAGAAAAAGTGAGTTATGAACAAAGAATTAATGAACTTATTGAAGCTAGTCAATTAGCTGAACAGGCTGGTATTGATGTATTTGGTATCGGTGAAAGCCACCAAGAACATTTTACAACACAAGCACATACAGTAGTTTTAGGTGCCGTAGCACAAGCCACTAAAACAATAAAAATTTCCAGTTCTTCTAGTATTATAAGTGCTGCAGATCCTGTAAGGGTATTTGAAGATTTTGCTACTTTAGACTTAATTTCACATGGCCGAGCTGAAATTGTAGCAGGTCGTGCTTCACGAACAGGTATATTTGATTTATTTGGATTAGATTTGAATAATTATGATGAACTTTGTGAAGAAAAACTTAATTTATTAATGGAATTAAATAAAACAGATAAAATTACTTGGTCAGGCAAATTCAGACCTGATTTAAATAATATGAAGATTTTCCCACGTCCAATTGATGACACATTACCTATTTGGCGTGCAGTCGGAGGACCTCCAGCAAGTGCTATCAAAGCAGGTAGGCAAGGAATACCAATGATGATTACAACACTCGGTGGTCCAGCAATGACTTTTCAAGATTCTATAGAACAGTACAGATTAGCTGCAAAAGAAAATGGTTATGATAATTCACCTGAATCTTTACCAGTATCAACAGCAAGTTTATTTTATACTGCTGACACTACTCAAGATGCTTTAAAAGAATTCTACCCGCATCTAAATGTTGGAATGTCATTTATCAGAGGTGCAGGTTATCCAAAACAACAATTTGCAAAGGCCCCTGACTATAGAGATGCCTTAATGGTTGGTAGCCCACAACAAATCATTGAAAAAATTCTATATCAACATGAGTTATATAATCACCAACGATTTATGGCACAAATTGATTTTGGCGGTGTTCCATTTAATAAAATTATGAAAAATATAGACCTTATAGGCAATGAAATTATTCCAACAGTAAAAAAACATTTAAGAAAGTAGGTCAATGATACTATGAATATTGTATTACTATCTGGCTCTAGCGTTGGTTCAAAAACGCGTACTGCTATGACATATTTGAATCAAGCACTTATGAATCAAGATGATACACACCATATTAATTTTATTGATTTAAAAGAATTAGAACTAGTGTTTAGTGATGGCAGAAATTATTTAGATTACAATGGCGATACATTATATCTTACGCAAACTTTGATGAATGCTGATGTCATTTTTATCGGATTCCCAATTTTCCAAGCTTCTATTCCCGGTACATTAAAAAATGTATTTGATTTACTACCAGTTAATGCATTTAAAGATAAAATAGTAAGTATACTTGCAACTGCAGGATCGCCAAAACATTATCTCATCCCAGAAACACAACTAAAACCAATATTAGGTTATATGAAGGCACATATTATGCAAACTTATGTATTTATAGAAGAACGCGATTTTTCAAATAATGAGATTGTAAACGATGATATTTTATTTAGGATAGATGATTTAGTTTCATCTACATTACGTACTTCAAAAGCATATGCACAAGTTTTGAAAGAAGAAGAAGATCAATATGATTTCTAATTAATGATCATCAATATATTAAAATTCACGGTTACTAAGTTTTAAGACTTATTTTGTTTACATTATTAGGAACAAAATAAGTCTTTTTTAATTACTATATACCATTAATTTTATTAAAAAAGCACTTTGGAGACTAGACTTTTAATCTAATCATTCCAAAGTGCTTATAAATCCAATGAAACTTTTTAAGTTTTAAACTTAATGTTCTGTGTTTTTATCACTTTTTAAGTATCTTCTATAAACAATCATTAATCCTAAAATTCCAAATAGAATTTCGAATGCATAAGGGTTATTTTTGTCTAATCCACTATACGGTAAATTCATATTTAAATTATTTTCTTTGTTTGGATTTACAAATAAGTTTTTGTTTAATCCTTCAAGATTGTGATGATTATTTTGAACATTAAATTGACGTGAATGCATGTCTAGCAACTTATTATTTTTAGTCGCTTTTTCGTCATTTTCAAAATGACTTGAATTATATTTGTCATTTATTTTATCCATACCTAATGACTGTTTCTTATCTGATATACCATTACTATCTATATCTTTTACTTTTGATATTATTTCAGATGTGACTTTATCTAAGTTAGTCTGTAATTCAGCAATATTTGATGTACCGTTTGGCAAGTTACTTATTTTTTCTTTTGCAATACTTCTTAATGAATCTAATTTTTCAATTAGTTTGTCTAAGTCAGCTTGTTCACTTGGCGTAATCAAACCATCTTTTCTAATTTCTTTTATTTTATTAATCACTTTTGTTTGTGCTGCTTTAGCATCAGCAATTGCTTTTTTAGCTTCCGATACTTGTTTTGTATCTTGAACACCATTACTATCTGCATCATTTACTTCTGGTGACGTTACGGATGGAATTTCATTTAATTTTCTTTGTAACTCTGCTTTTCCTACTGTGCCGTTTGGTACTTTGGCTAACTTGTCTTTCACTGCTTGTTTTTCTTTATCTAATTTTTGAATCAACTGATCAATTTCTGCTTTCTCTTTTGGATTTACTAGTCCATCGGATTGAATCTCTGCTAGTTTCTTATCTACTGCTGCTTTTGTTGATTCTGTTGCTTTAATCGCTTTACTTACCCCTAACACTTGTTTTGTATCTAGGACACCAGTACTATCTGCATCATTCACTTCTGGTGATGTTACTGATGGTATTTGATTTAGTTTTCTTTGTAACTCTGCTTTTCCTGCTGTGCCGTTTGGTACTTTGGCTAACTTGTCTTTCACTGCTTGTTTTTCTTTATCTAATTTTTGAATCAACTTATCAATTTCTGCTTTTTCTTTTGGATTTACTAGTCCATCGGATTGAATCTCTGCTAGTTTCTTATCTACTGCTGCTTTTGTTGATTCTGTTGCTTTAATCGCTTTACTTACCTCTGATACTTGTTTTGTATCTTGAACACCATTACTATCTGCATCATTCACTTCTGGTGATGTTATCGATACGATATTATCCAATCTTCTTTGTAACGTATCTTTACCCGCAGTTCCGTTTGGTACATTCTCTAATTTCTCTTTCGCTACTTGTTTCGCAGTTTCTAATGTTTGAATCAACTGGTCTATTGCTGCTTTTTCCTCTGGAGCCACTAAGCCGTCGGATGTGATTTCAGTTAATTTTTTATCCACTGCTGTTTTTGCTTTTTCAGCTGCTTCTATCGCTTTTTCCGCCTCTGATAATTGTTCTATATCCAAGATACCGTTACTATCTGCATCATTTACTTCTGGTGATGTTATCGATACGATATTATCCAATCTTCTTTGTAACACATCTTTACCTGGTATGCCATCCGGTACAGTATTCAATTTATTTTTCGCTGATTGTTTGATTACTTTCAATCCAAAGATTAGTCTATCAATTTCGGCTGCTTCACTTGGAGTTACTAAACCATCGAATGTTATCTCAGACAATTTTTTATCCACTGATGCTTTTGCTTTTTCCACATCTTCTATGATATGAGACATTTCTAACAATTGGTCTGTATCTAAAACGCCATTACTATCTGTATCGTTTATCTCTGGTGACGTTACTGATGTGATGTTATCCAATCTTGTTTGTAAATCATCTTTACCCGCAGTGCCGCTTGGTACGCTATTTAGCTTTTCTTTTGCCGTTTGTTTTGCGCTTTCTAATGTTTGAATTAATGCATCTACTTCAGATTTTTCATCTGGCGTTACTAGACCATCTGATGTTATTTCTGTTAACTTGTTGTCCACTGTCGTTTGGGCTTGTTCCGCATTCACTACTGCTTGAGACGCTTCGGATAATTGCTCAGTATCTAGCACACCATTGTTATCTGCATCGTTCACTTCTGGTGATGTTACGGATGTGATATTGTCCAATCTTGTTTGTAACTCGGCTTTCCCTGCGGTACCATTTGGCACACTACCTAATTTCTCTTTCGCTGCTTGTTTCGCGCTTTCTAATGTTTGGATTAACGCATCTACGCTCGCTTTTTCATCTGGAGTCACTAATCCATCTGCTGTTACCTCAGACAATTTTGTATCTATTGCTGCTTTTGCCTGTTCCACATTCACTACTGCTTTTCCTGCTTCAGAAATGTGTTGATTATCTCCATTACCATCACTATCTACATCATTTACTTCTGGTGATGTTACGGATTTAATGTTATCCAATCTTGTTTGGAGCTCATCTTTCCCTATGGTACCGCTCGGTACGCTATTTATTTTCTCTTTTGCAGTTTGTTTCGCGCTTTCTAATGCTTGAATTAACGCATCTACTTCTGCCTTTTCGTTTGGAGTCACCAATCCATCTGCTGTGATTTCAGTCAATTTCGTATCCACTGTCACTTTCGCTTTTTCCGCACTTACTACTGCTTGCGTTGCTTCAAACAATTGGTCTGTATCTAATTTACCATTACTATCCGCATCGTTTACTTCTGGTGATGTTACTGAAGCGATGCTGTCTAATCTTGTTTGGAGGTCACCTTTACCTGCAGTACCATTCGGCACACTTTCTAGTTTCTCTTTTGCAGTTTGTTTCGCGCTTTCTAATGCTTGGATTAACACATCTACTTCTGATTTCTCATCTGGTGTTACTAAGCCATCGGATGTTATCTCAGACAATTTTTTATCCACTGATGCTTTTGCTTTTTCCACATCTGCTATGATATGAGACATTTCTAACAATTTCTCTGAATCTAACTTACCATTACTATTCGCATCATTTACTTCTGGTGACGTTACTGATGTGATATTATCCAATCTTGCTTGTAAATCATCTTTACCCGCAGTACCATTCGGTACATTGTTTATCTTCTCTTTCGCCGTTTGTTTCACGGCTTCTAATGTTTGAATTAACGCGTCTACTGAAGTTTTTTCGTCTAGAGTCACTAAACCATCTGCTGTGATTTCGGCCAATTTCATATCCACTGCGATTTTTGCTTGTTCGGCTTTCGTCACTGCTTGCGATGCTTCTGATAATTGCTCTGTATCCAACACGCCATTACTATCTGCATCATTTATTTCTGGTGATGTTACGGATGTGATATTGTCTAATCTTCTTTGTAATACATCTTTACCTGTTGTGCCATCCGGTATAGTATTCAATTTATTTTTCGCTGATTGTTTGATTACTTTCAATCCAAAGATTAGTCTATCAATTTCGGCTGCTTCATTCGGAGTCACTAATCCATCTGCTGTTATCTCAGACAATTTTGTATCCACTGCTACTTTTGCCTTTTCCACATCTGCTATGATATGAGAAATTTCTAACAATTTGTCTGTATCTAACACGTCATTACTATCCGCATCATTTACTTCTGGTGACGTTACAGAGGCGATGTTATCCAATCTTGTTTGTAGCTCATCTTTCCCTATGGTACCGCTCGGTACGCTATTTATTTTCTCTTTTGCAGTTTGTTTCGCGCTTTCTAATGTTTGGATTAACGCATCTACTTCGGCTTTTTCATCTGGTGTTACTAATCCGTCTGATGTTACTTCTGCCAATTTCGTATCAACTACGGTTTTCGCTTGTTCTGCATTCACTACTGCTTGACTTGCTTCTGATAATTGATCTGTGTCCAAGACTCCATTACTATCTGCGTCATTTACTTCTGGCGATGTTACTGAAGTGATATTATCTAGCCTTGTTTGGAGATCACCCTTGCCTGCGGTACCGTTCGGTACACTATTTACTTTCTCTTGTGCTGTTTGTTTCGATACTTCTAATGTTTGAATTAATGCATCTACTTCGGCTTTTTCATCTGGTGTTACTAATCCGTCTGATGTTACTTCTGCCAACTTCGTATCTACTACTGTTTTCGCTTGCTCTGCATTCACTACTGCTTGCGTTGCTTCGGATAATTGATCCGTATCCAAGACTCCGTTACCATCTGCATCGTTCACTTCTGGTGACGTTACAGATGAAATGTTATCCAATCTTGTTTGTAAATCTGTCTTACCTGCGGTACTAGATGGTACGCTATTTACCTTCTCTTTCGCTGTTTGCTTCGCTGTTTCTAATGCTTGGATTAACGCATCTACTTCGGCTTTTTCGTCCGGAGTCACTAAGCCATCTGCTGTAATATCAGATAACTTCGTATCCACTGCGGTTTTCGCTTGTTCTGCATTCACTACGGCTTGAGATGCCTCAAACAATTGGTCAGTATCCAAGACTCCGTTACCATCTGCATCGTTTACTTCTGGTGATGTTACGGATGCAATGTTAACCAATCTTGCTTGTAAATCTGTCTTACCTGCGATACTAGATGGTACGCTATTTACCTTCTCTTTCGCTGTTTGTTTCGCACTTTCTAATGTTTGGATTAACGCATCTACTGCGGCTTTTTCATCTGGTGTTACTAATCCATCTGCTGTAATATCAGATAACTTCGTATCCACTGCGGTTTTCGCTTGTTCTGCATTCACTACGGCTTGAGACGCTTCGGATAATTGGTCAGTATCCAAGACTCCATTACCATCTAAATCGTTTACTTCTGGTGATGTTACGGATGCAATGTTATCTAGCCTTGTTTGGAGATCATCTTTTCCTACTATGATATTCGATACATTATTTAATTTTTCTTTCGCTGTTTGTTTTGCGCTTTCTAATGTTTGTATTAACGCATCTACTGCGGCTTTTTCGTCCGGAGTCACTAATCCATCTGCTGTTACTTCTGCCAACTTCGTATCTACTGCTGCTTTTGTCTGTTCCGCATTCACTACTGCTTGTGTTGCTTCAGACAATTGTTCAGTATCTAGCACACCATTACTATCTGCATCGTTTACTTCTGGTAATGTTACGGATGTAATATCATTTATTCTTTTTCGTAATAAATCTTTATTAGTGAGGCCATTCGGTAGAGCGTCTAATACTTGTATTGCTGATGATTTGGCCTTTTCAATTTCTACATTCATTTTATCTATTTCGGCTTTTTCATCTGGTGTTACTAATTGGTCTTGCGTCACTTCACCTAGCTTTATTTTGGCTTGTTTTTGCACTTGTGTTGCTGCTTCTATAGCATCTTCTACTTTTTTGATTTTTGCTTTTTTCAAAGCTTCATTGATTGTTTCTGCCACTTCTTGGATATTAACAGCTTTATTAGTAATATTTACGCCTCTTAATACATTAGTGTCTGTAGTATCACTCAAGATATAACCAAATAATTTATCTTTATTCACATCAATATATTGATTAGCGTCAAAAGAAATGTAAAATTTTACTGATCCGCCTGATCCACCACCTCTATCAGGGTCACCATTTCCGCCACTGTTTGGACGTGTATATGAATAATAACCTAAATGATCTTGTCGTAGTACAACTCTTTGTCTACCTTCATAAACTGCTACGACCTGTTTAATTTTTTTATTGAGGCTATCATTTGGCCTTATCGCATAATTTTCAAATCTATACGTTCCTCTACCTTTTTCTTTTGACAATTCCATTGTTGCTATTAAAGCTTCACCATCATGTAACACTTCATCTTTTACTATACCAAAATCATTTTTAGTTACATCATTTTGATTTGTAAATGTATATATACCTTGATAATTCGGACTGTCACGATTAACTGTTAAATCTTTCATTTTTGACAGTAGTGTGTTTATATTATTCGCTTGACTCCCTGTGATTTTTCTATTTCTTGCTACAGAATAATCCCTATTAAAAATTCTGTCATAAGCCGCTTTATTATTTTTTAATGAAGTTTGTCTAATAATATTTCTTAAAAACAGCTTTCTTTCTTCTTCCGTTAGTTCTCCTCTATTTCTTTCTACTTCATTAAGTGCCGTCGCAATATAATCTCCGGCTCTTAATGAATTATAAGATAATCTAGGTCCAAAGTAATGGTAATTATTGCTTATTCCATTATAGTATCGATTTCGGTCGATACTTCTAGCTACTCGAGTTTTTGGAATATATTGCTTTTCTGGTTGTTTTTCATTTTTGACGTCTTTTTCGTTCGTGCTCAAACCTTTTTCTGATTCATTTTTCTCTATATTATTATTAGGCACTTCAACTTTCGTTTCAGTAACTCTATTTTCCATCGAAATCAAATTTTGAGTGACTGATTGCTCTTTTTCGTTCAATTTCGAATTACTATTTATTTTAGTATCTGTATTTTTGGCAGTTGATGATTGTTTTTTATCTATATCTGGCTTTTCAGTATCTAATGCCTTTATTTCCTCATCGTTTTTTATTGTTTCAGGTGTTTTTTCTTGTTTATCATTTTGTATATCTTGTTCTTTTACATCTGAATGGTCTGGTTGTTCTTTATTTTCAATAATAGTATCGGCATTTGACTCGAATTGTTGCGACGTTATCTCAGTACCTTCCTCAACTGATTTTGTATCTTTTGAAGCACTTTTGTTTTCTGTTTTATTATCAATTTCAGCTTGGATGGGTTGTTGTACTGTGTCATTGTTACTCTCTTTTTCTAATATATTATTAAAATTTGAATCATTGTTAGTGTTCTCTTTATCTACTTTAGGAGGTATTTCTTTCACTTCTTGTTGTTCTTTTTGTAAAGTATCAGCTTGGGCTTCTTCACTATGTTGAAAAATTAATAAACTTCCTAAAAGTACTGAAGCTGTTCCAATCGTAAATTTGCGTATGGAATATCTATTATTTCTCCTAGCCATATACTCTCTAAATATCCTCATTGTTATCTAACTCTCCTTTTCGATAGTAAAATCATTTTAGATGTTATTAAATTTAATACAATTTATATTTCTTTAATCATTATAATTTTAAATTTAATGACCAACAGTACTTATAATGCGTCAGTAAAAAAGTTGAATTTTTAAGTAAAATAGTGAGATAAAAACTTTTTTCCATCAAAAATGATTGTTATTAAACATAAAAAGACACATAAAAAACGATCGTTTTTTATGTGTCTCATATTAGTTATTGATTGTTTAAAATTCATTCTAATTAAGTGCTCGCTTTAAATCTTAATTCAAGCGATTTATCGCTAATCCATCAGTTGGCTCAAAAATAGTCATTTCTTTTTTATTCAGTAGATCTTCTGATAAATGTAGTTCAGTAATTTTATTAGAGTTATACCATTTAATATAAAATGTACGTGTCGTTAAATTTAAGACCGTCTGATATAACGTATAATGTAAATCATTTTGTTCATCTCTAACTGCGCCTTTAGGTATACTCATAATTTCCAATAATTTAAAAGCGTTAAGTATGTCTTGTTCAGGACTGTTTGCTGCTTCTTCTAAATAATTTTTCAAGTAAGCAATACGAACAAATCTTTCTGATGATGTGTATCCACCTGGTAAGCCATAGGTGCCACCTTCATTGCCTAATGATTTTAAATTAATATTAGCAAAATTTCTTTCATTTGGTTTATGTGGTGAAATGTTTATATAATTTCTTAAATTTTCATAATGCCAATTCAAATCAGGATTGTTAGTCAAAACGGCAACTGGATTGTCATTAACGACTATTTGACCTTTATCAAAAGTGAGTTCTACCGTTCTACCCGTATCATCAGAAATATGATAATGTAACGGTGGAACTTCAGAGAGATCGTTCAAAGTATGTGCCACGACATTAACATTTTGTGCGTTTTTAATTAAATCAGCTATGTTTTTGTTATAACCTAGTATCCAATTTATCACTTCATTTTGAGCAATATTCATATAGCCTGCTTTAGTTTCATTTGCATAAGAAGCATAGCCTCTGAAATATTGTACTGAAACACCAACGCCATGCTCGTTAACACCATCTCCAAATAAAAATCCTTCCATATCGCTGCCAGAACCTACGAAGCCATACAATGTTTCACCTTTATACTCTACACGCGATTCCCAGTAATAGTGGCGTGGTTGAACCGCTGGATTACCTTTTAATTGATAAACAAAATCCATTGTTCGACCTAATATAGCTTGATGATTTTCAGACATAAATGAAAAACCTGTACACATTGCTCATACGCTCCTTTATTAGCAATTTGCTAAATCTATTTTTGTCTTAATTATGATTGTAATTAACTTTATATCATATTAATAGCAATTCGCCTCAATTTCAGGACACAGATATAACCACAATGTTAAATTATATACTCATGGATTCTACCATCGACTAATGATTTTTGCACATCGATCACACGTTGATTTAATGAACCTTTATAAGGTAAATTGGGTTTATATAAGTGATGCATGAAAGGACCGTCGACGAGTACATCTATAATTTTCAATAATTCATTTCTCTGAGATTGATCATTCCTTAAGTATTCAAATAAAAATCCAGTCCATACCCATAAGGTTTTGCTATGACCAAAACGTTGTCTAAATGCATGAGCACAATTGAGTGTTATATCTAAGTTACAAAATGGTTCCCCACCTAAAATACTTAAACCTTCTATATAATCAGGTTCGCAATTTTCTAATATTTCATTTAAAGTTTCAATATTAAATTTCTCACCATACTTAAAATTTTGAGCTGCTTTGTTATAACAATTTAAACATGCAAATGGACACCCTGAAACATATAAACTACATCTCACGCCTTCGCCATCTACGAAACTTTGTGACTCTATTTTGGCAATGTAACCTTGTCCATTAATGATATTTAGTATTGTCATATCGACTGGTCTTTCATGTGTTTTACTCTTGCACAAATTTCTTTATGTCTACCTTCGATTGTAGGACGTTGCACTGGATTACCTAAATAGCCACATGTTCGTTTTACTACATCTACGGTTTTAGGGTCGCTATTTCCACATTCTGGACATTGATATCCTGATGCAGTTGTTTTAAAATCACCTTTAAAATCACATAAACGACAATGATCTATAGGAATATTTGTTCCTAGATAACTAACTTTGTCATATGAATAATCCCAAACCGCTTCTAATGCTTTAATGTTATGGTCTAATTTTGGATATTCACAATAATGTATGTAACCACCACTAGCATAAAATGGATAATCTTTCTCAAAATCTATCTTTTCAAATGGTGTAATATCTTTTCGCACATCGTAGTGGAACGAATTTTGATAATACCCCTTGCTTGTAATATCTAATATATCGCCGAATTTTTCTCTATCTAATCTGCAAAAACGATCTGTTAATGATTCACTTGGTGTACTATATATACTAAACCAAATGTCGTAGCGTTCAGTCCATTCTAATTGATAAACTTTCATAGCTTTTAAAATTTGTAAGGTGAAGGCTTTACCTCTTGCAGTTTTTTCCCACTCAGGGCCATAAAAAACAGTAGCTGCCTCATACAGACCAATATAACCTATCGATAACGTAGCACGTTTGTTTTTAAATAATGACATAACACTCTCTTCATCACTTAAACGATGTTCAAACGCACCATTTTTATATAAAATTGGAGCGTTATCAGGTGTAGCTTGTTCCATACGTTTAATGCGATAAACTAATGCGTCGTGCATAATTTGCATTCGTTCATGAAAAATTTCCCAAAACTTTTCCATATCACCATCTGATTCTATAGCTATTCTCGGCACATTAAGCGTTACTACACCTAAATTACATCTTCCATTATTTTCTGCTTCACCTTGCTCATTTTTCCATACTGGTAAAAAAGAACGACAACCCATTGGCGCTTTAAAATCACCTAAAATTTCTACAGTTTTATCATAATTTAATATGTCTGGATACATTCTTTTTGTAGAACACTCTAATGCTAATTTTTTAATATCATAATTAGGGTCATCTTCACTAAAATTCACACCTTTTTTAATAGAAAAAACTAATTTAGGAAATATAGCTGTTATACGGTCTTTTCCAAGTCCTTTTATTCGTGTTTTCAATATCGCTTGTTGAATTTTTCTACTATATTCATCTATACCTAGACCAAAACCAAGAGTGACAAATGGCGTTTGTCCATTTGAAGTATAAAGTGTATTTATTTCGTATTCTAGACTTTCAATTGCGTCATTAATATCTTGGGTGATTTGATAATCAACATATGCATCAATATGTGTATCATCAACAAATTGTTGTGCCAATTTTCTATGTTTTGCTTCGTTATATTTTACGTAATCACTTAATAATTCGTCTACTCGATCAATGGTACAACCCCCGTATTGACTACTAGAGACGTTGGCAATAATTTGTACAAGCTGAGCAGAAGCTGTTTGAATTGATTTTGGCGATGTCACAGATGCATTGCCAATTCGAAATCCATGTTTCAACATATTTTTAGCATCAATTAAACAACAGTTAGTGAGTGGTTGAAATGGGTGATAATCTAAGTCATGGAAATGTATATCTCCACTTTTATGTGCTTCAGCTATATGTTTAGGTAATAAGTAATCCAAAGCATATGATTTAGATACAACACCTGCTGTTAAATCTCTCATTGTAGAAAAAGTGGCACTATCTTTATTAGCATTTTCGTTAATAACTGTTGGATCTTTTGTAATAATTTTCGTTAAATTTTGTTCTAATTTATTCATTTTACCCCTTCTTTTCTATATATTGTATATAAACATAATTTATACCACAATATATAGTGTTTCAATGTTGAGAAGAGCTGTTAACAAATATGTCACAAATTTGTTACGATTTAAGAAACTTTAATTTTTATTCTAAAATTTTTGCTTTTGAGAAATGTAAATGTCCTATTTTATGCTTTTAGCAAAATGTGTATATAATGCTTGCGCCTGTCCTTCATCTTCCAAGCCATAAACATTCATACGACCATCTTTAAATAAAGTAATATCGATTTCGTTATAAGAAAGTAATTTAGCAAAGCTATTGGCCTTTTTAATTTTGGCAGGTAGGTAATGTGCATATTCAAAAATATTTTCATCGAAACGAAGCAAAAATGTATTGCCACATTGAGATTCTACGTTTGTATGTTGAGGTTGGTTCAGTAAATCATATCTCTGATGTACACAAATGCTACAATCGTCATTTTTAAGTTGGTTGATATTCACTGTATGGTACTGGATTGAAAAAGTATCTAGCGTTATTAATTTTTGAGAGAATCCAGATGCTGTTATCCAACGTAATAATTCTGAAACTTCCATGCTAGCTACTTGGTATATAACTGTAGGTAACACACCATTAATAGAACAACTTTCTGCAGATTCTGGCATCTTATCGAGCACACATTTTAAACATGGGCCTTTATAATCAATACCATAAACGGTACCTTGACTTCCGATTGCTGCCCCATAAATCCAAGGTATCGAAAATTTATGGCATACTTCGTTAATCAAGTATCTAATTTTAAAATGATCCATGCCATCCATGACGATATCAGGATTTGATTTTCTTAAAATGTGTTCAATGTTGGTGCAAGTTATTTCTTTGTATAATGTGTTGATTTTAATATTAGAATTTATATCTAACAAATGCTTTTTTAGTGCTTCCACTTTAGGCATCATCGTTTGTGCATCGTTTTCAGTATAAGTGGCTTGTCTATGCAAATTTGATAATTCTACAATATCCATATCAATAATCGTAAGCTCGCCAATCCCCATACGTGTTAATATTTCTGCACAATGACTTCCTAACGCTCCTGCTCCTACAATCATCACATGTGTTTGCGCTAGTTTACGCTGGCCTTGTTCACCAAAATTTTTATAGCGTATTTGACGAGAATATCTTTCCATCATAAAAATCCGATGCCTTCTGTTGGACTTGAAGCTTGAGCTGTGTACTTAACTGGTATTCTCCCTGCTTGATAACTCATTCTTCCTGCTTGAATACCCAACTTCATGGCTTCTGCCATTTTCCCTGGATCTTTCGCACTAGAAATTGCTGTGTTTAATAAAATGGCGTCGGCCCCTAATTCCATAGCATGACATGCATCTTTTGGTGATCCAACCCCTGCATCCACAATTACGGGTACATTGGCGCGTTCAATAATATAACGTAGATTTAAAGGGTTGTTTATTCCTCTTCCTGTACCAATAGGTGAAGCTAGTGGCATAATCGCGTGTACTCCTAATTCTTCTAAACGCTTAGCAAGTACAACATCATTTGAAATGTAAGGACACACTGTATAACCTTTTTCTAGTAAAACCTTGCACGCCTCATATGTTTCTAGCGGATCAGGTAGTAAGGTTTCCTGATCACCTATCACTTCTACTTTAATCATGTCACAAAGATTGGCATGATTAGCAATTTCTGCAATTCTTATCGCTTCCTCAGCTGATGTTGCTCCAGCAGTATTAGGAAAAGTAACAAAATTTGATAAGTCAACTTTTGCTAAAGGGTTAGGAAATTTCTCATCATATAAGTTCATTCGACGTACTGCAAAAGTTAAAACCTCTGTTTCAGACGCATTTATTGCCTCTTTTTGAATGGCTTCTGTTTCAAATTTACCAGTACCTAATAACAATCTTGAATTAAATTCAAATTTTCCTATTTTAAACATCTTATCCGCCTCCTACAAATTCTAATAATTCTAAACAATCTTTATCATTAACGACATGATTCTGAAATTGGTTTTGCTTAATTAATTTTTTATTATGTTCAACAATCACTCTTTTTTCGTCTAAACCAAGTGTTTGCAATACCTCTTGTATATTTAAAGGATTTTCAAATGTGAAATTATCACCATTAATAATGCAATGCATCATGATTCATTCCTTTCTCGCTTATTGATTAGTAAATCATTAATTTTGTGTTGTTTCATAATGTAACCATGCTCTGTGTAACGCTTGTACTGTTTTTATTGAGTGATTAAAAATAGAAATACCTGCGATACCTTGAAATCCCTTAGGCAAATGAGGCATAGTTGTTAAATTAATGCCACCTAATGCGATTACGGGAATATCACTTTTCAATGCTTCATTGACCTCACTAAATGATCTAGGGGTTAACCCCTTTTTAGACTTTGTTTCAAATACGTGCCCATAAAGTACAAAATCTAAATTTAAATCTTCTGCATATTGAATTGCATGGCTACTGTGTGTAGACATACTTATTTTTATGTCTGAACAATGTTGTTTTAAAGCACGGATTTGCTCATCATTTTCTCTAAAATGTATGCGTGATAAGCCGCAAGATTGGAGTACACGATAATCACTGTGAATAATAATTTTATCTTTTGGAAAATGTTGTTGCTTTAGTTGGTTAATCCATTCAATCTTCTCAGAAGTACACATCGGTGACCTGACGATGAGATAATCAATATAAGGTTCAATTTCACAATAATTCGCGCTATCTTTCTTGGTTAATTTATGATAATTGGTAATCGCAATAATCACTATAATCACTCCTAAAAATAAAAAAACGTTACTTTTCCAAATAGGAAAAATAACGTTAATATGAACGGACTAATACGGTTTATAACGCCACTTTTCCTACGCCAGTACAAACTGGATCAGGTTCAAGGAATTCTAGCGTATCACGCTCGTCTCAGCCTTTTGTCATAAAGGCACTTCCAGTGGTCTAAACTTATCTCTATTTAATTGATATGCATTTTATGTTTATTTCATGTTTAATTTAACGTAAAAACTGTATTTTTTCAACCGTCTATATTTTTTAAGCTTTTTATTTTCCAGGAAATATTATAAGAAATAGCGACATAATTGCACCGATATTATAATTTTATTGCGATAACTTTAATAATTCTTTTGTTATTTTTTTGGTATCACCATAGATTTTTTTATATATTGCAAAATACTGCTTATATTGCATATGGTTTTCTATACATGGTTCAAATACTTTATCATATTGTATAAATTGTCCTATCATCTCAGCGGTATCATGAAACCACCCTACACCTTTAGCTGCTATCATCGCTGCACCCATACTTGGTCCCTCTTCATGCTTTAATTTATATACTTTAGCGTTGAAGATATCAGCTTGTAATTGAAGCCAAAAATCACTTTTAGCTCCACCACCAATAGAAGTCATTTCTTTAATTTTTTTATCATTTTCACGTAAATAATAGATAGATTCATATAATGCAAAAGTAATACCTTCAATAACCGCGCGAGCCATATCTTTAATCGAATGCATACGGCTTAAGCCAATAAAACTTCCTCTAATTTGACTATCCCCATGAGGTGTACGTTCTCCTGATAGATATGGTGCATATATTAAACCATTACTCCCTATAGAAGACTGTTTTGCTTCATCCAAAATTTGACTATAAGTTAAATTTGGAGCGATGTTTTTTTGAAACCATTTCAAACTATCTCCTGCAGCTAATATTACTCCCATCGCATAAGATTTTTCAGGGAGTACATGATTAAAATGATGTATATTGTGATAATAAGTACCCGTATGCTCAGAATCACACGCTAGTATCACACCAGAAGTACCGATACTACATAATGTATCGCCATCGTTAATAACACCTGCACCTAATGCACCACAGGCATTATCTCCACCCCCAGCAAATACTGCCACATCATCACCTATACCTAATTCATCTGCAATTGAAGTATTGATGTGCCCTACAAAATTTTGTGATTCAATTAAATTGGGACATAATTGGTATACACCATAATACTCACAAATTTTTTTATTCCAACACTTATATGCTATATCCATTAACAACGTGCTTGAGCCATCAGAATATTCCATATTTATCGTATCTGTGAATTTAAATCTCACATAATCTTTAGGCAATAAGAACACATTTGCTTTGGACCAAATCATCGGTTCATTTTCTTTTACCCATAACAACTTAGTTAATGTAAATCCTTCTAACACAGGATTATCCATTACATATTCACCAAATTGCTGTTTTATTTGTTCGCATTGAAAAGTGGATCTTGTATCATTCCATAAAATGGCATTTCTAAGTGGTTGAAATTGATGATCAAGCAGTACTAAACTGTGCATTTGGCCAGAAAATGAAATACCTTTGATCTTCATATTTGCTAACTTTACAGAATTTAATAAGTACTTAATGCAATCTTTAGAAGCTTTAAACCAATCATCTGGATTTTGTTCACTAAAACCTGTTTGTTGATTAATAACATCGATGGGTTCGCTGACGCTATCTAAAACGTCACCTCTTTTATTAATAGCAATGGCTTTAACAGAACTTGTACCGATATCTATGCCTAATACAATCTCTTTCACATATACCATCCTTCAATTTATAGTTATTTTCAAACTATTTATTTTAAATGTCGTTCACGCTATATTTATAGCACAATAAATTTGAAAATAAAAATTATTTTTACAAATAAAATATTTTCGATTCAATTTTTATACAATAGACAAACAAGGATATTACATGGTTTAAGTTTGATATAGCAAGAAAAGTGGCATTAAAATTTTCAGCACTTTAAATACATCAGTGATTTTTTAATTCATAAAAATTTGCTAAAAACTGAAATAAAAAACGCCAAGATTTAATTTTTATATCTCAGCGCTTAAACGTATTGGTAATGATAATTCATATAACTTTTTATTTATCTAAAACAATAATTTAGAAGCATAAATAACAATTACCACAGTAATTGAACTTAATAAAGTTGATAAAAAGACAAGTTCTGCTGCAAGTTCAGGATGATTGTCATACTCTTGCGCTATCACAGAACTATTTACTGATGTTGGCATTGCTGAAGCGATAAAAAGTGTTTGTGCAATCACTCCTTCAATACCCATGATTTTTATAATGATTAATGCGATAGCTGGTCCAATGACTAAACGTACAAATATAAAAATATATGATAGTGACCACTTGAAAGTAAAGTTTATATTCGCAATTTGTGCTCCTAGCATGATTAAAGCAATTGCAATCATCGCATCTGCCACATAATTAGCTGGCGTCCAAATAAATTCCGGTATGGGGATATCCGCATAATTTAAAATAATTGCAAGTAACAAAGCGTATAGCACTGGCATTTTAAAATACCCTAACATCGCTTTTAACTTTCCAATTTGTGCAGACTGTATTGCAAAAATGCCATACGAAAAAGTGAAAATATTTTGTAATGATAAAACGATGACTTGAACAGACATCGCGAGTGGATCTCCCTTAAACACTAAGTCATTAACTGGTACACCATAATTTCCAGAATTAAAAAATAATACACTATTGGTTAACGTCGTAGCTTCCCCTTTATCCCTCTTGTTTATTAAAGTTAAAGCTTTGCCCACGATATATAAACAAATTATGTATATTATAAAGAAAACTACAATATATAATAATAAATGTAATTCAAAATTTGTCTTATAAAACTTTACAAAAATAAATCCTGGTACAAACACATATATATTTAATTTCGCTAAAGTTTTTAAATCTAGTGTGAACTTTTTCTGTAAGATAAATCCCAATACAATCATTATGAAAATAGGTAATAATACACTTTGTAATATATATATCATTTCACTCATTATATAACACTTCCTTGTAAGAACATTTAACACTAGACATATTTCATTTGTGTTTAAGTTAAATTTAGATATCTGACCATTAAAATTATGTCGTTGATATACTTTGAAAATATAAAAATTAGGAGTGAAATAAAAATTGATAAATTAGAAATCAATTTTATATTTCAACTCCTATATCGTATCAATAGAATGCTAAACTTTGCTTTGTTCATACTATTTTAATATGTGCATGATTTAATGGAGCACTTTACTATTTAAAGAGGTTTATAACAATAAAATAATGAATTATTCATCTTTACGGTTATCCTCATTGCTATTAGTCGTATTATTTATGTGCTTTTGATCATCGTTATTATTTTCTTGCTCTCTTTTGTTTCGTTTTTTTTCTTCCAAAATTGACATAACTATAAAGCCAATAACCAATAGTGGTGTAAGTATACCAATCATCATCATCATTTAGCTCACCTCATTTGTTAATTTCAATTTAATGTCTATATTAACCTTTACTATCAATTTACATGTTTTTATTATCTTCCTCAATAGAACAACTTATTTTATTGCATTTTAATTTAGTTTAATAACAATCCAAGTTATGCTACTTGATTTGATATTACCCCAATTTGTATACAGCATTCTATTTTTTGGACGCTAAACTCACTAAAATGCTACTTTTATGATTCTCATTTTACGGAAATCAATACCCTATGACATCTTGCTAATTAGCTGGAATACTGACTTAATACAACGCTGAAAATATTTTCAATTATTCAGTACTTCAAAATTATTCACGAATTGTTCGAATTTATCACTATTTTTACGCTCAATAATAGAATATATTATAAACAGATGTAAAAATTATCCATTTTTTTAGTTTTAGAATTTTATTTTATTATAATTACGCAACATTAATTGACGTATTAATTTTAAAAAGAGTACTATTTAAATAAATGAAATTAAATTTAAGTATATCTACATTTCCAAAACAAATTTATTGCTCTCACTCCCAATACCTTAATACTTAATCTGATTCTCATTTTACATAAATTGATGCTAACTTTTCTAGCAACATTTAAGGAATGGAGGGTTTCAATGGATTATAATCACATCATTTATGATGAAGGTGATCAATTAGAACATTTAAATACACCTAACTTTTCCAATATGTATTTGGTTATTTCAGGTATGATTCATTTCCAAAAAGTAAAATCAAATTTTATATTTCATCGAGGCGATGTATTTGTGGTATACGATTTCGAAGAAAATCTCATTGTACATCGAGAAGGTATGCTTGCTTGTATTTCAGTAAATAATTTAAGTTATCATCGTTTCACCTTAATCAATCGAGAAAATCTTCTAGAAAAATATAAATTAAGTAAGTTGATTACCGAAACTTATATTACAACTTTAAAAAATATTTTAGAAAATAATTTATTTAATGGAGACATCGGAGTTATTAAATTAATTAATTACCTCAATTCATCTCAAGCAAATATATATGGTCAGTTGACTTACTCGAATAAATTAATTAAAAACGTTGTAGAATATATTAACCAACATTACAAGCAACCATTAACGCTTAATTTACTAGCTAAAACATTTTACGTAAATAGTAGTTATTTATCTAGAGAATTTTCAAAAAAAATGAATATTTCATTAATCAAATACATTAAAAAAGTTAAAATCTATAGTTTATCTAGGGATTTATTAACAAATGGCAATAGCGAATCAATTTGGGTAGATTATGGGTTCCGTTCATACAATACTTATTTGAGAGATTTCAAAAATGTGATGCATATGACACCAAAAGATTTTATAAAACAACATAATTCTAAAAATACAAATACGAAGATAGAGCCACATCAATTATATAACCAACTCCAATTAATTTTAGATACAATCAAATCTGAATAATATATAAAAAATCCAAGTTTACCTATCAAAGGCAAACTTGGATTAAAAATTAATATTTATATTTATTATCCTCGTCAGTATCGGAATAATTTTCTTTGATTTTTTCTTGTTCGTTCTCTTTTTGATTTTCAGATAATACATATGAGTTATTATGTTCATTTACTTGTGACCCATCTTTGATAAAGGGATTAGCATCATCTTCTTCATCTCTGCTATAAATAGGTTTTTGAGGTTTTCTTACTAGCAACATGATACCGGCTACTAACCATAAAATGGCAGTAATCCAGTTACCGATTAATGAAATAACACCCACAATGATTAATAAAATGCCGGCAGCTTTGGCTTTTTTACCAATTAACACTGCACCAATAATCGCCACTATAAGTAGCACAATAGATAATACTAGTCCTGCAGTTACCAAGGCACTTAACATATTAATAACCGCTTCTCCATTTTCATATGTGATTGAACTATCATCTTCCATCATTGCTTGTATCATTGCATTTTTATTGTCACCATTTCCAATTAATGGTAAGAATATTGCCAGAACAATTACACCTAATAGCTGTAAACCAATACCAATCCAGGCAAGTATACGTTCAGCTGTTCTTTTCATTATGTTTCACCCCTAATCAAAAATTTATGTTTTTCAGTTAGTATACGCTTGAAATTACATCATTTAGTATACTAATCCTGTAGCTACAAGTCCATGTATAACTCATTTAATTGCTTAGTAATTATTTACTTTTTCTAAAGGCTTCATCGATTCGTTCCAATTGATTTACAAAATCTTCTATTTCTTCAAGTGAAAATTGGTTACCTAAGCGATTTTTCACTGATTCACTCATTGCTGAAGTCGCTTGTTTTAAGAAACTTTCACCTTCTAAACTTAATTGGACTAATTTAATTCTTTTATTGTTTGAGTGTGCCCTTTGCACATAACCCATTTCTTCAAGTTTACCGATTCTTTTTGAAGCAGCTGTTTTAAATATATTTTGTAGCCCAGCTAACTCATTAATCGTAACTTGACCTTTTGTTTGAATAATTCTCATCGCTTCAATTTGTTCTCTTGAAAGTAGGTTTGTGAGAGATGATTCATTCACCATTTCAATAATTTCTTTGTTTAAATACAGCATCACGATTTGAAATTTGGTTATCGCTTTCTCAATCGATGCATCTACATCATTCATCACTTTATCCCCCTTTATAAGTTACTTGAATTCGATAGAAAGTGGTAATTTTTCACGTTTATTAAACCATAATAAAACTAAATATTGTAAAATCATCATTACGATAATGATTCCGATAAGTAGAGCTACAACAAATCCAAAGTCGAAGTGACCTGCATTAGTGAATATTGCTTCTCTATATCCTTGAATAGCATAGGACATTGGTGAAAATGGATGTATCCATCTATAGAACGTTGCAGAAAGCTCTATTGGGAACATACCTTCACTTGCACTCAATTGTAAGATTAAAAGAATCATTGATATAAAGAGTCCTATTCTATCTAAGAATAATGTTAGGAATGATGTGATTGTAATTGCTGCAATAGCCCATAATAACCCTACTAATATAAATTTCCAGACATTACCAACTGACATATTAAATACAAATAATACCCAACTACTCATGAACAATGCAGATAACGCACCTTGAACAATATATAATGCAAATTTTCCTAAAGTTTGTCTTATTGAAGTTGTAGATTTATCAATCGTTTTTCTCAATGGATAAATCGCACTAAACGATAGCGCACCAACAAATAAACTTACACTTGCCATATAAGGAACAATTGTTGCACCATATTCATCAGCATTCGTCGGATTATTTTCTTTTACTTTAGTAACATCATTAAGCGCTTTTTCATTTTCGGATTCAAATGAAACATTGTTTTGCTGACTCACTGCGTCGTCTATTTTTGATTTTAATTCGTCATTATTAGCCTGAAGCTCTTTCAACCCATCTGTTACTTGCTGATTTCCTGATAATAACTTTTGAGCTGGTTGACCTACCATCGGCGCCATTTGTTGAATACCATCTGTCACTTCTTGATTACCATCAATAAGTTGTGTTTCTGCATCAGACATTTGCCCTAATGCATCAGATGTATCTTGATAACCTGATTGTGATTTTTTAGCACTAGCGAATAATTCATTCAAATAATTTGATCTAATATTATCTTTTATAGATTCAGTCACTGTATTGATAGCTGAATTTGCAGATTGACTGCCCGTATAGCTAGAGCCTGGGTTCACCTTAGTTTCCAGATTTATTTTTTTAGGATTTTCATCTAAAATTGTCGTTGCATTGGATGAAGCATTCTTGGGAACGATAATTGTTCCTACACTTTCACCTCTATTCAATTGCTTATCTGCTTCTTTTTCAGAAACAACTTGAAAATCAAACTTATCATTATCTTTTAATTTGTCTACTAAATCATCACCGATAGTAATATCTTTATTATTAAGCGTTGCTTTTTCATCATGGTTGACAACAGATATTTTTAGATTTTCTGTCTTGTCGTATGGATCCCACATTGAACCAACAAACAAAGCTACATATAGCAATGAAATAAGCGATATAGCAATTAAAGAGACCACTAACATTTTATTTTTAAAAATAAATTTAAATTCATTCAACATTTTTCCAACTACCTTCCTTTAATCGTACATCCCGTGTACTATAAGATAAAAAAAGACTAAAACAAAAATATTTGTCTTAGTATAATGCGTATGACTAAGTATTTAAAGGGATGAAAATACATTAGTACACCCCATGTACTTTTAGTATATTACGCGCCTTAAATTTAAATGTCAAACCCTTTTTTTAAAAATTTTATGGTTACTTTTTATGAAAATGTTTTCAAAATATACAAAGAAGTTTTACTTTAAAATCTATATTGTTTCATCACTTTTTATACTTATTAATAAGTCCTTTAGGTATATGACAGTAGTCATTTGGAAATTTTGATAATCTGTCTTGATGTGCTTCTGCACTTTTAACATAATTCGTCAGTGGCAATACCTCTGTGGCTATAAGATGATGATCTTCAATTGCATCTATGTATGCCTGTGCTTCTTTTAAATGTTTTGCGTCTTCACTATATAAGCCAGTTCTATATTTTAATCCTATATCTTGACCTTGTTGATTTACACTATAAGGGTCAATAATTTCAAAAAGATACCCCATTAAATCAGAAACAGATACTTTTTCCGGTTCAAAACTCGTTTTAATTACTTCTACATAACCATCATATTCTCCATCAAGTGTATGCGTAATACCATTTGCCCTACCAGCTTCTGTTTGAATGACACCTGGTAATGTCTTAACGAATGCCTGAACACCCCAAAGGCATCCACCTGCTAAATATACAGTTTCCATTCTATCCTCTCCTGCTTTATTTCATTGATTAATAAAAGTATAGCCACCTCAAGCATATGATGCAAACGCCTATATATTGATGGTTTATTTTTTGTTAATAGGGAAAAATTATAATAGAGAATAAGGAGGTATAACATGCCTAAAGTTAAAGAAAGATTATTAGAAGATATTGAAGAAAAGCCTTCAAGAGCTGACAGTGATTTTAATTCAGAGAAAGAAATGCAACAAAATGCTTTTGAACGATTAGGCAAAGATGTAGTGATTATAGAAACACTTTCTATTATGAATATTATCTTTGCTATCAGTACAATTAGTTTAGTAGTTGCACTTATCTTTACAAATAAAAATAAGTAAATTTATATACATGTTCTTTTCATTGATAATAAATTTGAAAAGAACATGTTTTTTTCATAATTCAAATGCTCTTCAAAAAATTTTTGACAATATTTAGTTTTACAAAATTTTTAAATTGAATATTGTTCCTTTTTTGTTACAATATAGTGAGGAGAATTTCGTCCTTTTATAAAAGCATATAGCAAACATTCATAATACCATTATGAATGATAGCCGCACGACATCACTAAACTATTAATTTTATATAAAACTATTATAAACAGAAATAAATTAGAGGAGAATAGAATTATGAATTACAGAGTATTATTGTATTATAAATATACAACGATTGAAGACCCAGAAACATTTGCTACAGAGCATTTAGATTTTTGTAAAGATTTGGAGCTTAAAGGACGTATCTTAGTATCAACTGAAGGTATTAATGGTACTGTATCAGGAACAGTTGAAGCAACAGAAAAATATATGAACGCATTACAATCAGATGAAAGATTCAAAGGAATTACTTTCAAAATTGATGAAGCAGATGGTCACGCGTTTAAAAAAATGCACGTGCGTCCTAGAAAAGAAATTGTAGCATTAGATTTAGAGCAAGATATTAACCCTAAAGAACTTACTGGTAATTATTTATCACCTAAAGAATTTAAAGAAGCATTATTTGATGATGACACAATTGTTATCGATGCGCGTAATGATTATGAATATGATTTAGGACATTTCCGTGGTGCGATTCGACCTAATATTACTCGTTTTAGAGATTTACCAGACTGGATTAAAGAAAATAAAGATCAATTTATGGATAAAAAAATCGTCACTTATTGTACTGGCGGTATTCGCTGTGAGAAATTCTCCGGTTATCTACTAAGAGAAGGTTTTGAAGACGTAAGCCAACTTGAAGGTGGTATCGCCACTTATGGAAAAGATCCAGAAACAAAAGGTGAGTATTGGGACGGCAAAATGTACGTATTTGACGAACGTATCAGTGTAGATGTCAATCAAGTTGAAAAAACTGTTGTAGGTAAAGAATGGTTTGATGGGACACCTTGTGAACGTTACATCAATTGTTCTAATCCTGAATGTAACCGTCAAATTTTAGTATCTGAAGAAAATGAAGCACGTTATTTAGGCGCTTGTTGCCATGAATGTGCTGAACACGAAAATAATCGCTATGTTAAAAAACATGGTATTAGTGATGAAGAAAAAGCAAAACGCCTAGAAAACTTTAAACAACTTGTCTAGTAAATGATGCTTTGAAACACTGTATGAACATACGATAATGTCATACAAAATATTAGACATATCTATCAAGTTAACTAAAAAATAGTCTGGGACATAAAGTTCTTAGACAAGTGAAAAAGGCAATTTCTATTGAAATAATATAGAAATTGCCTTTTTCAATACTGTTTTAATTATAGTTAGCTCATTGAGTTACTACTTGGATTGATATAGTGTCTTATTTTTTAAAGTATTTAACGTAAAAGTACATATGAATACATTGTATTTTGGCGAGACGTTTGCTGGAACAAGACAATCTGAAGACGAGACAGACTGAATCTGTCCCTAAGAAATCGAGCCAACAATATGCTGCAGTATTGAATAATCAAAGAAACACTCAGATGGATTGAATTAAATCATATGAGTGTTATTTTTCTAGGGTTTATGTTTCAGTACCTTGTCTTTTTAAAATTACTTTTTTTACATAATTAGCTACCGCACGCTTTATATTTATTGAGATTTTTTACATTTCACTTATTATTTGAGCAACATAACGATAACCTTTACTTATCAATTCTAATTATTAAGATTTATTTTACTTATAATAAATATGTGCTAACGTAAAAGTAAATGAATATTGCATTATTTTTCATCACATAAAATATTTAGAGATAGAAGGTTGCTTATGTTTATTTTTATTCTTTCAGAAGTTATTTTGCCTATTTTACTTCTGATATTGTTGGGTTTAATACTTCAAATAAAATTTTCTTTTAATCTTAAACACTTTTCCACTTTAATAACATACTGTTTAATGCCGGCATCAGTATTTGTAAACATTTACCAAATTAACATTGATATACCTTTATTACTAAACATAATATATTATATTATCATTTTCAGCGTTATTTTAATTTTACTTGGCAATTTAATTTCTAAATGTCTACATTTGGAAAAAGGAGAAAGTGCTGCTCTAAAAAATAGTATTTCGTTAATGAATTCAGGAAATTACGGGTTACCAGTCAGTCAACTCGTATTTAGTCATAATCCAATCGGTGTCTCAGTCCAAATTTTCATTTTAGTATTTCAAAATTTACTCACATATTCTTATGGTATGTATAATCTACTATCAGCTAGTAAATCAATGGCAGATATCACACGCGGATTTTTACGTCTACCAGTTTTTCATGCACTTCTGCTAGGAATTATCTGCCAAGTTTTTACTGTTAAGCTTCCCAAAACGATTTTAATTCCCCTCGATCAACTCTCTGATGGATTTGTAGCTATAGCACTGATTTTGTTAGGAGCACAACTTGCCAGAATTAAAATCAACTTTTTCCATCGCGTTATTTCATGGTCACTTATCGGTCGTTTAATAATAAGTCCAATACTTTCTTTAGCAGTTATCTATTTATTAGGCTTAGACGGTGTTGTAGCACAATCACTTTTTATTGCTAGTTCTTTTCCTACTTCAAGAAATACTTCTACGATTGCCATGGAATATCAAATTGAACCGGAACTACATGCACAAATTGTATTATTTTCTACATTATTTAGTATTTTTACAGTTACCACTGTTATCTTTTTATCTCGTATCTTATTTTAAAAATTGGTAATGATAACATATTTATCCCATAACAAATGCGCATATAAAAATACCAGCCATCCAATATATAAATGAAAGACTGGTATTTTCAAATTTTTGTAGTTAATTTGAAGATATTTGCTTTTCTATGCTTATTGTAATTTCATAAACCCATTTCCTAGGACATCTCGTACATCATGGATTACTAAAAAGGCATTTTCATCATGACGATTTACAATTTTTTTAATTCTAGCTAACTGATTTTGAGGAACGACTACGTAAAGTACATTCGTCTCTTTTTGTTGATATCCTCCTACACCATTTAGCAGTGTTGAGCCACGACCTGTTTCTTCATTAATTTGTTTACTAATGTCTGCATTAAAATCTGAAATAATAGTAATCGCTTTTTTAGGATTAAATCCTTCTATTACAAAAGACATGCTTTTTTCAACGATAAACAACATGACAATAGTATAAAGTACATTTTGTATAGGTAAGACAAGTAAGAATGATAAAACTATCAATGAATCAAGTATAAATAATGCTTGTGACGTTTTAATTTCGCTGTATTTGTTTATAATTTTTGCAATAACTGAAGTACCGCCCAATGTACTACGGGCAGATATCACAAATCCTGTACCGATACCAATGAGCACGCCTGAAAAAATAGTATTGATAAAATCAGACTCTAAATTTAAATTAAAAGATTCAGTAATACCCAAGAAGAATGAACTTGCAACCACAGTAATCAAAGTATAAAGTGCAGTTGTTTTACTTAGATATTTCCAACCAACACCAATTAATATGATGTTAATGATAAGTGTCGTCAACGCTGGAGAAAGACCTAAAGTATATTTTAGATTCAAAGAAATACCGACTGTACCACCTTCTCCTAAATTTGAAGCTAAAACAAAAGAATTGACGCCTATTGCAATTAAAAAAGTACCTAAAAGACAAAAACAAATATTTTTCAGATGAATTTTATATACCATTGAACCAACACCTCTTTCTATAGATTAATCTATTTTTTGAACAACCATTTTCTTAACTATACTTCGTCCATTTTGCTTTCAACACAAAAAGAAACTTTTCAGCAATAGCTAAAAAGTTTCAGAATTACAATTTCAAATTATAATTTTTTTAATACAGAAAACATAATAATAAAAATACGTATGTTTTTCAATGTATGCGGGTTATGTTGAATTATAAGTATATAATGTTTACTTCAATTTATTATAAGCTGTTTAATATTATGCTCTAATTTAATCATTTTCATGTTCCACTAAAAAATGAAAAATCCCTAGATTCTATAAAAGAACCTAGGGACTGATGATACAATATTTCAAAATTAAATATTATTTTATTATGCAGTAACCCACTGTGAAGCACCTTCAGATTCATATAAATCCATTGCTGCTTGGTCTTGTACTGATTCTGGTGCTTCCGTTGGTGATACACCTTTATATTCATCTGGTGCTACTGAATCCCATGTACTTTGTAGGAATTGATATTTACCTGCTGCACCTGAAGATGGATTAACTGCTTTTAAGTCGCCACCTGATTCACGTTGCGCGATTTGTTTCAAGTGATCGTTCACGTCTACAGATGAACCACTTGATGCTTCACTTGAACTACCTGTTGATTGTTGTGATGAAGCTGCTTCTTGTTGTGGTTGTTGCGTTTGCTCAGTTTGAGGTGCTTGCTCTTGTGCTGGTTGTTCTGATGAAGCTTGTTGTGGTTGTGTTTGGTCTTGAGTTTGCGGTGCTTGTTCTTGTTGTCCTACATTAGTTGTTGATTGTGTTGATGCATCGCTTGATCCGTTTGAACCTTCACCATAGCTCCATGACCAATATGTGCCATCAGATTCAAAGTTATAATTTAAATTATCTTGATTAAAGTTATAGTTATAAGCACCTTCATGTACTGGCTTAGCATTTAATTGTTCAGGGTTGTTTTGTGCTTGTTGAGCTAGTTGTGCTTGATCGATACCTTGTTCAGACGCATCTGCTGAATTTCCTGCTGCAATTCCTGTTACGCCAAGTCCTACTGCTAACGTTGAAGCTAATACTGTTTTTTTCATTATTAATAAATCCTCCCAAGAGATAATACTTTTAAATTTGCTTTTTAAATTTGTGTTTTCGATTTTTGCAAAATTACTTTTATCAAATTTGCTAGTTCCCACTGTAACATCTAGAAAAAGCTTGTGGGTTACAGTGAAGTTAAAAAATATCTAGAATTTTTACGCCTCAATTACATTGATCACGTACCTCAATTCCATTCAAAAAACCAACACATCAATCAGGAACTATTATTCTACTTTTACAAATATGTAATGACAATGTAATTAGTGTGAAAATAATATTCACTTTCACCTTAATAAATAATTACTTTTTATGATTTTTAAATATAAGGAAGATTGAATTTATATCTAACTACTGATAATATCTTAATTTGGTTTAATTTTAATAATTTTATTTTAAAATTTACGAAAACTAATAATGTATATTATGTTGGAGGAATTAAATGTTCGACAATATTCTTTATGAAGATAACCATTTATTAATGGTAGAGAAACCTATCAATGTTCCTGTACAAGAAGATAACTCAAGAGATCAAGATTTGTTGTCTATTTTAAAAAATTACATAAAAGTCCAATACAATAAACCAGGAAATGTATATCTTGGTCTCGTACATCGCCTTGATCGGCCTGTTGGAGGCGCAATCGTATTCGCTAAAACATCCAAAGCGGCTTCTAGGTTATCTAATGAACTTAGAAAACAAAAATTATATAGAACATATCTAGCGATTATTCACGGTGTACCTTCAAAAAAAGAAGGTGAACTTCGTGATTATTTATGGAAAGATAGAAATAAAAACATTGTATATGTGGTTAATTCCAAGAAAAAAGAAGCTAAAGAGGCAATTTTGAATTATAAAGTTATCAAAACCATTAATCGTAAAACTTTGGTTCAAATCCAATTAAAAACAGGTCGTTCACATCAGATTAGAGTTCAATTCGCAAATCAAAACTTACCCTTATACGGAGATCAAAAATACGGCCAAAAATTTAATAAACCCGGTCAACAAATCGCACTTTGGGCATATAAACTCAGTGTCAAACATCCAACTAAAGATGAAATTATTTCTGTAACTTCTACTCCAAATGAAGGTGTTTGGAATGACTTTTTATAACTTTATGCTTAAATAACACGTAACTTTATCCAATTGTTAAATAAAAAAGCTATGAAAGCTTCTCTACTGAAAGATGCTTTCATAGCTTTTATTAGTATTTTTTGATTTTAATTAAGAATTATAATTCAGATTATGCAGTAACCCATTGTGAAGCGCCAACTTCATTGTAAAGTTTTACAGCTGCAGCATCTTGTACTGATTCTGGTGCTTCTGTTGGAGATACACCTTTATATTGTGCTGGTGCTACTGAATCCCAAGTGCTTTGTAAGAATTGGTATTTACCTGCTGCACCTGAAGATGGGTTAACAGCTTTTAAGTCGCCGCCTGATTCACGTTGCGCGATTGCTTGTAAATGTGAATTAACGTTTACTGAAGAACCACTTGAAACTTCATTTGAGCTTGATGATTGAGTTGAAGCTTTTGTAGTTGCTTCTTGTTGAGGTTGTTGTGTTTGTTCAGTTTGTGGTGCAGTTTGTTGAGCTGGTTGCTCAGTTTGTGCTTGTTGTGGTTGTTCTACAGTTGAAGCGTTAGCGCTTGAACCTTCACCATAACTCCATGACCAAGTTTGTCCATTTGATTCAAAGTTATAGTTTAAACCATTATAATTAAAGTTATAGCTATATGAGCCTTCTTGTACTGGTGATGCATTTAATTGTTCTGGGTTAGATTGTGCTAAGTTTGCTAATTCTGCTTTGTCAATACCTTGTTCAGCCGCGTCAGCTGAATTTCCTGCTGCAAATCCTGTTACACCTAATCCTACTGCTAATGTTGAAGCTAATACTGTTTTTTTCATTTTTGAGTAAATCCTCCTACAAGTTTGTTTTTATATTTTTAAGAATTAATTTTATCTGTGATATTGAAACCAATTGTTATTTTTGAAAAATCCAATGCTGTTTCAACCAATTTCCAGTAAATACTATAACATCCATAAAAACCTTGTAGGTTACAGCGAAATTAAAAAAATCCTGTGCATTTTACATAATAATTACATTAAATCGAATATAAATTCGAAGATAATTTGTAAAAAAACCTATTCCTAAAGTATATAAACTAATTTTCAAACTAATTTTTCTGTAACACAATTGTAATTAGTGTGACAACTATCATAGTTAGTTTGTTATTTATACATGAAAAAAACCGTTCAATGATTAAAATTGAACGGTCTCAACATATATTTATTATGATAATGCAATTTTAATATGCGCTAAATGATGTTCTTCATGCCAAGCTAATTTAGCAACTTTAGTAGCAACAGATATTTCTCCGCTTCCTCTTAATGTAAATGTACGATTCAAATCATTTTCTGTTAAATGATTACCAATTGCTATAATACGTTCATTTATACCTTCTAACATTTTAAGGGAACATTCTATAGGAAGTTGACTATCAACAAGTTTAGCCCACTCATCTTGAATAAAAGGATCAACAACTGGATTCGTATCTGTTAATGCCAATTTTAAGCGTTGAAACATATTTAATTGAGAATCTGCTATATGATGAACAAGTTGTCGTACATTCCAACTTTTCTCCCGATATTGTTTATTTAACGCTTCTTCATTTAAATGATCTACAGTTTGTCTTAATCTATATGCATACGTCTCAATTTCACTAAGCCATTGTTGGATATCTTTTAGTGTCACATAATCTGGTACTTCTAATTCACCAATTGGAAATCTAACATCCATATTAATCACCTTTTTTATTTATTAAATGTTTAATGGCATTCTTATATTTTCCATTAGTATTGCTATTACCTATTTATTATTAATTAAACTTGCAAACGATTTAATGTCGCAGTGTTGAACGCCTCTCCCATATTCATATCAAAAGTATCTTCTCATAATTACTATAAAATTTTTAAAATTAACGATTTATCATATACATAATTAGTAACTTTTTATGAACTTTCTTAAATTATAATGATACAACTTAATAAAATTTGTAATATTATTGTGAAAGATATAACAAGGGAGTGGAAATATATGCGCAAAGATTCATCTACTAAATCTACATCTCATTTTAAACCGTTTTGGTTACTCACAAGCATCACTGTCTTAATCGCTTTGTTGTTATTGCCTACACCAGAAAGTTTACCGCTTATGGCTAAAAGCGCATTAGCAATATTATTATTTGCAGTCATATTATGGGTTACTGAAGCAGTGACTTATCCAGTTTCTGCAGTCATGATTGTTGGACTCATTATTTTATTGATAGGGTTCAGTCCAGTACAAAATTTATCTGAATCACTAGGGCATCCTCAGTCAAATGGTGAAATATTGAAGGGAAATTCACTTTTCGGAACAGGTAATGCTTTAAAACTTGCTTTTAGTGGGTTTTCTACGAGTGCATTAGCTTTAGTTGCGGCTGCTCTTTTTTTAGCAACCGCAATGCAAATCACACAACTTCATAAAAGGCTTGCACTCATTGTACTATCTGTAGCAGGCAATAAGACAAGTCGCATCGTCATAGGTACAATATTAGTAGCAATATTTTTAGCATTCTTCGTTCCATCAGCAACTGCACGAGCAGGTGCTGTGATTCCTATATTATTAGGAATGATTACAGCATTCGGTGTTGCTAAACAAAGTAAATTAGCTGGACTTTTAGTTATCACAGCTGTACAAGCAGTTTCTATTTGGAATATTGGTATAAAAACTGCAGCTGCACAAAACATTGTCGCAATTAACTTTATAAATGATCAATTAAATACTGATATATCATGGGGGCAGTGGTTATTATATGCAGGACCTTGGTCTGTATTGATGTCAATTGCGCTTTATTTTATCATGCTTAAAGTGATGCCTCCTGAAGAAAAAGAACTTTCAGGCGGTAAATCTTTAATTCAACAACAGTTAAAAGCGATGGGGCCCGTAACTTCTAAAGAGTGGCGTCTTATTGGAATATCTATCATTTTATTAATACTTTGGTCTACCGAAAAAATATTACATCCTATTGATTCATCTTCAATCATTTTATTAGCACTGGCTGTCATGCTAACTCCTAAAATTGGCGTCATGTCTTGGAAAGAAGCTGAAAGTCGTATACCTTGGGGAACTATTATTGTTTTTGGCGTTGGTATATCTTTAGGAAATGTACTTTTAAAAACAACAGCTGCGCAATGGTTGAGTGATCAAACGTTTGGCATCATGGGTTTAAATCATTATCCTCTTGTAGTAACCATTGCATTAATTGCACTTTTCAATATTTTAATACATTTAGGTTTTGCAAGTGCAACAAGTTTAGCATCAGCGTTAATTCCTGTATTTATTTCACTAACCACTACCTTGGATTTAGGCAATCAGTCTGTGGGATTTGTGCTTATACAACAATTCGTTATCAGCTTTGGTTTCTTACTACCTGTAAGCTCACCACAATCAATGTTGGCCTATGGCACAGAAACATTTACTGTTAAAGATTTTTTAAAAACAGGGATTCCTATAACGGTTATTGGTTATTTACTTATGATTTTATTTAGCGCCACTTATTGGCATTGGCTCGGTTTAATTTAATGTGAAAATTATCCTTATCCATAACAAAATCGACTTGCTAAAAAACCATTATCATCAATAACAGGCTGTAACAATTAGTGTGTCACAGCCTGTTATTATTTCTGTTATCTTCATAAAGTTACGCTATGATGTTAAAATGCGTTTTGGTTAAGCCATTGACCACCATCCATTGTCATACAAGCACCATTAATGTAATTTGCCTCTTCAGAAAATAAAAACCTAGCTAATCCTGCAATTTCTTCTGGTTGGCCCATGCGTCCTAAAGGCACACTGTCCAATGTTTGTTGACGTGCGTCTTCCGATAAACTAAGTTTTCCAGAGCCTCCTGTATGATCTATAGGGCCTGGCGCAATTGCATTTACGGTAATGCCATACTTTGAACCCCACTCTACAGCGAGCGTTCTGGTCATGGCTAACACACCCGCTTTTGCACTAGCAGAGTGTACAACACCTGGCCCTGAACGCCATGCATAAGTTGCCACCATATTGATAATACGTCCACGATGTCCTTGTTCAATCCATTTTTTTCCAACAGCTTGTGTACAATGCCAAGTTCCATTTAAGACAATATCTACGACAGAATTCCAACCATTAGTTGTTAGTTCTTCAGCAGCACATATAAAGTTACCAGCTGCGTTATTAACCAAACCATCTATTTTACCAAAAGTATTAATGGCTTCATCCACTGTATATTGTACGCGTTCCGTATCACGAACATCCATATCAACACATAAAATTTGTCCTTCTCGGTGTTCAATTTCCTTTTTCGTTGCTTCTAACCGTTCTAACGATCTACCTGTTATAACGACATTCGCACCTTCTTCAGCAAAACGTTTCGCCATTGCTTTTCCCATACCACTACTTCCACCAGTAACCATTATCACTTTATCTTTCATATAGAGTCTCCTTTATCAATTAAATTAGTAAACGCTTACATTTTATTAATCAGTATAACAAAGTTTTGCCAATTTTTCTCATTAAAAGATAACCCGCAATTATTGAGAGACATCATTTTATATCTATGTTTCATATGAAACATTTTGCTTATTTAATCGTTATGTATTTAATAAGTGGTTGATAAAACCAATTGCTTAAATACAAATTCACACGTCTAAATTTTTACTTCTATACCCTTTATAATTAATTAAGACATATATAATTGAAATTTATAGATACTATAATGTAATATTACTATGTAGCAGTTATTGTCACTTATTTTAATGATTTATACTTGAAATATAGGGTAAATTATTATAAGTATGGTCACATATTCCAAATAGGAATGTGTTATATGATTAATATGTATTTTCACATGTGTGAATCGCGTAATATAATAGTAAATAAAGACATAAGATGAGTGACAATGTATGACAATTTGTTACTGATGTTATTAAGAATGAAAGGTGAGGAACTATGGCTAAAACTGAGTCAAAAGACGTCATTCTTATTGGCGCCGGTGTATTAAGTACTACTTTTGGTTCTATGCTTAATGAACTTGAACCAAATTGGAACATTAAATTATACGAACGTTTAGATCGTCCTGGTGACGAAAGCTCAAACGAACGTCATAACGCAGGTACAGGACATGCTGCACTTTGTGAATTGAACTATACAGTGCAACAACCTGATGGTTCAATTGATATTGAAAAAGCAAAGGAGATTAATGAGCAGTTTGAAATCTCTAAACAATTCTGGGGCTATTTAGTTAAAAATAACTATATCGAAAACCCTAGAGAATTCATTCATCCTTTACCACACATTAGTTTCGTAAGAGGTAAAAATAACGTTAAGTTTTTAAAAGACCGTTATGAAGCAATGAAAAACTTCCCTATGTTCGATAATATCGAATATACTGAAGATATCGAAGAGATGAGAAAATGGATTCCATTAATGATGCAAGGTCATAGCGCAAACGACATTATGGCTGCCAGCAAAATTAATGAAGGTACTGACGTAAACTTTGGTGAATTAACTCGTAAAATGGCGAGAAACCTTGAAAAAAGCCCACAAGTAGAAGTTCAATACCATCATGAAGTACTTGATTTCAATCAACGTAACGATGGTAAATGGGAAGTTCAAATCCGCAATGTAAATACTGGTGAAACACAAACACAATTAGCTGATTATGTATTTATCGGTGCTGGCGGTGCTGCTATTCCATTACTACAAAAAACAGGCATCCCTGAAAGTAAACATTTAGGTGGATTCCCTATTACAGGCCAATTTTTAACATGTACAAATCCAAATGTGATTGAAGAACATGATGCCAAAGTGTATGGTAAAGAACCACCAGGCACACCACCAATGACTGTGCCACATTTAGACACACGTTTCATTAATGGTCAAAAAACATTATTATTTGGACCGTTTGCAAGTATTGGTCCTAAATTCTTAAAATATGGTTCAAACTTAGATTTATTTAAATCTGTTAAACCAAGTAACATCACAACATTATTATCAGCGGCAGCGAAAAATTTACCGCTACTTAAATATTCATTTGACCAAATTTTAATGACAAAAGAAGGTTGCATGAACCACTTACGTACTTTCTATCCAGAAGCACGCGATGAAGATTGGCAATTATATACTGCCGGTAAACGTGTTCAAGTGATTAAAGATACTGAAGAATATGGTAAAGGCTTCATCCAATTTGGTACAGAAGTTGTAAACTCAGAAGACCATTCTGTCATTGCATTACTTGGTGAATCACCAGGAGCATCAACTTCTGTATCTGTAGCATTAGAAGTATTAGAGAAAAACTTCTCTGAATACAAAAATGATTGGAAACCTAAAATCCAAAAAATGATTCCTTCTTATGGCAAATCATTAATTGAAGATGTTGATTTAATGAGAAAAACACGTCAACAAACTTCAAAAGATCTTGAATTAAATTATTACGAATAAATTTTTGATTGCTTAAGTGTAAAAACTAAAATGAACTGAGATTAAGATTGTGTGAAACACCTATTTATGAACCTACAACCATATATTATTTTCTGCTCACATCTTAAGAGATGTGTCTCGATATATTTTATCGTTACTGAATGCCTGTTGGTTCCTTAATCTTTGTTGTTCATTGGTATTTTTAAAAATACTTTGTTATCAATGATTCACTTAAAGGAGCGAAATGTATGAAAAAATTATTAGTAGTTGTGGCTATAGGCGCATTAGCATTTGTAGGCCTTAAACGTTACCAACAACATGTAAACAAAGCACCAAACATTGAATATTAATAAATGACAAAAGCCATCATAGGTAAGACTTACCTATGATGGCTTTTTGTTTTTGTTATATAAAACGCAAGTATAAAGCGTTGATCATCCTGAGATATTTATACTTATATCTCTTTGTATAAACTGTTGTCTTAATGGCTGCACTATATCTCCATTTACTCAACTCACTCATGTTCATCGTATAATAGCATTATTATATTTCCTTTTTGTATTATCTAATGATTCAATTCGCCCTCCGATTATTTTATCGTTATTCGATAAAAAAGTATTGATTATCGATATATTTAAGTTATAATGAAATTAATCAATTAAAAGGAGCGTCAATATGTCTACAATTAAAAGCAAACGTTTTAATATTTTAATCAAAACACTAACTATTTTAGCAACCATCGCTTTAGTTTTAACTTCTCTTAGTATATTACCAATTATTATCGCAATTATAGCATTGTTAATCATTCCTTCTTCATTTATTAACACCCAATTAGACAAAGCCAATAAACCTTTTTGGGTTGATTCATTAGGACTAAAATCACATGATATTACAAAGCATGACCTAAATAGTATTACTTTTCCTAAACCATCTGTTATATTAATACTATTATTAATAATTGTATTAATTGCAATTTATATTCTGGTTATTGCCTATGTCAGAAAATGGCTTAAAAATGTTAGCAAAGGGCAAGTTTTTACAAATAAAAACGCAAGCATCATAATTTTAATTTCTTACTGCTTTATTGGATTGGGTGTATTTGAAGCATTTTTTGAATTGGCAAATAATTTTATGATTTATAATTTTTTAGGACAAAATGCTAAATTGTATGCACTAATGGACAAAGATATCGAAACCTTTGCAGATTTCTTTTTTAATTTTAATTTCACACTTATTTTAGCGGGTATCGTTATTTGGATTATAGGAAATGTTTTTAAATATGGTGCATTCTTACAAGATGAGTTTGATTATACCGTTTAGGAGATTATATAAATGATTGTAGTTAGATTAGATCGAATATTAGCAGACAGAAAAATGAAACTCAGTGAATTAGCTAATGAAATTGATATTACTGTAGCAAATTTATCAAATTTGAAAACAGGCAAAGCAAAGGCGATACGTTTTTCAACATTAGATGCCATATGTAAAGCACTTGATTGTCAGCCTGCAGATATTATAGAATACACAGAATCTGAAGATTAAATCTTCATCTTTACTAATAACTTTTCTAGTTCAACAACGCTACATTAAAATTCATAGACTAGCTTATATTTATCATAGCTATACTTTTGCCTTAACTCCTGCTTAGTGGTTAGGCTCACGCTTGTGTTAGCTCAGACTAACCGGATGTCTAAAACTTTATTTAAATAGAAAACAGGAGTGGAACAAAGTAATACGTAAGTTCCACTCCCGTTTTTTGTAAGTTTTAATATGTTTTAATATTCAAACCTCTATAGCGATTGAGTGCGCCACAGAATTCTTGTTTTCTCGGCAATGCAAGATTACCAGGGTGTCCTTGATGTGGTGAAATAATATCTAACCCATTATCACTAATTAAATTAAAAATTTTATCAGCTGCTTGTGATATCGTATCTTGTTCATTTAACAAATGACTTTGATAATAATCTATCATCGTAGCTATACAGTTCGTTTGGCTAGCATCAACAAGTTGTTCTAATCCCGAAATATTTATTCGTTCTTTACCGTATAAAATTGTCTGCATGCCTTTTACTTTAAAACGTTGATCTTTGCCTTTATGTGAAAAACTAGATTTCAATGGTATTCTTTGCGAAATTTTTCCAAAGTGGCATTGTGATGCTTCATCTTTTAAGTGACTATCTTCACTAGCAATTGCTTTCGCTTTATGAGTGACGTCTTTTAATACATATTCATCCATCATTAATACTTGATCAGCCACTTCAAAGTAATCGCCAGAACCTCCTACGATGAGAATTGTTGAAACATGATAATCTTGGTATAAAGACTTTACTTTCATAGCAAAAGGTGTGATTGGTTCTTTTTCGGGTGCGATTAATTTTTGCATTCTCCCGTCTCTAATCATAAAATTTGTTGCAGATGTATCTTCATCTATTAATAATAACGACGTTTGAGATTCTAAGGCTTCCATAACATTTGCTGCTTGTGATGTACTACCGCTCGCATTTTCAGTAGAAAATTGAGTAGTATCTTTTTTACCTGGTAAATTATTTATAAATGGTTCAATATTTACTTTTTCGATACTTCTTCCATCTTCCGCACGGATTTTCATCGCATCTTCACAGGTAATAATAAGTTCACGTCCATCACCTGGAATATGGTGATATACACCACGCTCTAAAGCTTCTAGTAGTGTTGATTTACCGTGGAATCCACCACCAACAATGAGCGTAATCCCCTTCGGAATACCCATACCACTAACTGTCTTTCCACTAGGTAAATTCAATTGAATTTCAAATTCCTGTGGACTTTGGAATGTTACAGCACCAGCTAAAGGCATATCAGACACACCACTTTTTCTAGGCAATATAGAACCATTCGCAACAAATGCAACTAAATTTTGTCGTGACAGTGCCTCGCGTATAAATACCTGATCTATCATCGTAGTCACTTGATCATTTAATGCAGTTCTATTGATATGTTTATACATTAATGATTTTTCTACTATTTCAGGTAATAAATCTATAAAAATATGATGAGCAACTTTTCCTAAAATTTTTCTTCCTGCTGCTGGTAAACCTACCTCAAAGCGAACCTCAATTTCACTTTGATTAATCACTACAGAAGTACGTTGTAATATTTCTTGGCCACAGCGATCTATAAAAATATCAGGTCTCTTTTTAGAGGTTTTATCAGCTTTAAGTACATCACTAATACGCTTACTAAATGACCTTGCTAAAAAATCAGATACAGCAATCTTTTTATCTTCTGAATCTAATAATTCATCTGGTATATTGGCAATATGACGCTGCATTTTAGCACGCACTTTAGATGGTGGTGCGTAAGGATCTGCTTGTATATGATCTATAATTAAGTGAAATTTATCAAAAGCATATTCACCTTTAAGTCGTTTATATGCACCATATTTTTGTCCGTCTAATGATTTTAATAACTTCCCGAATTCCAATGTATTTTTCAAACGGAACACTCCTTCAAAATAGGTTAATACTCTTTTATTTCATACCCAAACTCCCGAACCTGTGAAACTCACTCTAATAATAAATGTTAGTTTCCTGATAAAAAGACCAAATTCCAACGAAAAGAGCCCACACAAAGTTAGTTTTTAATCACTACTTTTTGTGGGCATTTTTAAAAATTTAATTATTCAAAATTTAACTTAAATTGAAATTGGATATGCTTGTCGTTTAATTGGTATATTTCACTTAATTCTGGTCCACAACTATTGGATCCTATACCACTTTGACCATAATCGATATATATATAAGTCTCTTCTTCTACTAATTGGTCTTCATGCATCGTGTGTGTAAGTTGTTCCAATGAGTAATGTGTCGTATTAAAACTGAATGGTTGATCACTGGTTACTGTAATTTGATGTTCATCATTAGAAACCTTCGCATATGTGGTCCCATTATGGCTACCTGATTCTTGTGGCTTAATATGATTACCACCATTTTGTGTGACTGTTGTATCGAAGTAGTCTAAATACGTTGCTACACCTTTATCAGAATAACTACTGAATGGGCCATTGCCATAGTATTTCACCGCTTCAAATGTATGCGGTAATGTTATCTCTAAGCCAAATCTAGGCAGAAACGGCCCTGCAATATCTTTCTCCAAATCATATGTTATATTTATTGAACCATCGCTTTGAACAGTCCACGTCATTTCTCCTTGTAAAATAGGAGGAACCACATCATGAACAATCACTATTTCGAAATTAATACTGACTGCATTGTTATTTTCTTCAACTTTATAATTTTGTACACGTGTATAAGCTTCCGCATAACCCATATATTCCCAATCTTTTCTAACATTAATATCATTATCTATAGGTGCACGCCAAATCTTATTTTTGGTAGGATGATTGACTATGGTATGGCCTTCGTAAACAACAGAAATCAAACTACCATTTTCTTTATTAAAGGTATAAGCATAACCGTTTGCTAACACTATTAGAGAATGACTATTTTCTTTATAACTGACTGGCCCTTCCTGTACGTCTAATTCGTGTTGGTTAGTAGATTGACGTTGATAGACGATTTGATCTTGTCCTAATTCAAAATTAATGTGACGTAAAGGCTCTTCATTTTTCAATTTATAGCGTAATAGTATATCGCTTAATTCAGCTATTTTAATATGATTGCTTAAATCTATATCTTGTGTACTATGTGGTTCAAAATTATCAACCGTAATATCAAACGATGTTTTATCACCGTTTAAAAATGTTGCTGTAGCTTCGATAGTTAAATAATTTTCTACATGACTGAAATCTAGTTGATTACGTAATTTTAATATACCGTTCGCTTCTTCTATTACTCTAACAGGTCTGTGTTCATGTTTAAATTCATAGTAACCTTCATGTGGTGTACGATCAGGGAAAACGATGCCATCCACACAGAAATTCCCATCATGAAGTTCTTCTCCAAAGTCCCCGCCATATCTAAAAATAGGCTTACCATTTTGTTGACCAACTTGAATACCATGGTCACACCATTCCCATACAAAACCACCAATAAAACTATCATATTGTTCCACTAGCATTTGATATGCATGTAAATCACCTGGTGAATTTCCCATAGCATGTGCATATTCACAAAGTATAAATGGTTTATCTAAATCAGGGTCTGTAAGATACTTTTGTTCAACTTCTTCTGGTGATGCATACATTCTACTTATCATTTCCACATTGGATAAATCATATGATTTTGATTTATCTCTATGGAATGTTCCCTCATAATGAATAGGACGTGTGTCATCTAATGTTTTTACTCGTGACATAGCTGTTACAATATTCACACCAAATCCTGACTCATTTCCCATAGACCAGGAAACAATAGAGCTGTAATTTTTAAATGGAATGATGGACGCTTCAATACGTTCTACAATTGGTTTTTCATATTGCGGATTATCTGTAATAAGATTAAAATAATCTGTATTTTCTTCGCCATAAAGCCTCACTACACCATGCGTTTCTAAATCTGCTTCACTCATTACATAAAATCCATATTGATCAGCAAGTTCATAAAACAAAGGCGACTTAGGATAATGTGCTGTACGAATAGCGTTAAAGTTACCTTGCTTCATTAGTGTTAAATCTTTCATAAATTGTGCTTCACTCATTACATATCCTGTTTGAGGATCGCTATCATGATAATTGGTTCCACGAAATTTAATTGATTGACCATTGATATAAAACTGATTATCTTGTATACGTATTTCTCTAATTCCTACTTTTTGAGTAATTACCTCTGATTTCGTAGTAAGCGTAATAGTATAAAGTGTTGGTTTTTCTGTTGACCACAATTGTGGTGTTTCAATTATAAAACGATGGCGGTTTGAAATTTCCGCTTCCTGCAACAACGCACCATCAGGACCATATAATTGTGCCTGTACACTATCCAAGCCCTGTTTATCTTCTAATTTTACGTCGACTATCCCTTGGTTTTGCAATTCATTAACACGTGTTTCAATTCTAAAATCATTAATTCGTGATTTCGCACGTTTTAAAATATAAACATCTCTGAAAATACCTGAATGGCGAAACATGTCTTGATCTTCAAAATAAGTACCATCCGAATATTTTAAAACAAGTACTTGAATCGTATTCGTTCCTGAATGTACATAGCTAGTGATATCAAATTCAGAAATTGAATGTGATATCTGACTATAACCAACAAATTGATTATTAATCCATAGATAAAAGGCACTATCGACACCTTCAAAATTCAAATGATAATCACTTTTTTCGTCGTATTCAGTCACTTCAAATGAACGGATATAACGTCCACAGGGATTAGATTTGGGTACATACGGTGGATCAAATGGAATTGGATATTGTGTGTTTAAATATTGTATTTGGTCATATCCATGTATATTCCAAACTGATGGTACTGGAATGATCTGTGACTTATCTATTTCAAGACTACTTAAGTAATCTTCTATTGAATTAAAATATTTAAAATACCAGTTTCCATTTAATAATGTGACATTATTAGTCTGATATCGCGTTTCTAGGTGGTAAGCAGACTCCTTTAGTTGATAAGGAATATAAAATGCACGTCGTGGCAAAGTGTTTACATTTTGAATATCTATATTTTCGTGAAATTGTTGCTCTAACATAAAAAGTTCCCCCTTATTTACTCATACGTTCTCTATGCTCTTTTTGACGTTTGTATTGTAGAGTTTTTTCAATATCTGTTAAAAAATCACCTTTTAAATGGAAGGCTTTATGATATAAAAATGCAGCTAAGATGACGAAAATAATTGGCAACACAATAATAAGTATGCGTAATCCATTGATGGTTAGTGCTGTTTGTTCTTCATTGGGTGTGTAGCCAAATATTGATAAACCTACACCTACAATTAATGCAGCTACTGCTTGTGAAGTTTTCGTTAAAAATGTGTTTGTAGAAGTAATGACGCTTTCGTTACGTTGGCCAAATTTCACTTCTCCGTAATCAATAACATCTGCCAAAGATACTGTTGTAATACCAATCATAAATCCAGAACCAATGCGTAATAACCCTGCTCCCACAATAACGGTAATAACACTTTGTGGTACGATAAAACCTGAAATCAAAATAAATAGTAAGCCTATGATTATAAGTGATATTGCTGTATTAAAAGCCTTTGTTCTACCTACCCACTTGATAAAACGTGGCAAAGTAAGTAAACCAATCATCTCGCAAAGAATCATTGCATTAAAAATAGCAAATAAATGTTCTGCATTAACTACATATTTAAAGTAATAAATGATTGAGCCATTCAGCGTTTGTAAGCAAAGGTTAAAGGTAAGTAATACTCCCATAATTGCTAAGAGCTCTTTATTTTTAAATAAAATTCTACCAATATCTTTAAATTGTACTTTAATGCCTGTTTGTTGTTCCATTTCTTTATCTTCAGGTACTTTCCATACAGTGACACCTATTGTAAAAATAAAAACCATACTGCAAATAACCGCAAAAACAAAAATACCTACTGAATCACTACCTTTACCAAAAATATCCCCTAGTTTATGTATAAAAAATAAACCAAATGTACCTACTGTAAAGGCAGCTAAACTTGCAAAAAATCTCGGTATTACTGATACTTCTTCACGTTCTCTTGGATTATGTGTTAAATTTGGAAGCCAAGACCAATACGGAATATCCATCATCGTATAAGTCATACCCCAAGCAATATAGATAATCGATACATAGATATACATTGCCGTTTGTGGTAAATCTAAATTTGTGAATAATAAAATCGTTACAATTGCATTTATGATTGTCCCAATCACTAACCAAGTTTTAAATTTACCAAAGTTATTTCTTGTATTATCAACGATGACACCCATGATAGGATCATTAATCGCATCCCAAATTCGTGCAACAAATAACATTACACCGACAAACGCTGGACTCAAACCAACAATATCCGTAATGTAAAACATTAAAAATACGCCAACAATATTAAATATGGCATCCTTGCCAATAGCACCGAATCCAAATGAGAATTTTTGTATACCGGTCAAATGTCTGTCCATTTTCTTCACCTCAGAGTTTATACAATTTAAAGCGCTTTCATAATTGTTAATACTATTTTATCAATAGTTCATGAAATCTATGAATAGCATAATGATGACGATATATGGCAAAATGTTGCATTTCATATTTAAAGTGTGTTTATATAAATTAAAGATTATTTATTTTAAGAGGTATGTTGGATGCAAATATTATGGAAAAAATTTCAAAAAAAGCATATTGACGCTAATTTAATAGAATGTGGTATTGAAATTGGTGTGCCAAATGTTGGATATAAATATTCAGTAATAAGAGATGCTGTTTTGCATATTGTAACGCATGGTGAAGGGGTATTTATATATAATGGTAAAACACATACGCTAAAAGAAGGCGACATGTTTTTATTGGAAAAAGGTATGGATGTAGAATATAAACCTTCTTTTTCTAACCCATGGACATATTATTGGATTGGCCTAAGTGGGAAACAGATTTTAGATTACTTACAACGATGCTACATCGTAGATAAACATGTTATTACAGATAAAGAAACTTCTAGCATAAGACATATTGTTCAACAAATATGTGACTTTTCAAAATCAATTGAAACAACTAATTCTAAAGATATTTTAATTATGCAACATTTATATAGTTTAGTTTATCAGCTACAAAAGCAATTTCCCAAAACATTTTCAGTCAATGTTGATATTATTAATGAAGATATTCAAAAAGCAGTTGCTTATATCAATTCAAATTATCAAAAAGATATTATGATTATAGACGTTGCAAATCATGTCAACGTGACACGTAGTCATCTATTTAGACTATTTAAGAAAAACTTAAATTGTTCACCTAAAGCATATTTAACTTATATCCGAATGTATCATGCTTCTCAGTTATTAATCCATAGTAATATTTTAATAAATGAAATAGCACTCCAAGTTGGTTATAAAGACCCGCTTCTATTTTCTAAAACTTTTACAAAACATTTTAAAGTTAGTGCTTCTGAATATCGTAACCAATTTGCTAACAAATAAATTTTAACTCAACAGGAAAAGTGATCAATTGAACACATGCTTTCCAACTCAAAAACAGAGCAACGTATAGTTAAATAAGTCATCACTTATAATCATCCCATTTTTCAATTTTTAACAATTGCACATTAAAAAAGCTCTAAAACGATTCATTAAAAACCGTTTTAGAGCAATGATATAACATATCTTCAAAAAATTTCTATACTGGGGTTTTAGGAAGGAATTTCTGTACATTTTGTACTGTGCTTTCTAATAATAGCTGCAATCAGTGCAGAAACAGCACCGAAAATCATAAATCCGATAAACATCCACATCGTTGTATCTAATTGAATACTTCCATGTAAATATAAAATTTCTCTTAATGAGTTTGCATAATGTGCAAATGGATTCCAATCGACAATATATTTTTGATAAAAATCAGGCAACATTTGTTTTGGCAATGTTACTAATTGCATACTGAAAAACATTAATAAGAAAAAGATTGGTACAGATTTCAAACCTAACCAAGTCATCGTACCTAGAATTAATCCGACAAATCCCATGATTGCTAATGCAATAAATGTAGCTGTTGTATTAGGCGCATTGAAATTAAAATCTAATACTATTTTCATAAAGTACACATATGTGAAAGCTCCTACAAATGCCGTAACAATGGTCATAGCAATTTGCCCTAGTGATGCAATAATGCGGTGTTGTATCGCTATGTTATTACTTGTTCTAAATGCAAAGAATAGTAATACCGAAATAATAATTGATCCCATCCAAACAGGCATAAACATTAAGAATGGACCATTTCCACCTGCTTGATGACTATTTACTTTATTTACTTTTTCATTATCTACTTTAACTGGGTGCGTTAAACTTTGAATATCTGATGGTTTCAAATCAATGTTTTGCTTTTCTAAAATATCCAAGCTTTGTTTGGTAATTTGTTGGTTCATGTTATCACCCATGCCTTTTAAAACTTGAGAAGACATTTGTGAAACTTGTGTTCCTGCACCATCATTGATAAATGTTTTAAAACTTGCTTTTTGAGGTGTTATTTGTTGATTCTCGTCAGATTGTGACATCTTTTCTTGCATCTTTTTGGCTTGTGCTGCTGGTATTTCTCCAGATTGAACTTTATCTTTCATTTCCTCTTTTTTAGCATCCATCACGATTTTTTGTGTTTTGCTTAGCGCATTTTTTGAAAAGTCATTTTCTATAACAGCTGCTCCAAAATATTTTTGTTCTTTCATACCTTGTTTTAAATCTTTTTCATTATCAACTTGAATCCATTTAATCGTATTTGAATTACTATCTAGCAATTTATCTTCTAAATTTTCACCTATATTAATCTTGTTACCTTGCATATCAACACCTTTATCGTTGTTAACAATTGCAATTGGAATATCTTTGGGTTTAGGGTTAAATGCTGGATAAAAAGCGATTGAAAATATTACACACAAAGCTGATATTAATCGCGGCACTTTTTATCTCCATTATGAAGATAAATACATGTTATTAAATAAAATGGAAAATGATTATATTGAAGAATTGTCTAATACATTAAGCACGAAAGATAAATTTTATGTAGGTATGGATGCAGAAGCATTTGCTCGTATTTTTACTGAAGAAAAGTTAAAAAAATTATCCTTCATATCGATACAAACTTTGAATTCTATAAAACCATATTTATGTTAGAAAGAAGAAGTCAGTTAGAAACAAAAATAAGCCAGGTAATGTATGAAAATATGAAAAAACATTTAGTCACAAAAGATACGGTTGATGGCGTTCCTCTAGACTATTTTCATAGTTACGTAGCAGGTGCATCTATTTCTTTCATTAAATATTGGGTGAAAGATAATCGGAAAATTGATCCACAAACTTTAGTAGAAAGCCTATTTAAAATTGTTTTTTATGGGCCGTTACGATTAATAGCAAAAGAACAATACAATATAAGTGAACAATAATAGATATAATCTTGCAGCGTGGATAAGAATAACATTTATCAAACAGTTTAATGTCCACTACTGCAAAATGAGTTGAATGCCTATATTTCATAATATCGAACAAAGTGCAGCCGCTTAAGAATAAGAAATATATTCGATTCAACTCTTTTTCACATGTTTCGTTTTGGTCATAGTATATTACCACATGAATATTGAACCCTCTTCAAAACATAGCTGCAATTTAATTCTTTTTTATCTAACACCCACAATTATTTACAACTTTTACTTGTTCCCCCCTCTAAAATTCAACAAATTTATATCATTTTCTTATTTTTAACGATCGTCTCTTCCATAACATATTAGATAATGCTAATATGTTATATATTAAGTTTTACTAATATGAGGTGTTCAAAATGAATAGTAATGATTTTACATTACAGGCACGTTTTTTACATGGACTTTCTAATAAAGTGAGATTAACTATTTTAGAATTATTAAAGGTATCCGAAATGACTGTTAATGAAATTGTTTCAAGCTCAAAAATGAGCCAATCTAGCATTTCTCAACACTTAGCTTGTTTAAAAGAATGTGGTTTAGTAACTGCTAGACAAGATGGCAAATACATATATTACCAAATTAAAAATCCATATATTTTAGAATTATTGAGCTTGGTAGATCATATCGTAGAAGAAACAAAAGATGATATTATCACTTGCAAATACCATAATAACTTAAGAATGGATGATGTTAATGCGTAAATCATCTGATGTTTGTTGCACTAACACTTGTCAAAATACGAACAATGAAAAAGTGTCGGAACATATAACAAATGAATCCGATACATTACAGAAACTTACTTTTCAAGTTAATGGTATCGATTGTAGTTCTTGTGCCACAACGATAGAAAAAGCACTCCTACCATTAGATGATGTTTATAATCCAAAAGTTAACTTCTCTACTGGCAAATTAACAACAGAAGTGAGTACTACAGATACGACTAACCAAATTGTAAAAACAGTCGAAAAACTAGGTTATGGGATTCAAAACGCTCAATCACAATCAACACAAACCACTTTTATTATCAAAGGCATGGACTGTGGAAACTGTGCTAAAACCGTTGAAAAGCATGTGTTGAACCTTCCTTATGTTAAAGATGCACAAGTTAACTTTTCTACAGGTAAACTAAAAGCCAGCATGGATGGACAAAATGAAAAAAATATAATAAAAGAAGTAGCGAAAATTGGTTATACTGCAATTTTACAAAATAATAAAACAGATAATGATCAGAAAATAAGATTGTTTATCAAACCCATCATTTCTGCCGCATTCATTTTACTTGGACTATTAATGTCAATAACATCACTACCAATTGAAATTGCTAATATTTTATATACAGTTGCCATATTGGTTAGCGGACTTAAACCATTTAAAAGTGCATTTTATTCACTAAAATCTAAAAGTTTGGATATGAACGTTTTAATGACTGTCGCAGTTATTGGTGCTATGCTGATAGGTGAATTTTTCGAAGGTGCTATTGTTATTTTCCTATTCACAATTGGTACTTTATTACAAACAATTTCGATAGATAAAACAAGAAATTCCATTCAATCACTCATGGAATTAACACCTAATACTGCCAACTTATATACCCAAAAAGGTATTATCTCTAAAGACTTACATGAGATTCACGTTGGCGATATTATTCTTGTGAAGCCTGGAGAACGCATACCATTAGACGGCACCATTACAGAAGGAACGTCTAGCTTAAATCAATCACCGATTACCGGAGAATCTATACCTGTTGATAAAAAGACGAATGATGATGTTTATGCTGGTTCTATTAATGAAAATGGTACATTAAAAATTAAAGTTACTACATTAGTAGAAGATACAACACTTTCAAAAATCATTGAGATGGTAGAAGCAGCACAAGAAAATAAAGCACCTGCCCAAGCATTTATAGACAAGTTTTCAGAAATTTACACACCTGTTGCTTTTGTATTAGCACTATTAGTAATGCTCATACCACCTATGCTTACACTAGGCTCCTGGGGTGAATGGTTCTATAAAGGACTAGAATTACTTGTTATCGCTTGTCCATGTGCGTTAGTCATTTCAACGCCTGTTGCTATAGTGACAGCAATCGGTAACGCAGCAAAAAATGGTGTTCTTATTAAAGGCGGTAATTATTTAGAAGCATTAGGTTCTTTAAATGCAATAGCATTTGATAAAACAGGAACACTCACTGAAGGAAAACCTAAGGTAACAGCTGTTAAGCATATGGAAAGTGATGTACAAACACTATTACAGCTTGCACTTAGCTTGGAAGCTTATTCAACACACCCTATCAGTAAAGCTATTGTTGATTACACCTCTAAATTAAATATTTCACCAAAACATGTTAGTGATTTTAAAAATATAACTGGCAAAGGTATCAAAGGCAAAATAGATAATCAAACTGTTTACGCCGGAAATCAAAGCTTGATTGAGTCTATCAATCCTAAAATCAAAACGCATGCATCTATGTTTAGTGATTATGAAAAGCAAGGTTACACCATCATTATTATATCCTCTACGACGACCTTTTATGGTTTGATTACTATAGAAGATCCATTAAGAGAAAATATAAAAGCAACTATGCATCAGTTGCAGGAATACAACATTAAAAATACCGTTATGTTAACTGGTGATAATCAAGAGACCGCAAACAAAATTGCAGCTCTTGCAGGCATTCGCGAAACTTATGCAAAATTAATGCCTAAAGATAAATTATCAGCAATTGAAGATTTACAAAAACGTGGTTATCGTGTTGGTATGATTGGCGATGGTATCAATGATGCACCTGCACTTGCCCAAAGTGATGTAGGAATTGCTATGGGAGGAGTTGGATCTGATACTGCAATGCAAACAGCAAATATTGTTTTAATGTCAGATAACTTACAACAACTCCCAAAATCTATCTCAATTAGTAAAAAAGCTAAAACAATTATTAAGCAAAACATTTACTTTTCAGTAATTATCAAATTGATTGCTTTTATATTGGTATTTCCCGGGTTATTAACTTTATGGTTAGCTGTTCTCAGCGACACTGGCGCTGCTATCCTAGTTATTTTAAATTCATTGAGATTATTAAAATTTAAAAAAGATTAGCAAAAAGCGAGCACTTAAACTGTGCTCGCTTTTTATAATTTTTATATTAATACAAACTTTTTTACTACTAAAATATTATCTCAACGAATGGAGCGTCATTATATTTTCATAAAATACGCATTTCAATGCAATCAATAAATACAGATAAAAATGCTGAGACTTTCTATCGTCTCAGCATTTTATCGTATACGATGCAATTACAAGTATTATTTTGTTTGGCGATCAATATCTAATGCAGTTATATATTTCGGTTTTTCTTTTCTAAATAGATATTCACCATTACGTATCGATGCAAGACAGTCAACGCGTCGACGTTGTGCTTCAAACACATTTGGTGCATCCAACACGATAAAGTTCGCTGGCTTGCCTTCTGATAAACCGTAAACTTCATCTAAATGCATTAATTTTGCACCGTTATAAGTAATTAAATCGAAATTACGTGGAAAATCTTCTTCGCGCATTAATTGTGTGGCATGCAAGCCATTGTCTAAGATATTCATTAAATTACCTGATCCCGCTGGGTACCATAAATCAACAATCGAATCTTGACCAAAAGCCACATTAATATCATTATCTACAAACTCTTTGACACGTGTTAATCCTCTTCTTTTTGGATAACTATCTTGTCTGCCTTGTAAATATAAATTTTCAGTTGGGCAAGAGACAAAATTTAAACCTGATTGGCGAAATAACCCCATCATTCGAAATGCATAAGCATCATCAGCTGAACCAAATGAACAAGTATGTGAAGCTGTCGTAGCATTTCCGTAACCTTGTTTCATCACTTCTGCATTTAATATTTCTAAGAAACGCGCTTGTACGTCATCTGTTTCATCACAGTGTACATCAATTAATTTATCATATTGGATAGCGAGTCTAACGATTTCTTTAATTGATTTCGCGCCTGCTTCTGGACTCCACTCATTGTGTGGAATACCACCGACACAATCTGCACCTAATTTTAAGGCTTCTTCAATTAAATCACGGCCTGTTTTACCTTGCTCTTCAAAAGCATACATACCATTTTGAGGAAATGCCACAACCTGAATCGTAATATTATCTTTCAATTCATCCCTTACTTCAAGTGCTGCTTTAATACCTGTTAAATCAGGATCTGTACAATCCGTTTGAGCACGAATATATTGTGTGCCGTAGCTCGCTACGTCGTTGACTGCTTGACGCATACGCGATTTCATTTCTTCTTTTGTAGTGCCTTTTTTATAATCATTCCATAAATCAATAGCCTCAAACAATGTTCCAGATGTGTTTTTAATTTGAGGATTTTGTCCTGTAAAATAATAATCTAGATGAAGATGAGCATCAACATATGGGGGCAAAACTAAGGCACCTTCTAAATCAATCACCTCATCCGCTTCACCTAGATTCTTGCCAAATGCTTTAAACTTACCGTTTTCAACTAAAATTTCTGAAGCTTCATCATACTTATAAATTGCTGCATTAATGAATTTTTTACGCATTCATAAAACCTCCTATACCTTTCTACCATAAGTCTTAATACGTTTTTAAGCAATTATTACCCAGTGAATATAGTTGAAATGAACACCAATTTATTAGATTTAGCTGACTTAATGACAAAAAATCTGCTGACACATGCCACAATTAAGTCGTGGTATCAGCAGATAAATTGAATGATTTGTTTATAATTCATAGATTATATTGGGAAATTTTATGCGCATCTTTACTGAACAAATTTTTGAAAAATGCAGTGAATTTATTGTCGTCTTTTTTAACTGTGGCATCTACTTGAGGCGCATGTGTACCTTTAATAAATTGACGCTTATAGGCTACATATACTTTGCCTTCTTTATTCACATTAAACTTTAACTGATCCATTTTTTTAGGAACTACATCATATAAATCTTGCTTAACTTGGTACGTTTTTCCGTTAATTTCGTGTTCTCCTTCACTTAACACTTTTCGATATTCATATTTGTTAAATTGTTTATTCATAATGGCATTAGCAATTTTATGGCGTGCATTTTTAGCTTTCATACTAGGAAATGGTTTCACATTGAGTATCGCTTCATTGAGACGTAAACCATTACGTTTACTTGTTAACGCTAAACTATAACCTTCATCGCTTGTTCCTGTTTTCAATCCATCTGCACCTTTTAATTCAAATCGTTGTCCCTTTAAAGAAATATTTTTTGTTTTTAATTCTGTTCCAAATTGTTTATCTGTTGTTTTAGAACTATATTTTAAAATCTTAGGATGCTCTTTTAATATATTTTGCATTAGAATGGTCATATCATCTGCAGTAGTTTGTGTTTTGCGCTCTTTTTGATATTGCTTTGGAGCATATTGCTGTAAAAGATGATTATCTGCACCTGTAGGATTCACAAAATGCGTATGGTCCATACCGAGTTTTTTCGCTTTATGGTTCATTTCATCTGTGAATTTTGATGTTGAACCACTCACCTTCTCACCCAAAATAAGTGTAGCTGCATTGCTTGATTCTAAAGTGATTTGTCTAAGAAATTGATTAATAGAGTAAGACTTTCCTCTCTCTAAAGGTACACTAGCTAAATCAGGTAATACAGACATATTTGCATAATCTGAAGTGATTTTTATTTTGTCTGTACCTTTTATATCACCGTTTTCTATCGCATCTAATGTCAAATACATCGTCATCATTTTAGTCAAAGAAGCTGGATCAGTTACTTTTTCCGCTTTATCTTGATATAAAATTTGACCTGTTTGAGCTGTCACGCTAACACTTTCTGGTTTGTATTTAACACTTTGCTTAGGACTCGCTGATTTTTCTGTTTCAGCAGTTATTGTAGCTATTGGTGCAATAGCAGTTAACGTAAGCAACCAACTTAGCATCACCACACTTAATTTCTTAAACAATGATGACCATTCCTCTCTAAAAATTTATATTAAATAATCAAGCACACTTCAAGTTTAATCTTATTTTTTTGGATATAGGTTTAAGTACTCTTCTAATGTTTCATTACTTTTATATAATTTTTTAGCTGTATCTTTCCCAACATATCTGATATGCCACGGTTCATATTGGTAACCTGTAATATGCGTTTTATTCTTCGGATATCTGATGATAAAACCGTACTTGTAAGCATTATCTTTGAGCCACTGCCCTTCCTTAGTCTTACCAAAAGAAGTTTTAAAGTTGGTATCTGTGTTCTCAGAAACAATATCGTATGTCAGTCCAGTTTGATGTTCTGAATGGCCTGGCTTCGCACTGTATTTATTGGCTGCTTCTTCTCCATCTCTTTGAACATATTGATCAAATAACTGTTCTTGGCTTTGGTAACTTCTGAAACCACTGGCATTTGATAATTGAAATCCTCGATTATTACCATCATTTAAAAGTTTCTGTAATGCATCACGCGCTTCTTTATTTTCTCCAGGATCAAAATGTTCTGGTAACGAAATATCTTTGTTCACAATTAAAATATCATCAATATACGTTACACCATGCTTCACTTCTTTATGATGCTTATTTTCACTATTGTTACTTTGCTGTTTTTCATGATTTTTACTGTCTTTATGCTCAGATTCATTGTCTTGAGCAGAACATCCAACTAAGACTAAACACAACATGATAATCAATAATTTAAATTTATTCATTGTTACTCCTTTTTAAAAAGTATAATCAAAACAAATATTGACGGACAATAAAATAGTTTTAAAAACAATTGCAATTAACATTAATATAACACGCTGTATATAAGAGACAAGTATTTTATTGAATTTATTAATATTTCAAAACACAAATATCAACCTTCGAAATGAAAAACAACAAAATAAAAACAGTTACCCTGCTGTGGTTAAGCAATGACAACTGTTTTATCGTACATTCTGTATTTTATAAAATATGCTTATTACTAAATATGTTAGAGAGACACGGGTAAAAATTATATTATTTAGTATGCCCGATGTCTTGAAATAACTTTTTATAATTTTCTACAGCTTTATCATGACTAAGCTCTGATCTCGTCTGTACGCAATTAAATGGTTCATCTATTATTTTAGCCATACAATCAGCAAATGCTTTAATATTATCCGGCTCAACGAGATATCCATTCGTACCGTGATTTATAATCTCTGACGGACCATACCTAACATCATAAGCAATGACTGGACAACCGACTTCGATACTCTCCATTACTGTTAAGCCAAATCCTTCAAATTTACTTGTTAAAAGTGAAGCTTTTGATTGTTGAAATTCTTTCAAAGGATTATTCGTAAAATCATTGATGTCTACTTTATCTTGAATACCAAATTGATCAATTAAATCCAACAACACCTTTTTCTGTCCATCTTCATCCATACCAAATATGGATAATTTCGTATCATACCCATAATCTAAAAATTGTTTATACGCTTTAATTAAATGGTCTACTTGTTTTTGAAGACCTAATCTACCTATAAAAATAAATCGGTCTAATTTATTTTCGTTTGCATGTGATTTATATGTTTTAATCGAATGTGGGATTACTGATAATTGTCTTTCATCTAATGTAACTTGGCTAATAATATCTTCTTTTTGCTTTTCAGTTAATATTAAATATTTTTCTACTTTTTCAGAATGATTTAACGCAAATTTATATGAACCTTTCATTTGTTGTCCATTCAAATGACTATTATGAAAAACCAAAATATTTTTAGTTGCATGTGTTTGATTTAATAATGGTTCATCTAAAAGTCTGGCATCATTAAATACCACATCACCATCACTGAAGCGATGGTCAAAATAATATTTAAATAAGGCTTTTTCACTACTGAAGGATAAATAAGGTCTATCATTTTTATAAAGTTGGATATAATCTAAACTTTCTTGTTCTGTATTAAAAAACTTTTTACAATATATAACGCCTTGTGTATCAAAGTAGAGCTCACATAATTTTGAAAAAGGGTTATGTGTGTAAAAAATCTTTCTATGCAATTGACCAAATTTATTGTATTCCCAACGTTCTAATCGTTTTTTACTAATAGATGACATAAAATCTTCAAATTGAACTATATTACTATTGTTATAATATTTTCTGTACAATACGTAATCACCATTTTTATAATATCTCATAACATTGCCACCATTAAAACTTTTACTTTCCAATCCTTTGAGTTCACGGTTCATCGTTTGATATTTAGGTTGTTTTTTAAATTTAGTCTTCGGTATTTCTAATAGTTTGAAGCCACTTAACCAATCGTATATATTTTCAAATTCTGTATGCTCTGTCACTTTTTCCTCGTTTATAAACTTTTCATAAACAGATGGGTAATTGGCATTATAATTCGTTGTTACAATTTTACTTTTGATCCCTAATTCACTATCTATTAATTTTATTCGACTTAGCAATGCCTTAGTTCTACCTCCATGTACTGGTGGTAATGTGCTTGTTATTGTATATATCATGATTTCCCCTCATTTTCATACCTATAGTGTAGTATTTATATCGTTTGCCTTAATAAATTTAAAAACTAATCATTTATATTGTACATTTCATTTATTATTTACTAGTTATTATAAACTAATATGTATTACACACCTAATATTATTTGTAATTGTAACCTCTTTTTTCTCGTATGAAACTTTTTAATTTATTTATCTAGTATAAAAAGATGTATTAAATTACTAAATTAATTTTATTTTTCGAATACATTCGTTACTATATGATTAAATATAAAAATATTTAGACAACGGAGTTGAGTATAATTGTTAACTTTAAAGCATTTAATAGATATGAAACAGCATACTAATAAAATTTCAATGGTTACAGCTTATGATTACCCTAGTGCAAAACAAGCAGAAACTGCACAAATCGATACCCTTTTAGTTGGTGATTCTTTAGGTATGACTGTCTTAGGTTATGAAAGTACAGTTCAAGTAACAATGTCAGATATGATCCATCACGCGAAAGCTGTGCGACGTGGTGCCCCTAATACATTTATGGTTGTTGATGTTCCTTTTGGCGCTGTTGGCATCAGCGAACACTCTGATTTAGAAAATGCTATAGATTTATACAAACAAACTAATGCAAATGCAATCAAAGTTGAAGGTGCACATTTAATTGATTTTATAAAAAATTGTAATCACATTGGTCTACCAGTCGTTTCACATTTAGGACTTACACCACAAAGCGTTGGTATTACTGGGTACAAGATGCAAGCCAATACAAAAGAAACAGCACAGCAACTCATAAATGATGCTTACGCTGTACAACAAGCTGGCGCCATTATGCTCGTTTTAGAAGCTGTTCCGAGTGATTTAGCTGCACAAATCACCAAAAATTTAGACATCCCAGTGATTGGTATAGGAGCAGGTAAGGATACTGATGGACAAGTATTGGTTTATCATGATGTGCTGAACTATGAAGTGCCACACCAAGCTAAATTCGTCAAGCAATATGGAGACTTTTCCAGCGGCATAACCGCTTTAATGCAATATCATAAAGAAGTCAAAAACGAAATATTTCCTGATGTTTCACACACTTATAAAAAACAAATTATGGATGAGGTATCAGAATGACAACATTAATTACATCTATCAAAGAAATGAGTAAAATAAGTACAAATTTAATAAAAAACAATCAGTCCCTCGGCTTTGTTCCAACGATGGGGGCATTACACGAAGGCCATTTGGAAATGATGTCACAATCAGTAAAGGAAAATGACATTACAATCATCAGTATTTTTGTAAATCCATTACAATTTGGACCAAATGAAGATTTTGATGCGTACCCTAGAAATATAGACCAAGATAAAATTAAGGCAGCGTCTGTTGGTGTAGACTATATCTTTTATCCTTCAGTAGAAGAGATGTACCCAGAAGAACCCACGATAACGTTAAATGCTGGTAGACTCGCCACTGTTTTAGAAGGTGCACAACGTCCTGGCCATTTCAATGGTGTCATCACAGTTGTTAACAAATTATTTAATATTATTCGACCACATCGTGCGTATTTCGGCAAAAAAGATGCGCAGCAACTAGCTATCGTTGAAAAAATGGTCGTAGATTTTAATCACCCAATAGACATCATTGGTGTTAATACAGTACGAGAATCAGACGGTCTCGCTAAAAGTTCACGCAATGTTTATTTGACGCCTACAGAACGACAAGAAGCGCCAGCACTATATAAAAGTTTACAGTTAGCCAATGAACAATATCTTCAAGGAGAACGTAATTGTGCCAAATTAATAGACACAGCCAAAACTTATATTAAACAGCATACATCTGGTAATATAGAAACAGTAGCTATATATAGTTATCCAGAATTAGAAGCAATCACTCACATTAATGGAAAAATTTTCATTTCCCTTGCAGTAAAATTCAGCAAAGCACGTTTAATAGATAATATGATTATCGGAGATTAATTAACTGGATAATAAAACTAATACTCGTATATACACACAAAAACCTCTTAATTGCACGATATTGTGAATTAAGAGGTTTTATATATATTATAATTTAATTAACACTTCTCCTGTATCGACTGCACCGTCATGTGTTGTTTTAATCTCGTGTTCTCCTGAATTAGTTACGATAATAGGCGTAATGTCACTTTTCGCATTCTTTTTAATATAGTCTAAATCTACAGTCATAAGTGATTGACCTTTTACAATCGTGTCTCCAGAATCTACATGTACTGTAAAACCTTCTCCTTGCAATCCAACAGTTTCTAAACCAAAGTGTATTAACACTTCTACACCTGATTCAGATTTTAAACCTATCGCATGTTTGGTAGGGAAGACTAACTCTACTGTGCCATCAAACGGTGCCACAACCTCTCCATTATCTGGATAAATCGCAAGACCATCACCCATTAATTTATCACTAAATATTTGGTCTGGTACTTCATTTAACGGTACTGTACGACCTTTAAGTGGTGCATAAATCGTTTCACCTTCGACTGTAACTGATTCATTCATGTCTTCACTTTCAATCGTTGTCTCCTCTGGTTTTGTGATATTACCAGCGATAATTTGTGCCATATCATGTTTAATTTGATCTGATTTCGGTCCAAAAATCGCCTGCATATTATTGCCTACTTCTAGTACGCCTGAAGCACCTAGCTGTTTCAAACCTTCAACATCTACTTGAGCTTTTTCATTAACTTCTACTCTCAAACGTGTAATACATGCATCAAGGTGTTTAATATTGTCTTTCCCACCCATCGCATCTAAAACTTTAAACGGTAGCTCACTCACTGATACAGAATTATTTTGCATTTCTTTATCTTCTCTACCAGGCGTTTTATAATTTAATTTTTTGATAATAAATCTAAATATAAAGTAATAAAGCACTGCATAAACTAAGCCTACTGGAATAACAAGCCACCAAGCAGTCTTATTAGGTAAGATGTTCAACAGTAAGAAATCAATAAATCCACCTGAGAAGGTATAGCCTAAATGTACATTCAATAAGTACATAATTAAGAAGCCAAATCCATCTAGCACTGCATGAATAAAGAACAAGAGCGGCGCTACAAATAAGAATGAAAATTCCAACGGTTCTGTAATACCCGTAAGGAATGATGTTAAGGCACCTGATAACATCAGACCACCAACCACTTTACGATTTTCTTTCTTCGCTGAATGATAAATTGCTAGAGCAGCAGCAGGTAGTCCAAACATCATTACTGGGAACTCTCCACCCATGAATTTACCAGCTGACAGTGGTACATTTTCAGTGATTTGAGCAATAAAAATTCGCTGATCTCCATGAATAATTTGTCCAGCCGCATTTTTAAAACTCCCAAACTCAAACCAGAAAGGTGCATGAAAAATATGATGTAAACCAAATGGTATTAACAAACGTTTAATAAAACCAAATAAAAATACTGCTATTCCTGTATTTGATTCTAAAAGACCTTCACTGAATGCATTTAAACCATATTGAATGGTTGGCCAAATCCATGCCATTGGAAATGCAAGAATGAAAGAACACGTTGCCATCATAATTGGCACAAAACGTTTACCAGCAAAAAATCCTAAATAACTTGGCAACGAAATATTATAGAATTTGTTATAACACCATGCAGCAAGTGCACCAATGATAATCCCACCAAACACACCTGTCTGTAAGGTAGGAATACCTAATACATTTGCATAACCACTAGCAGCATCACTGACATTATCTGCTGTAATACCTAAAAATGCTCCCATGGTTTTATTCATAATCATAAATCCTACAAATGCAGCAATCGCAGCTACACCATCTCCGCCAGCTAAACCAATAGCCACACCTAATGCAAAAATCATTGGTAAATTATCGAAAATGACAACCCCTGCACCTTCCATCATTTGTGCAACATGTTGAAATCCATCTGCTTTAATAAATGGAAGGTAAGATTGTAAAACTTCTCCTTGCAAAACTGTTCCAAAAGCCAACAATAAACCCGCTGCTGGTAAGATGGCCACAGGTAACATCAAAGCCTTACCAATACGTTGAAGCTGACCAAAAAATTTCTTCCACATCATATAGTATCCTCCATTTTCAAGAAACTATATAACGTTTATGTACAAAAACATAATACATTATAAGTTCCTATATATTGCGTCAAAACAAGGTTAAAGACACAAAAAAGGCATGAGTAAATAAACTGAGCTCTTTGCTCTGTCTAAGTACTCATGCCTGATCGAATCAGTTACACGTGCTTATTTATTGTTGTGTTAAGTGGCTGATATGTAACGTTAAATAAATAACTTCTGCTTCATATACTGTGACACCCAACTGTTTTTGCATCATTTTCATTATCTTGACAGCAACATTATAGCACAGCGGATAATGCGCTTTCAACATCTTTTCAAATTCGGTTTGCGACTTAATCGTTTCGCCTATGCTCAGTCTTCTAATTAAAAATTGAATATGTCTAATAAATCTTTGATATTGTACAGATGTCGTATCAATACGTTGATGTAAATCATGCTCCACAATTTGAATACATTTACTGATTAAATCATTAATTTTAGTCATTTCGCTCATTGTTAGTTTTTCCATATTAGATGCAATATGTAGTGCTATAAAACCAATCTCATCTTCTGGAAATTGGAGTGACAATACCGAATTGAGTTTATAGATAACCGAAGCAGCTATTTTATAAGCTTCAGGGTATAGATGTCTCGTTTCGATTGCAAAAGGGTTATTAATGTATTGATTTTGCTTTAATCGTTTATATGCAAATATAATGTGGTCGGTTAATGCTACAATTAAACGATTATCATCAATTTCTAAATCTGTACTAGTAATCATATTAATTGCCTCAATAATCGCTTGAATGACAGAATCATCAGCTTGTTCAATAAGAGCTTTATAATGTTCTTGTTGCTTTTTCTGTTCTAACGCATAAACTTTTTCTATCATCGTCTCATCATCAACAACCATCCCTGGTTTCTTATTGAACCCAATCCCTTTGCCGATAAGGACCACTTCACGTTTTTGATGCATACAAATAATAACATTATTGTTTAATGGTTTTGTAATTTGATATTGACCCATCATATACACCTTTCTTAGTTATTGCTTAAAATTATATAGTGTATTTTAACAAATTAAAACTAGAAGATGTATGGGGCTTCAAAATAATCATATTTTATAAAAGGACTTAGTGCGTTTCTATAGCGCGTTACTGAAAGCTTGTTTAAACGTTGTACTTTTCTCCGTCTATATAATCAAACATTCAACAAATTAAGTTTCTGCAAACACTCAATACTTATGATTTCAAATTTTCATAGTACGTCTTAGAGTGACTATTGATGTTAAGGTTTTCAATTTGTAATGTTGTGTGCTTGATATTGTGTTTATTTTCCAATAATTTAGAAACATTATTTATTACTTCATACGATTCAATCTCTGATTGACTACTCAGTACAACATGGGCACTCAAGGAAAAATGTTCTGTGGTTATGCTCCACAAATGAAATTCATGAACATCATCAATCCCTTTTATACTTTTCATGTCAGCAATCACTTTATCTGTATCGAACTTTTCAGGTACAGATTCCATTAATACAAACCAAGCATTTCTAGCAATTTTCCATCCACCGCGTAATATAATTAAGGAAATAACGATACTGATGAGTGGGTCTATCATCTGCCATCCTGTTATATGAATTAACACAACGGCAACGATAACACCGATTGAGTTTAATAAATCTCCCATGAAATGCCATAATGCGCTTTGAACATTAATATTGTCTTCCTGTTTTAAAGAACGTACAAGAACGATTGTCAAAACGATATTAACGAATAAACCAATCGTGGCTATGATAACCATAACAACACTTTCAATTGGTTGCTGATAAATCATACGTTTAACTGCTTCATACAGAATCCATAATGAAATAATCATTAACGCTAAACCATTTAAAAAAGCAGCTAATATTTCTAGCCTCAGATAGCCAAATGTAAAACGTGACGTAGGTTTTTTCGTTGCAAAATATATCGCAACCATTGATAAACTTAATGCGATAACATCACTTAACATATGAAACGAATCAGATAACAATGCTAAAGAATTTGAAAGTACGCCACCAACAAACTCTACTATGGTAAATATCAGTGTAATAAAGAAAGTTATCCATAGTGTTAACTTAGAGTTTTGTTGCTTTTTCCGATGATCAACATGATGAAAATATTCTCTTCTACTCAATAACTTTAGCCTCCCATTTACTTTAGCTACTCTAAATTATACCCTCTCCCCAAAATAATTTATACTATTATTTTAAATTAAAATATATTTATTATTGAATTGTCTTGGTTTTATATAACCAAACTTTCCATAAACAATAGCTATAGCGCAATTAAACCATTCATTTTACTTATCCATTGAACAAATGTAAGCTAATTATGATATGCAAAAGGGAGGCAAATATATGTTAAAAGACAAAATTACAATCATTTCAGGTGCAGCGAGTGGCATTGGATTGGAAATTGCTAAGGTGTTTTTAAATGAAGGTGCAAAAGTTGTATTTACCGATATTAATCAAGAAGCATTAAATCATGCAGTTGAATCATTTAAAGCAAATGGCTTTGATTGTATGGGTTTTACTGCTGATGTTTCTAATGAAAAAGATGTAGAAGCATTAGTAGATGAAACCGTAAAACAGTATGGCCAGATTGATATTTTAATTAACAACGCAGGTTTGCAAAACGTGGCAAATATTGAAGACTTTCCAACTGATAAATTCAAACAAATGATAGATATTATGCTAGTTGGTACATTTATTATGACAAAGCATGTACTTCCAATAATGAAGAAACAACAGTATGGACGAATTTTAAATATGTCTTCTATCAACGGACTCGTTGGTTTTTCTGGCAAATCTGCTTATAACAGTGCCAAGCATGGCATCATTGGTCTAACAAAAGTTACAGCTTTAGAGGCAGCTGAAGATGGTGTGACAGTCAATGCAATCTGTCCTGGATATATCGATACACCACTTGTTCGAGGCCAAATGAACGACCTTGCCAAAACAAGAAATGTGAGTGTTGAACAAGTATTAGAAGAAGTACTATTCCCACTCATTCCACAAAAACAACTTGTGAATATTCAAGAAGTTGCTGACTATGCTGTGTTCATCGCTAGTGATAAAGCTCAAAGTGTCACAGGACAATCAATCGTAATTGATGGCGGTTATACAGCACAATAATTTTTAACAATAACAAAGACGATGACTTTACAAATTTTAAGTAAAGTCATCGTCTTTTTATACTATAAATTCAAAACAGTTTTGCAACGGTATAACTATATATTAGAGCATGCGCGCACATTACGCGCAGACAAACCGAAGACTCACCGTATGTGTTAAAGTTTATGTTATCTATCTCGCCACTGCCAATTTTTATATAAGTTCATAAATTGAATACTATTTTAACAAATCTAAGATTATTTGACTCATTTAATTGTCAAAATGAGTCCCCCCTATCATGTCATTATTTATAACCTTGTTCCCTATTATATTTGAATCATTAATTAAGACATTTTAATAATAATTCTACCGGCATCGCCATTTGCTAACTGATCAAAACCTTTATTAATCTGATCTAATGAAATGACATCACTGATTAATGGATCAATATTAAGTCTGTTTTGACGATATAAGCTTACAAATCTTGGTATATCACGATCAGGAACACAACTTCCAACATATGAACCTTTAACCGTTCTCTCTTCAGCAGCTAAAGTTACTTGTGGAAATGAAAATTCTGCTTTTGGATCAGGTAAGCCTGTAGTCACTGTTGAACCACCACGTTTTGTTATCGCATATGCTACTTGCATTGCAGGTACCACACCTGCTGTTTCAAACACATATTCAGCGCCACCTGTTACATATGTTTTAACATCATCAATCACATTTTCATTACTTGAGTTAAACACTGCTGTTGCACCTAAAGTTTTAGCAATTTCAAACTTGTCTTCGTTAATGTCTAAAGCAATAATTTCATTAGCACCAGCCAGTCTTGCACCTATTATGGCATTTAGTCCAATACCTCCAAGACCCACTACCGCTACGTTACTACCCGGTCTAATCTGAGCTGTATTTATAACAGCACCTATACCTGTAATGACAGCACAACCGAACACTGCTGCCCGTTCATAAGGAATTTCTGGATCTATTTTCACTATTGAATTTTCTGAGACCACAGCATATTCTGAAAATCCTGAAACACCTAAATGATGGTGTATGACATCTTTTTCTTTAGATAAGCGGAACCCACCTTCTATCATTTCACCCTTCTCATTGGAAGCTGCACCATTTTCACATAATGCAGGTCTTCCTTCACGACATGGTATACATTTACCGCAGCTAGGGATAAAAGTACAGACAACGTGGTCTCCAATTTCAAAATCACTAACGCCTTCACCTAATTCTATAATTTCACCTGCCGCTTCATGGCCAAGTGCCATAGGCATTGGTCTGGGGCGACTCCCATTAATCACTGACAAATCAGAGTGACATAAACCTGCAGCATGAATTTTAATTAACACTTCATTTCGTTTAGGGGCATCAAGGTTTAAAGTTTCTATTTTTAAAGGCTCCGTTTTTTCATAAGGGCCTTCAACACCCATTTCATATAATACTGCTGCTTTTGTTTTCATTGCTTCACACATCCTTTATTCATAATAACCATCCGTAGACTTTCTAAAAGATTCAAATTGGTTACCATCATGGCCAAACCAAATTTCAGCATTCTTTTCTTGAGCAAGGCGTTTAATATATTCCACAGAATTTGCCCATCCAACTGAGTCATAAAGAATACCAGGTGGTTGTAATTTAGGTTCCATACTTTCTTGTGTGTAAATGGCATCAGAAGCTAAGATGAGTGTCCCTAACTCTTCAGTTTCAATTTCCAGACCAATCATTCCCCAAGCATGTCCACTACCAAAGTTGAGTACTTTCACACCATCTACAAGGTTTAGATGTGCTTGATCTCGCGCTATAGTTTGCCAAGTCAAATCACTTTTAATCCAAGCATCGATATCACTCCAAATATACGCACCTTCTTGTTGATTACGCGCATAACACTTCATTGCACCACTGAATTCATCATCGTGAACAATAACAGTTGCATTTGTAAAATATTCTAAACAACCAGCATGATCAAGATGTAAATGGGAAGCTACTACTATATCCACTTCTTTAGGATCGACACCTAATTGTTCTAGTCTATTTGGTAAGTGACATGATTCATCAGAAAAATAAGGGAAAGCTTTTTGTGTTGCATTAATCCATCGTCCTTCCTCGCCCATTGAATTCGGATTACAAGCAGTATCAAATAATATCTTAGCATCAGGATGATCTATAAAAACGGTATAAATCGGAAATTCATGTAGTTCATTTTCTTTATTTGGATTATCTAATGTCGCTTGGTTTGAATTTGCGATCATTAAATTTTCATCCATTTTCATTCGCCCATTATCCAACACATAAATTTTCATACGTTCTTTTTTTATATTCACCATACTAATCACCTCTTAGTATAATATTACACTAAAATGTAAGGGTTTTCCATAAATATACTAATATTTACACTCCACACTTATATAAAAATGCATTATTATTTTCACTTGAGATTTAATCAACTTTTGACACTTTTCTACGTATAAATGCGATTTGTCCATATCACACAAAACACACATCATACTTTGGCACTTTTTACATACCCAAAACACTAAATAATGCTAAACTTAAATTAAATATTGTGAATGTTTTCACATTATAGGAGGAGACGATTTTTATGAAGAAGATTTTTATCGCAGGTGCTATCCCAGAAGCTGGGCTTAAACAACTTGAACAACATTTTGATGTAGATATGTATACTGGTGAAACCCTAATTTCCGAAGAATTATTAATAGAAAAAATTAAAGACGTTGATGCATTAATCACTTTATTATCTACTAACGTGAGCCGAAAAGTTATTGAAACTGCACCAAAATTAAAAATCATAGCTAACTATGGTGCTGGTTTCAATAATATTGATATTAAAGCTGCGCGTGAACACGATATCAATGTGACAAACACACCCATTGCTTCAACCAATTCAACTGCAGAGTTAACAATGGGTATTTTACTTGCTGTTGCAAGACGTATTCCTGAAGGAGATCAACTTTGCCGTAATGAAGGATTTAACGGTTGGTCACCGTTATTCTTTAGAGGACGTGAAGTATCTGGTAAAACAATTGGTATTATTGGATTAGGTGAAATTGGTACTGCCGTTGCAAGACGTGCTAAAGGTTTTGATATGAATGTGCTTTATTCAGGTCCTAAACGTTATGAAGATAAAGAAGCTGAATTAAATGCAGAATATGTTTCACAAGACGAACTTTTAAAACGTTCAGACTTTGTAACTTTAAACTGTGCATATAATGAAAAGTTAAAGCACATGATTGACTATAATGCGATCAAAAAAATGAAACCAACTTCATATTTAATCAACGCATCAAGAGGTCCAATTGTTTATGAAGAAGAATTAGTAAAAGCCCTAGAAGAAGGTATTATTGAAGGTGCAGCACTTGATGTGTTTGAGTTTGAACCGAAAATTACTGAAGCACTGAAATCAATGAAAAACGTAGTTATCACACCACATATTGGCAATGCGACATTCGAGGCAAGAGACATGATGGCTGATATTGCAGCATCTAACGTAGTTAAGCAACTGAGCGGTGAACAACCAAACTATATTGTAAACTGACAGGAGTGAGAAATATGTCACAAACATCCAATCGCTTTTTTAAAATAAATGAGTTACAACATTTTTCTGACGATGCAGCGAAAAAAACCATATTTTATGAAACGCGACATTCAGCTGGTGCGGTTTGGTGTCTTAAACCAGGACAATCATTACCTTGTCACACACATAAAGATGCAGATGATGTTTGGATTGTACTACAAGGCGAAGGAACATTTTTCACAAATGATAATGAACAAAAACCCATTAAAGCCGGAGATATATTCGTTTCATTCCCAGGAGATGCGCACGGCATGACTAACACCGGTGATGAAGACTTTGTCATGTTAGGTTTTGCTACACCAATGCCATTGGACTTCAACCCATATGAATGTGCACAATAAGCGCGATGTATTTTAATTATTATAAAATTAAAACCACCTGTTTCACGGGTGGTTTTGATTTGGGCTATAAGTCTGCTTTAGTGGCTAGGACTCTCAAGTGGTATTTGACTTACTTTGATAATCCTTATATGTGGCCTCATATTCTTTAACACTTGATTTATGTATTTTTATCATGTTTATTTTCTGCTCTTATATATTTCTGTTGTTGCCTCATTTATCCCTTATTTTACTAACATCATTCAACTTGTGGGAAGTAGATGTGCTTACATATTTACCAATGATATAATAATGAAGTCGTCGTTCTACTTCTGTGTTTTAACTAACATGGAAGGAGGTGACACCATGTTTAACACTCTATTTGTAGTACTTATAGCGCCTATTATAGTAGGCGTTATAGGTCACGTTATTTTCACATTGGTTAAATAAGCGTGATAAATAATCCGACGGCGACATAACCAAATACACCAAAAAGAGCCCGATAACTATGTCCGTAGTTATCGGGCTCGGTGTTCACCATGTAAACACTCTATTTGTTATTTATATTATAACATCATAGTGCGTAGGAATGCAAAATACTTTAAGTGCGATACACTATTTAGGAAACATCAAATTTTTTTATACCTTTTGGAAATGTAGATAAACATGCAAACGTCACAATTTTCATAGATTGAACTGAAGCAACCCACTCCGATCCAGCAATGGATTTCATGAGACACCATCGTGTATTCGGTGTCGAAGAATCAGAGCAACTCATAAAAGCATATGGTGAAGCTGGAGGAGAAACATGGCCACGAATGAAAGAACATATTATAGAACTCAATGCAGTATTTCCAATATTTATCGCTGAGTTTGCTATGAAATCAGGGGAAACAGCGTACGAGAAAATGGTATTGAAAGAGTTAGTTATGGAAGATTAGAGTTATAAAATAAGATAAATAATTTTATTACATTTTCAAGATTTACTTTAGAATAATGTATCATCATGAATTTAAAGTTAACTAAAATTTAGAAAGACAATTGGATAATTTAAAAACATTTGCATAGAGAAAATCTTTACAGAGAAATCATCAAGAAAGTCAGTTGGAAACAGACCTGTATTTCAAAAAGACTTTGATTTTGTAAGAATGGCAGGTTGATTCGTTGTGGAATTTATTAATCGTTAAATCTACATAACTATCATATTCACTCTTTCTCATTTTCCATTACTTTATTAATATGTATATCATGTATTATAGAAATAATAGGACGTATCAACATTTGAATACTACCTATTACAAATAATATTGTGCCGTAAAAAGTTGTACTCTCATTAAAAAAGAAAAAACTACCAATCAAAAATATGATACCTAATAAAAGATCATTTAATTGATAGAATAATTTATATATAGCACTGATTTTAATAGTCACATGTCTCATTTGTAAATCGACTTCATGTTGATTGTTAGAGCCTAGTTTTGATATTCTTTTCATAATTCATTCCCCCTCATTAATAATTTTCGAAATTTAATTAATGGTGTATTTTATATTATTATGACAGTTGTGTGAAACAAGATAAAATAGTTTCACTTAACAACCATGCTTGCGAGAAAAACTTAAAGAAATTAACGAAAGTTCGAAACAAGGAGAATTACACATACATTTACGTGCTGAAAACGGTTATATTGAAGGGTATAATTAGTAATTCAGATGATATAATAATGAAGTCGCCTATCTCTCAGGCGTCTATTTGACGTAGAGAGGAGGTGTTAATCTATGCTAGAAATCCTTGTTCAGATCACGGTCACAGTCATCAGTGGTTGTATTATCGCGTTATTTACGCGTTGGCTACGCAAGCGCGATGATAAATAGGCGACTAGCCACACCAAAAAATCCCCTCACTATTGCGAGTAGTGAGGGGATTGGTGTATCCATGCTAGTTTCCTTGTTAAGTGTATTATAACATCATAGTGTGGAGGAATGCAAAAAACATCAAATTATTCTTTAATAAAGATTTAGTTAACTATCCTATAACACTGGTAAGGAGAAAAACATGATTGAAATTAAATTGTTTAATGATATTGAAAATGCAAAATTAGGGAAACATTCAGATAATATAAAATCGAAAATTGAAGAGATATTGAAAATTGAGTATGGTGTAAGGGATATTTCTTTTATGTTATCTTCCATTAGTTCAGAACATTGGTTAGGTATATTAAATAATAGAACACAAAATGTAATGATTAGTTACGAATTTGCAACGTTCTACTTTGAAAAAGGAATTAATGATCAATTTTTCCCACAAGATACTGAACATATAAATTATGAGAATTTATATTCTTTTAAATATTTTATTGAAAATTTCTTTATAGGCGGATTTTCTATTTACGAAAATATAGGACATATAATAAATGATACTTACAAATTAGAAAAAGTATATGTGGATGCTGAAAACACGAAAATAAGTTTTAAATCAGCAATAAAAAAATTATCAAAAAAGGTAAATAGAAATGAGCAAAAAATTAATAAAAAAGTTAAACAAATAAAGAAAAGAAGGCAAAGGTCAAATATAGAAATAGAAAAAGTAGAATTAGATGAAAACATTAAAAAATTAAGCACTAAAAGTAAGGATATATGTCAACTGAAGGAATATATTACAAAAATAAAAGATATAAAAAATTCTAAAGACTTTAAGGATACAGAACGAATACGTCATAACATTGTCCATAATAATCCACCACTAACAATGGAAAATCCAGTAAGTCATAGAAGCGACGGAATATCTACTTTTGGAGAAGGTAAATATATCGATTCTGAGACTGTTAAAAAACATATGGATATATTTTTAGAACAATATTCAAAAATCCTTAGTATTTTAAAGAAAATATTAGAATGTAATATTTGGCTAGAAGAGTAGAAATTGTAAAGTGAATATATTAATTCTAGTTTATATCGTCTACTTTAGGTACACCCTAATCATACAAATATAGTTGTTGAATTTATAACGACTAAAACGTATGATTAGGGTGTATATTTATTGTGGAGTGAAAATAAATGATTATAGGTTATGCGAGAGTATCTTCGATAGATCAAAATTTAGAAAGACAGTTGGAAAATTTAAAAACGTTTGGTGCTGAAAAAATATTTACAGAAAAACAGTCTGGTAAATCTATTGAAAATAGACCGGTACTTCAAGAAGCACTTAACTTTGTGAGAATGGGAGATCGGTTTATAGTGGAATCCATCGATCGTTTAGGTCGTAATTACGATGAAGTGATTCATACTGTTAATTATTTAAAAGACAAAGAAGTTCAATTGATGATTACTAGCTTACCTATGATGAATGAAGTCATTGGCAATCCACTATTAGATAAATTTATGAAAGATCTAATCATTCAAATATTAGCAATGGTTTCAGAACAAGAACGAAATGAAAGTAAACGGCGACAAGCACAAGGGATTAAAGTAGCAAAAGAAAAAGGGGTATATAAAGGACGGCCACTACTATACTCACCTAATGCGAAAGATCCTCAAAAGCGTATTATCTATTATCGTGTTGTCGAAATGTTAGAAGAAGGCCAAGCAATTAGTAAAATTGCGAAAGAAGTCAATATTACAAGACAGACAGTTTATAGAATTAAACATGATAAGGGATTATCTTGACAAATTGATTGTCAATGCAAATGAGCGTTTCTCACAGCGTCCCAAAACTCATAATATATTATTGAATTGAGATTTTAATAATTGTACAAGAAAAAAGAGTACGAATTCGCACTCTTTTTCTAAACTAAGTATTTTACTATTGTTCCTTTTGCTTATTTATCATAACTTGAATGTATAAAGTAATCCAAAGTTCGTGAGGATATGGTATTTGGGTATCATTTGCTTCAATTACTATATTGTGTTTTTCTCCTCTACGTCGAGTTACTAGATTTTTACCTAAATCAAAAAATGAACGTTGCGCTGTTAATATTTCATTATTTTCTTTTCCTGTTATCACTGTTTTAGTTGAAAAATAAGGGTTACTAAATTTATATGTGTCGTTACTGCTTGAAAAAATATAGGGCGTTTGTTGCTTTATTCCCCCTTTTAACAACCTTATCATCTGTAACATCCCTACTTCTTCTTCATCAATAAAGACTCTATAATGGGGCCTTAAGGACCATAGTTTAGTTCTCTTTAAAATAATAGTGTGATCTACTGATGTAAGTTTAACACCATAGACAGGGAAAATATCAAATACACTTAGCCATTTTTGAAGATTATTATTAAAATATGGAGTCCATATTGTATCACTCATACCATGAACTTTGATATGTATACCATCGAATATGTACAATGGGGCTTGATAAAAATATTCCTTCTCATATAAGTTAGGACTGTTTTCATATATTGTGAGTTCTTTTTTATATTTTCCTTTAGAGTAACGTCTTATCATAATAGTTCCCAATAAAATAACAATGCTTGCTACCCAAAAAATAACGAATATCCATGGAGAAATAGAGTTATTAAAAACCCCCATCATACTTCCAATCATGAATATTGTTACTAAAATTGTTTCAATAAATAAAACTAAAACAGGCAATTTTATAACTCCTTTTAAAATAGTGAATGTTTTACTAAATGCAATATAACATAGTAAGGTTTTAAACATATTGATATGTAAAAAGTATTTGACATTTATGTCAGAAATATCTATACTCATAAATGTCAAATACTTTTTACATTTATGAGGTGTTATAATGAATTTAATTCCTTTTATTATTATTTTAATTTTTTCTTGTTTATGGACGGCTATAACAAACAAATATTTACCGTCAGAAACATTAGATACAAAAGGACACCAAGATCGATACGATGAAAGACAGCGTAAAATGTTTATTGAAATACTAGCTAAAAGTTTTATTTGGATTATCTATTGTATGTTATTTACATTATTGCTTAGATTGATTGGTTTAACACCAAATCTTGAAAAAACTTGGTTTTCTCAATATCCAGAAATTTTCTTTATAATAGCTGCTATATTACTTATGGCTTTTAATTACTTTACTACAAATAAAAAATACACATCTAAAGGTTAAATTAATGAAAAATAGAATTAGAGAATATAGAAAACAAAAAGGAATTTCTCAAGAATCTTTAAGTAAAGAATTAAATGTATCCAGGCAAACTATTAATGCAATAGAAAACAATAAATATGATCCTACTTTGACATTAGCATTTAAGTTGGCAAAATTGTTTGATACAACTGTTGATGAACTATTTTCTTAATCATTCATTATCACAAAAAGAAAGTGCGAATTCGCACTTTCTTTTTGTGTAATAGTACTATTAAAATTTTCTCTCAATAGTTAATACAAATAATAATTTCACCACTTTTGTTAAGGTCATTAGAGTCATCTTAACTTTTATTTTAAATCTTTGCCTATCATTTTATCTAATTCTCTTTGTTCTTTCTTTTTATTATCTTTTTGAGCGCTATCCCACTGACCTAATAAGAACAATAAACCTATTATACCGAAAATAAGAGTTCCCCAAATATTTAATCCCAATTTACCTGTCGTATATAAAACGACTAATGCTACTATAAATAAAACAGGAACAATTCCGCCTATTATCTTATTTCCTGTCTTAGATAAAAAATACTGTATAGCAAATAATACTGCGTATAAGATCGCTGGTAAAAATGTTAATAAATTACTCAAATTCACTCAGTCTCCTTTTCCTGACTATATATTTCTAATAATTGTTTAGCGTCATTCAAATTTAATTTTTCTTCGATGGCTAACTTCCTTACATAATTAACTAATGAACTTTCTTCATTATCTTTTGTAGATTCTATTCGTTCTATCACACTATCTAATCTATTTCGCACAGTTGGATATGACACTTCATAATACTTAGCTAGTGCTTTTAGTGATCCAGAATTAACAACAAAATTTTTAACGAATTCAAAATCTTCTTTTTCTAAATTCATCATCCATTTAGGAATATCATTATTATTCAATATATTCACTCCCTAAATGTAAATTATCACAAAGTTTAACATTATTCAAATTAACTTTAATATTATTTAATTGAGTATTTGCTTTTATTAGTTATAATTCATAATTATTGAATAACTATCGAAAAAATATGCTTAATTATCATAATCATTATAGAATCAGAAGGTATATTAAAAGAGACTCCTTATCGAAATAAGAAGTCTCTTAATTGTTTCAAAATCATTTTTAGCCTAATTATACTTATCAACCTTTTTATTGCTTTCTAATTTTTTCTTCAACTGATCAGCCTCTTTTATAGCTAATTTAGCATAGTATTTATTTGAAAAGAAGGTTAAAAAAGAAAGGTTTTAGTGACTATACAACATTTTCTAAAGGTAATTTCATACCTTTCCAACCTTCTAATGCTCCAGCTAATTCATAAGCTTCATAATTATTTTTGTATAACTCTAACAATGCTTCTTTTCCTAAAGTAGTTCCTCCAGTCCAATCGTAAACTACATATATCTTTTCTTTAGATAAGTCACTCAGTTGATTCTTAAGATCTTTAGCAGGAATTTCAATAGAACTCTTTATTTTGTCCTTTTTTACTTCCTTAGGTGCGTTTCTAACATCAATTACTACATATTTATTTTCATTACTTTCCATATCTCTAAGTACTTCATGGTGACTAATATAAAGACTTAAAAATGTTTCTAAAAATTCTACTTTGTTCATAAAAAATCATCCTTTTCCAAATTAATTTTAAGTTTATTTGCTAAATAGTAAAGCTGCTCCTTTTCGTCTTCACTGAAATTATCAAAAATACTTGAAACTATTTCATAATTGTATGGCAAAAAAGCTTTTAGTTTTTTTAGTCCCTTATCAGTTAATTGAACATAATTACTTCTTTTATCATTCGCTACTTTTATTCTAATAATCCATTCTCTTTTTTCTAATCCCTTCAAAACTCCAGTTATAGTAGATTTTTTACTCCCTATTTTCTGAGATAAATCAGAAGGCGATAAAATCATATCTTTTTCATAAGACAACAGCATCATTATCGTAAATTTACTTTCAGACAAATCGAATTTTTGGAAAAGATCATCATGATTCATTTTTATTTTCTTATAAGCTTTTTGAATTTCAAAATAAGTAAGTACCGAAGTAACATCTAAGTTAGTATATTCTTTCTTTAGACCTTTTAACTTTTCGGCTGAAGGACTGTCAAATAAGTAAAAATCTTCCAAAAAATCACTCCTTAAATAGTTAGGCGCCTAACTATTTATAAATATATCATTCTTCAATAACTTTTTAAAGTAATAAAAAAAAGACTTCCTTTTGAAAGGAAGTCTCTTAATCGTTTCAAAATTAAAATGTGTCGCAATAATGATCGTTTAAGATAGGTAATGGTCAATGTGAGTATATATTTTTTTATTTATGACAAATAACTTTTAATTTAGAAATTAATTTTCTACACATTCTGTAATATCTTCAATCAATTTTTTGCTTGTTTTTCTTAATAACTCAATGAAAACATCATATGTTTCATACATTTCTTCTATTTTACTTTGTGATTCAATTGGAAGTTTTGAGTCAGCAAGGATTATACTATAAACATCCCCTATATCTGTGATTCTCATACTTTGGTTTATAGCATTATTTAAGTTGTTTATTTTATCTGTGATTTTTTCTAGTGAGTGTAAATTTAAATTCACATGATTATTGTTTAAAATTTCTTTCATTGTTTCTAGATAATCATTTAATTCTTTTTCTATATCATTATAGTAAAAATATTCAGCTCTTTCTCCTAATATAAACGCGTGTTTATTCTTCGACTTAATTGTTAAAGAAAAGGGAGATAAAATTTCGTAATCCTCCCTATCTTCAAATTCTTTTAATTTCTCAAGTTCTATTACAAAATTCCCGATGTTTTTTCGTTGCTTCTGTGTAACAAGATCAATCATCTTTAAAGTTTTATCATTCTTCTTTATCTCATCTGAATACATCTTCTTATTCGTATTCGTGATATTCCAAAAGGTAAATATAAAAGCTACTAGTGTGACCAGTGCTGATAGCAATTCAACGCCGTGATCATACCAAAAACTATGTTTAGCAATTTGTAATCCAATAATCATTTAAACTCTCCTCTACATACTCTTTTAATGTATTAATAATAACACCAAAAAGCATAAACATATTAAAATAAAAATGAATAGCGAATACAGTAACGTTTCTGATATGCAGTTGTATATTTTATGTAGGCTTTAAAAACACATAAAACAGTTTACTACTTATTATATTTAACCTTATTTGCTAACTTAGCTACTGTTTTATTATCATGGGGGTTAATATAGGTTGTTTCAACATTATCCTCAATTGCTTTTCTTGTTATCTTATCCATTTGACTATAATCGCTATTTTGTGGGCTTTCCCATTTATAGGGGATACTATTATACACATTAATGGACCCATCACCATTACTGCTATACGTTACTGATCCACCAGCCTTCATAGGAGCTTCTAATTTCACAACATCTTCTTTGTAAACTGCACTATCTTGGGCTTGTGGATTTACTTTTGATCCTTTCGGTATTTTTGTAACATACACATTTCTAATACCTTTTAAATCATTTTTTGTAGATATTAACTGATACCAAACTCGTGCATATTCAATTTTTTCTGTGCTGAAATTATTTAAATAACTTTTATTTTTATCAGTAGGTTGATGACTTTCATTACTATCATTATTTTTTCTTTCTTGTTCTTTATTATCGCTTTGTTTCTTGTTTTGTTTATTGATTTTGTTTTTGGTATCACGATTTTCTGAGGTGTTAGTTTTCTTGTCAGTTTCATTTTGCGTTTCATTTTCTTTATTCTCTGATGTATTAGTATCACTAGAACTATTATTATCGTGATTTTCTGAACTTTTATTATTACAACTTGCTAAAAATACCAGAAAACTAACAATTGATATAGCTAAAATAATTTTTTTCATACTGTAACTCCTTTTTAAAGTTAAACTTATGTTGTTATTTTTTCGATAAAAAACCAAATTACATAAGTTCGAAAAGCCGTATAACATTATATGTATTATATATATAATAAAAGAAATATTTGTTTATGTAAAACAGGCGTTTCTTTTATTAGTGGAAATTTAAATTGTATAGAATATACATTGTATTTTCCTGTGACATTTAATTATGTTAACTAAACCAAAAGTCCAAAATATTTTTAATAAGTGCTTTGAACTTTTTTCTTTTTCAAACACTCTAATCACACATATAGAAACAATATTTTACATGTACCTCTGGTTCTTTAATTAGGGTAGACTTTAAGAATGCAAAAACACATTTTCTTAATTACTTAAGAAAATGTGTTTTATAAACAAATATGATTGTTATCCAATTAAATCTCTTTTTCGATATCCTATATATCCTAAAACGATAAATATAATACCAATTATAGTTAAGGTTATAAAAGTTATAACATCAAAATTGTCTTTTGGCATTTGTGGAAGCCAATTCAATATAGCTGTTTTTGAAAACCATTCTGGTAAATCTAAAGTGTTGCCAAAGTAATTGATTGCAAAATTATAACCAAGATAAGCATAAGCTAATTTTCCGAGCTTTGGCGCCCAGCCAATAGCTAAGGCAGCAAGACTAATGAAAAATAATATAGCAGGTAAAAAATTGTAACCGGCAGCAAGGAAATTAGTGATTTCTAGCTCACCATGGCCTTCCATCGCATTTATCCCTATCATGCCAAGACTTAGTGTAGCCACTAAGACACCTAAAATACTACTTAAAAATGCTAATCCAATAGTGTTCCAATATACGTTACTGCGTGTCACTTTAGTAGGGTATATTTGGCTGAGACGAAGTTTACTTTCTTCTGAAAATAGTTTATTAACAATTACAATTGGCAATATTCCAACCAAACTAACTAGAACTATCATTATTGTACTTGTGAAAGAAGCTTCAATTGAAACATTAGAATTAGAAAACATTTGTTTCATCATTTCGTTACTTTCTAAGAAAGTCTGCATGTCTCCATAAATGGAGCCATAAGCCATACCCATAACCATAAATGCAATTAACCAGCTAATGATGATACTTTTATTAATTTTATATAATAGGCCATGGATAGATAATAATGATTTTTTGGCGCGCGCTCTTCCTTTTTTTTCAGGAATATAGCTTGCCCCCATGTCGCGTGCACCTTCAAGTATGATTGCAATAACAACTACAATAATACTAAATAAGAAAGCTATCACTATAGGAATCCAATTATTATCTGTAAAAGGGTACGTGAGATATGTCCAACCGAGAGGATTAATATTAGATAAATCAATGTTGGATACGTCTGTACCAGCACGGATAATATATAGCAAACCTACAATGCTAAGGGATGCTCCAGTTGCGGATGAAGAAGTTGGCATGATTTGAGACATAACAAGGGCAATGCTTGCTCCCATAATGCCTGCCATTCCTATTGTAATTCCAAAGAGTAGAGCCCCTTGTATAGAAATAGTTTCTACACTAAAACTGATCATCATTACAAAAATAAGCCCCGCTATTACCACATTGACTAACACTATTTCCATTATTGCGGCAAGTGAATTTGCTTGTCGACCAATTTGAAATGACCGTACTAATTCTGTAAGTCCTAATTCTTCTTCTTTACGCGTATGACCAACCACATGTAACATAGATACTATAATTGCAAAAAGACCACAAAATAGTAGCATTTCATGTGCATACATCGCGCCTACAGTATAATCTGTCGCTGTTTCGACTGGCGTGGGTCCTACCATAGAAATCATCGCAGGATTTTGTAACGTTTCAAACATACCAAGTAATCCTTTTCCTTGGGCTATTTCTTTAAAAGCTGGAACAAAGCCTGCAGAAAATAAAACAATGCTTAGAATCCATATAATTAATTTTTTCCAATCACGCTTTAGATATTGTAAGAAAAGCGTGCTCCAACCAGCAAATTTTTCATGCATTTTAAATCTGCCTCCTTTCAACTATTTAATTTTCATAATGACGAATAAATAAATCTTCGAGAGTTGGTGGTGTAGATTCAATTTTTTTAACGCCTAACTTTACTGCTTCATTTAAAATATAATTAATTTGTTTATTATCCGCAGAAAATGTCGCTTGATTATTATCTTGTTTAAAATCATATACACCTTCTACTTTAGATAAATTAGCCACATCTGTCTCAGTTTCTATCATTATCGTAGAACGTGTTAAATGTCTTAATTCATTGAGTGTGCCACTTTCTACAATTTCACCTCTGCGAATAATAGCCACTCTATCAGCTAGACGTTCCACTTCACTTAAAATATGTGAAGATAATAAAATAGATTTTCCGTTATTTTTAATTTTTTCAACCTCTTCTTGAAATACAACTTCCATTAATGGATCTAGACCAGAGGTCGGTTCATCAAAAATATATAAATCTGAGTCTACTGATAAAGCTGCTATCAAACCGACTTTTTGACGATTACCTTTTGAATATCCTTTAGCTTTTTTCTTAGGGTCTAGTTCAAAACGTTTAATTAAACCATCTCGTTTTTCAATATCTCCATTGCCATGTAATTTCATAAATAAATCTATAATTTCTCCGCCTGTCAAATTCCCCCATAAGGCAATATCTCCTGGAACATAAGATATACGTTTATGAATTTCAAGACTTTCTTTCCATACATCTTTACCGAAGATTTCTACATCACCTGCATCACGTTTAATAGCACCTAATAATATACGCAGGGTAGTAGATTTTCCAGCACCATTAGGACCTATAAATCCTAAGACTTCCCCTTTATTTATTGTAAAAGATACGTTGCTTAGAGCTTTAAAATTACCAAACTTTTTCTGTAAATTATTAATTTTTACAACTTCCTCCATAATATTGAAGCCTCCTTTTGAAGTATTTGATTCTTTTTAAACTTCGTCTTCCTTATAAAAACTATGTTTTAATATTTGAGCGTAAATGTTCCATTCTTTAAGGTATCGTTCGCCAAAATTAGAAAGGTTTTCAAAAGAATTGATTTGTTGAAGTCCTTTTTGTCCAAAGCCGTACATTGTCCAATTAAGAATTTCAATTGCTTTGTCGATATCTATATCATCACGAAATTTGGAATAGTCGATATTAGCATATATTTTTTGCCTTCCATCTTCATATATACGAGAAACATGTTGTTCAATGATAGATTTGATTTCTAGTGATTCTTCTTCAATTGTAGATTTTAGAAAATCAAAAATTTCAGGGTGATTTTGTTGGACGTATAACTTTTGTAAACCAATATTCTCAATTCTATTAAATAAATCTGTTTCACTTAAATCAATTTCTTCATACATATTCTCTAAAATTTGAGTGCTATAACTAATCAAATAACAATAAAGCTCCTTTTTACTGTTAAAATAATTAAACAATGACCCTTTAGATATATGTGCTTGTTTCACGATTTCATTTGTTGATGCCTTGTCAAAACCACTTTTTATAAACTCTTTGATTGAGGCATTCACAATCATTTTTTGTTTATCTTTTTTCAGCTTATTAAATATACTGTTGATAAAAGCGCCCTCCTTTAACACTCAAAATTGACTAAATTGGTCATTTAAATTATATATAAATTGACCGAAGTAGTCAACATCTCTTTTATACATTTCACATCCATATTTTTTATTGACAAAGAAGGCCCTTGTATTGATAAAGGACAATATGTTATATATAAGGTCCATTCAAATATGTGCTAATTATTTTTTATTCATTTTATACATAGCCTTATTGTTAATAAGAACTTCTCAGAAACTAAGTGTTTGTAGCGCTCCAGCTATAGTTAAAAAAAGTACTTTTCCTATATTGAATCAGTATTTTAATCATCTTTTCTTATATTTTTAATTAACATAATCGATGATTATCAGAAGTTTTAATGTTATGAATCAAGATTACTCTTAAAACGAGTGGTTTTCTTTTGAGATATAAGACCGATTTATCGGCTAGACTCTAAAATGGAAATTGAATAATTTTAATATCCCATAAAAGTTTCTTATATGCTTTAACACTAATTTATTTGGCACAATATCCTTCATTTTCATTGGATAAAAAACGCTGTACATAGAAAAACACTTTCGTATGATCCATTTAAAATGAATTCAACGAAAGTGCCTTTACTTTAGCCTTACTTCTTTGATAATCTTTCTACTAATACTTGAAATATCAAGAAGTTACGCACTATAAAACAAAGATTATGATGTCACTTTTAATTCAAATGACTGCCATGGTTTTAATAAATTTAATAAGAAATGTTCTTCTTTTTTTACATGTCCGATAACATTTTTATAGCCTTGATTTTCCATATCTTGTAATGCGATTTGCAGCTCCCCTTTGTAATGACCGTATTGTTCATTACAAATCACAATATCACCCTTTTTAATTTGTACTGTATTATTTGGCGGGAATGGCTCATCTTTATAATGGACACGACTCATCGTTGATCGTATAACATAATCTGAAATATCACCCCGATTGAAATGAAATTCCTCTGTCACAATGGTTTCATCTAATTCAGTAATATCGTTATTTAAATAAACATCAAAACTAGGCATTGCTAAATTAATTTCTGAAAGTGATTGTAGCTCAGATTCAGAAGCAAATGCGTTACCAATAATAAAATCATCTACTAAATTCGTCATTAATAAATGCTTAACTTGTACTGCTATAGGTAAATTTCTATGACTTTCTAGTGTAGGTAATCCTTCCATAATCATCCAAGGTCCAACTGTTGCCTCTTGTGAAGTAACAAAAGCTGCAGTGTGAACATTATTTCTTTTATAAGCTTCACTCGTGTTTACAAAATGTTGATATGATAAGCCAGTATAGGTTTGAGGATAAAAATTGTGACAACCTACAAGTTTGTCTAAATTAGGTTGATAACTTAACACTTCTTCAATAAATGTATCACTCACACTGATGTTTAACTCTACATACATATGCTGTTTGTTATAACTCAGTTGTGCTATTTCTTGTGCTGAAAATCCTGCATCAACGCGTATTCCTGATACACCTAGTGTTTTAAAAAAGGACAAATCATCACGCTTTAAATTCAATGCTTCAAAAACTTTATGGTTAATATCTGCAATCACAGTCATATCATTCTCTTTAGCAACTTTTACCACTGACTTAAATTTATTAAAAACCGCTTCTTCATCACTTTTAACTGAAAGTAAATTTGTGAAGATGCGCTTAAATCCGAATTTTGCACTCATTTCTATATAGTCACACATTTCTACTAAATCAGATTGTGTCGGATAAACTGAAATTCCTAAATTATGCATATATATTTACTCCTTATTTGATTTATATATAATGCCACGCATTTGACGATGTTCAATCAATACACGAGATTTTTCAAAAAAGAGGATACTCGTAAATATTAATAAAAGTAATATTATGCCCCAACCAAACAAGTTAATATTTTCAAATATGGATACAGGTACAACGACGATAAATGGTATAGCTATAAGCAATAACCATCTATTAAAATGAACTTTATTGACTATAAAATGGGCTATTTTATAAAAGCAAAATATGAGTAAAAATAATACTATTAAATAAATCAATCGCATCATATTAACACTTCTCTTCTAATTTTTGATATAACTCAATCATTTTTTCAATTAAATTTTTTTCGCTAATCGCTGTCATTAAATGGTCTTGTGCATGTATCATCAATAACGAGGTTTGTACTTTGTCACCATTTATTTCAGACTGTATTAACTCTGTTTGTATATTATGTGCCATACTCATTTCTTGCTTCGACTCTGCCATCAGTTCATTCGCTTCTTCAAAATTAAATGCTGTAGCTGCATCCAAAGCTTCATATGCTAAACTTTTCGCATTACCACCATGTGAAATAATTTCAAAAATAATTTGCTCGTTTTGTTCAGTCATCAAATCTCCCCATCTCAATTAATCGTCGTTTAAAGCATCATTTGTAGTGCCTTGTTCTTGCTCTAACATTTTACGTTCATACATTTTAAAGAACGGATAGTATATGATTACTGCTACTAAGAGGTTAAATACGACTAACACCAGTGCTCTCCAGTCACCATTCGTTGCAAATAATGCCCCCAAAGGCCCCGGTAATGTCCATGGCGCAAGTATCGTGATTTTAGCTATCAAACCTAACTTAAATACAAAATAAGTAATCGTCGTTAAAATAAGTGGAATGCCTATAAATGGTAAAGCAAGAATCGGATTCATAACTAATGGCGCACCAAATATAAGTGGTTCATTGATGTTAAATATACTCGGTATAATGGAAAAACGCCCTACCTTCTTCAAATATTCAGACTTAGAAAATATCATCAATATACACAAACTCAGCGTCGCCCCTGCACCGCCTATCCATACAAACCACTGGAAAAATGGTTCAACAATAATATGTGGTAATGGTTCCCCAGCAGCCTTAGCATCAATATTTTGGTCTAGTAAAGAAAACCAAATAGGTTGGAAGACTGCACCCATTACTGCCACACCATGTATACCTGCTGACCATAAAAGTACAATGAAAAACACAGGGATTAAAGCACCTAATAAACTGTCACCAGCAAAATTGCCTAAAGGTTCAAAGATTTTATTAATAATGGCGTTTAAATCTATGTTTAATATCACTCTTACAAACCAAGAAATAACGATAATGACGATTGCTGGTACCAAAGATTCAAACGAACGCGCAACAGATCCCGGTACCTGATCCGGCATTTTAATCGTAAATCCTGACTTCACTACAAGCCGCATCATCTCAACAGCAAATATCATGGAAATGATTGCTACAAACAAGCCGGAACCACCTAAATCTGCCATAGGTAACACATAACCAACAGCGTCACTTTTAGGTAATTTATCATCTAAGTTGAGCGGTAACGTCATCATTAAGAATGTGGCTAGTGAAAGTAACCCTCCTGCTTGGCCATCCATTTTATATGATTTTGCTAAGCTGTATCCCATTGAAAATGCAGCGTAAACTGCCATCAAGCCCAACGTCATTCTATTAGCGACCATTATCTTCTCAGCATGTGGTTCTACCAATTTTTCTAAAGCTGGTATGGGTGGAGACGCAAATAAAGTAAAGAACGATCCAACAATGATAAGTGGTAGTGTTGCAATAATACCATCACGAATAGAAGTCAAATGTCGTTGTTCAGAAGCTTTGGCCATGGGTGGCATCAATACCTTTTCTATCCATTTCAAAAATTTCTGCATAACATACACCCTCTGTTTACTTATTTAATTTAGTACTTATACATACGTTTTTATTTGCTTTAAAATTTTAGGTGCGCCAATGGGTGTATAGCCCATTGGATCTATGACATCTACAGGTTTATTAACTGCTTCACCGATTTTTTTAAATTTATCTAATCGATGTCTAACTTGAGGTGCTACTAAACCTAAGTCGTAATCAGCAATTTCATTTTCAAATGCTTCGGTTCCAACTGCTACAATTTCCAAATCAAAATTTTCTTTTGAAGCTTCTTTCTTCACAGCATCCACAATCATAGAACTAGACATGCCACCTGAACAAACCATTATTACTTTCATAAAACAACATCCTTTCAGTATTTTCTTTTTTTAACTTTAACTGCTTGCCGAGTACGTTCTAATAATTTCGTATGTCTTTCATAATCTCTACTGGCTAATGATACAAATAAAATATCTATGACATTGAGCATGGCTATACGTGAACTCATAGCTGCACTTCTCACTGGCTTTTCTGAAGAGCTATAAAATAAGTTAATATTGGCTAAGTCTGCCACATCATTATTGCTATATTTAGTTATGGAAATAATTTGAGCACCCGCTTTATGCGCTAACGCTAATGACTGCAAAATATCTTCTGTTTGGCCAGTGTTAGAAATAGCAATAACAATATCATCCTTTGTTACATTGGCACTCAATGTTGCTTGTTCATCATAGCTCTTACCAATCTCACACCACTTATCGATGCGTGTAAGCTTTTGCTTTAAATCTTCTGCAATAATTGACGAAGCACCAATACCAAACACACAAATTTTTCTAGCCTGATGTATCATTAAAGCCGCTTGTTCTAACGCTAATGGTGATAAAATTTGAGCTGTATTTCTTATAGATTTAGCATTACTTTGAGAAATACTGTTTATCACGCTTTCATTGGAATCATTAATATTGAGTTCTTCATAATCATATTCAATTTCATTGTTGCTATTTAACGCCATAGCAATTTCCATCTTCAAATCTTGAAAGCCCTTACATTTAATTTTTTTAGATAACCTAACAATCGTCGCTTCGCTGACATTTGTTAGGTGTGCTAAATGTTGTATTGAACTGTTGATCGTTTCATGCGGATAATCGATGATATACTGTGCCACTCTATACTCCGATGGATTCAAAGTCGCTAATGATGATTCCAATAATATTAAAATATTGCGAATAGTTATCACCTCTTTTCAAAATATTGTTTCATCTTAGCTACAATTTACAAAATATTATTTCGTGTGTCAAATTATATTTTATATGTAAAATAACACTTGTTGGAATATTGCTTACTGCGCGCTGAAGATTTCATCATTTATTATCACCTTTTTTCTTTCAATATATCGAAAGTTCCAAGAAACCTTGCAAGTTAGATATACTCACTATCCTGAATTTGCTAAAATCAATACTTCATTTTAAAATTGATTTGAATATAATATTGGAAATTTCAAAATTTCTTTAGGTGTTAAATTTTTTAACGGAGTGATTTCATGAAACGTAACATTGAATTATTAAAAAATATCATTGATACTTCTAATAGCATTACATTTTTCACAGGAGCAGGTATATCTGTTGCAAGTGGTATTCCTGACTTTCGTTCTATTGGTGGTTTATATGAAGAAATTTCAAAAAAGGGTTACTCACCTGAGTATTTATTAAGTGAAGCGTATTTTCAAAATGATCCTGAAGGTTTTATTAATTTTTGTCATGACTATTTACTCTTTGCTGATAAAAAACCAAATATCGTTCATCAGTGGATTGCTCAACTTGAACAACATCAACAATCACTGGGTGTCATCACTCAAAACATTGACGGCCTACATTCAGATGCCGGGAGTTCACACACAGATGAACTACATGGTACACTAAACCGATTTTATTGTATTAACTGTGACCAAAAATATTCTAAACAATACGTTATTCATCACAATTTACGTCATTGTGAAACTTGTGGAAGTCCAATCAGACCAGATATCGTACTTTACGGAGAAATGCTAAATCAAGACACGATATTTGATGCCCTACATAAAATCAAATCAGCTGATACCCTAGTTGTTTTAGGTTCTTCACTGGTCGTTCAGCCTGCCGCCGGTCTTATATCAAACTTTGAGGGTCAAAACTTAGTTATTATTAACAGGGACCCTACACCTTATGATAGTGATGCAAATTTAGTAATACACGATGACATGGTTTCAGTCATTAATGAACTGCGTGCAACATCGTAAATTTCCAAATAAATGAGTATGCGCGTATCGTATAGAAAATAAAAAGCGTATCTACATGTATCATGCATGTAGATACGCTTTCTCTTTTTATAATTTCAATATTATTCAATTACTGGTTCTTCAAATTTAGCCAGCGTTGGTTTTGGCGTAGAAATACCTTCTTCATTAAAGTAATGTAAAACTTCTTTACGCAATAATCTCTGACCTGGAAAATGCATACCTGGCTTTACATGCACTAATAATTTAATAATCATTTGATTGCCGTCGATACTGTCTAACCCTAATAAATCAGGTGCTGCAACAAACATGTCATATTTATCTTTGAGTGTTGGTAAAAAGTCTAATAATTTTTTCTCAATCATTTCATAATCTTCTGATGGTGAAACGGGTATCATCACAAGTGGTGATACATCTGTTGCAGAGTAGTTTACAATTTCACTTATTGTTCCATTGGGTAAAGTATATATTTCACCTGTATCTGATTGTATGCGTGTTGATCTTAAACCAATTGTTTTAACTGTACCCTCTGCAATCGTCACACCAGACGCATTAATTTGCACATAATCACTCACGTCAAATTGTCCTTCAAATATAATAAAGAAACCGGTTATGATATCTTTGACAATTGTTTGTGCACCGAAGCCGACCGCTAGACCGACCACACCAGCACCGGCTAAAATTGCCGATACGCTTATCCCAAAGCGTGAAAGTATAGAAGTGAGTACGATAAACCATACAACATAACTAATTAAATTTTGAACAAGTGTAGATAACGTCTCACTTCGTTTAATTTTATAATGTGTTTTTTTCTTTGCATTTGCTTTGAAAAATTTCGTCACTAATTTCTTCGCAATGGTAATCACAATAATACCTATCAAAATATATGCCACAATAATTAATATATTGACTAAAAGCGATTGATAAAATTCAACCTTTGTTAGTGGTTCAATCAACTTCATAAAAAATTGCTTCAATTGATTCATATTGTATTTCCTCCATTCTTAGCTCGCTATACGATTGCGTTACAATACATCAAATAGTAGTGATTTATTAAGAAATTGCTTTTCCCATTACAAAAGTTATCATACTTTAAATGTTATCTAAACCCTTAAAGGTTTTGAACAACTTACTTTAACTTAAAATGACACTTTTATTTCAATATGCAGTCTAAAAGCAGGATAGATATTCGCTATCCTGCTTTATTTTGTGTGTATATAAATTATAGAAAACCTTTATCTTTAACATAGTTATAATTGCCATGAAACTTTTCAAAATTTTTATTTTTCAACAAATAAGTGACGCTAAATAGCTTATTAAGAAAGTATCTATCATGTGACACAGTAATGATGGTACCTTCATAATCCAATAAAGCTTCTTCAATTGCTTCTTTTGCATCTATATCTAAATGGTTCGTTGGTTCATCTAAAACTAGTAAATTATAATCACTATTTACTAGTTGCGCCCATCTAACTCTGATTCTTTCTCCACCACTTAAATCATTAACTCTTTTAAAAACGTCTTTGCCATAAAACATAAAGTTAGCTAACATATGTCTAGCCTGACCTTCTGTTACATCCACCTTTTCTCGAAAAATATTTAATATCGTATCATTTTCAACTTCCTCAAACTCATGCTGAGAAAGATATCCAATTTTTAAATTGTTTGCAGTTTTAATTGAACCTTCATCTACAGAAACTTGTCCTAAAATCATTTTTAAAAAGGTTGATTTACCTGTTCCATTGTCACCAATGATAGCAACATGTTCACCTCTTCTAATCAACATATTCACATTTTCAAATAATAAAGAATCATATGCTTTAGCAACATTTTCCATTTCAATGACTTTGTTTGAAACACGTTTGCCTTCTTCAAGCACTATGTTCATTTTTTGTGAATCTAACATTGGCTTTTCCAAACGTTTGATGCGATTTAAGGCCTTTTCCATACTTTTAGCCCGACGGTACATTGCAGCGTTGGGTGGTTTTGCTTGGCTCGCCCATAATTTTAATTGCTTAATAGATTCTTTCATTTTTTTAATTTTCTTTTGTTGTGTTTTATAAGCTTCAAATTCAACTAATAACCTTTTTTCTCTCTTTTCAACAAAATATGAATAATTGCCATTATAACTATAAAGTTGCTTCTGATCTATTTCTATAATTTGCTGTACTGTTTCATCTAAAAAATAGCGATCATGCGAAACAATTACTGTAGCGCCTTCGTAATTCTCAATATAGTTAGCTAACCATTCGATAGAACTAAAATCAAGGTGATTCGTCGGCTCATCTAAAAGTAATAAATCTGTAGGTTTAATCAATATTTGTGCAATACCTACTTTTGTACGTTCTCCACCCGATAAATCTCCCCATTTTGATTCGAGCAAATGTTCTATATTTAAACCATTAGCTACTCTACGTATTTTAGCATCTATTTCATAACCATCATGCGTTTCATAATATGACTGTAATTCGCCGTACCGAGACATTAAATTATCTATATTTTCCGTTTCGTGACTCATTTTTTCTTCAATCACTTCAAGTTGGTCTGATATACGATTTAAAGTTTGAAACACAGATTGCAAACATTGATAAATGTTTTGATGTGATTCGTATTCAGGTATCTGGTTTAAATATCCAATCTTTAAATTTTTCTTCCAACTGATTACGCCTGATGATGGTTTTTCTATACCAGATAATAAATTCAATAAGGTAGTCTTACCTTCTCCATTTCTCCCTACTAAACCAATAATATCTCCAGCGTTAAGCGTAATTTTAATATCATCGAATAAAGTTTCTTCAATAAATCTTTTAGAAATGTTAGATGCGTTTAATATATTCATTTTACTTCCTCCATATCGTCTATAAGGAAGCAAAATTCAGGTGTCAGTTCCTTATAGACCGTTGATTAATTTCAAAAAAGACAGACTTCACCAATTTTGAAGTTAACCCTGAAAATTTGTTGCGAACGATTTGTAGAAATCTGCAACTTTGCGCTATAAGAAACATTACGACACCTCCTTTTATATAATTAATAAACATTTTACAATATTTTGTTTATTTTTTAAAGATTCATTTATATCACTTATTAATATGAATGCTCAATCGTAATAGAAATATCATTAACATTAATCATTTTATATTAAATTTTCACTATTTTTACTTCTAGATTAAACAAACAGTATGCTATATAATAAATGGATGTGTGTAATTTCAATCTTTTGGGGGGAGTATTTTGAAGTATATTGAAGAAATACCTATTATTAGGTCTATTGCAACGCTATTTATTGTATGTGTTCATCTATCTGTTTCATACATAAATAACGAAAACAGTCTTAGTATGACAATTATTGCAGGATATCTTAGCCAGATTGGTCGGCTCGGCACTCCTGTTTTTGCAGTTATTAGTGCCTTTTTATTAACACATTCTGTCTTGAAACGCGGTTTTGATTTAAACTATTTTGTAAAATCACGATTTACTAAAATATTTGTACCATACATAATTTGGACAACTGTATATTTATACTACTTAGGCGTTGTTGAGGTAAACCTAGATAGTAATAAAAACTTTATAGGATATTATTTATTTGGAACTGGAAATTACCATTTATATTTTATATTAACCGTTCTTCAGTTTTATATTTTATTTCCAGTCTTACAAAAAATTAAAAAGGCTTACCATTACTGCTAACATACGTTTTCTCTACAATACTCACTATATTCTGGCAATTGAACTACGAACAATTTTCAATTGATATACCGGTCATAGGTACTTTTGTTATGAGTAGAGCGTTTATTTTCAATTGGATTTCTTATTTTATTTTAGGGATTGTATTCGCAAGATATTACGAGGAGATAAACATGGGTATTAGAAAATATAAAACCTTATTATTACCTTCTATTGTAGTCGTTTTTATTTCATTTTTAATATTTATTGATTTAGATCATTTCGTAACATCATCCCATCCAATGTTTTTACTATATACACCGTTTTTCTTAGCATTTTTAATTTATTTTTACCTTCTTATCAGAAAAAGTAAATCAATCATGAAAATACTAACTTTAATCGGTAATTACTCTATGGGAATTTATTTAGTACATCCTTTAGTAAAATGGATTGTAATGAAAATACCAATTTTTGATAATAGGGATAGCTTTTTATTATACGGTATTTTATTTATTATTATAGTTACTATATCTGTAATAATCATTAATTTGCTTATTAAAATTCCGAATGGAAACTATATCGTTCCAGTGCCTAAAAAGTCCAAAATCGTAAGTAATCAAACTAAATATTTTATTCGTGAGGCAACGCATTAACTTAACTAATTCCAATAATTTTTTATAACAAAGAGGCTACTATAAACCAATACTTTCGGTTATTTAGTAGCCTCTTAAATATATGCATTACATCGATATTACTTCAATAAAATCTTTGTTTGCTGTTAAGTAATTTCCTTCTTGTGTGACTAATCGTGGTGTTGATTTATTAGTATAGGCAATATTAGCTATGTTAATCGTATCTCCAACTTTAAGTGTTTCTAGTGGTTCATTTTTAAATGTTCTAGAGTTATACAACTTACAAACTTTTTTAATTTTAACTTCACTAGGCACCTCTGTAATATATTTGTGATGGTCATCCATGTTAATCTGCGTTACAAAATCTTTATTAGCAGTTATCACACTACCGTCTTCAAGAATTAATCTAGGTGTACCATTCGATGTGAACTGAACGTCTGTCGGCACCACTTTTGTACCTGGATTTAAGCTCACGAGCTGCTCTTTAAATTCAATGTCACGATATACATTTGTTTTTTTAAGCGTCATCAATGGTTCTGAAGCCGTTAAGAAATATTTTCCTTTGTATTTTTCTCTCAATTTATTGACGAACTCTAACTTAAAGCTTTGTCGTTTCATTTTATAAATTTCATTATTACTTGGGTAAGAAGCGTAAACCAAAGCGATATCATTCATTTCACCAAATTCGACACTGAGGTTAACATCTATCTCTTTCGCTTGCTTAAACTGTTGCTGATGAATATAAATATTTTTATCTTTATACACATAATCAACATGATACGCGTTCGCTGAGTTATTAATTTCAACTAATTTTACACCATTGATTTGTACATTTTCCGGTTTCAATACTTTAATCACTTCATATAATTCACCATTTAGCATTTGCGTCCCTTCATACACTGGATAACAACGCACAGGTGTGGGTTCTAAAACATCATAATTACCATCAATTTCCATGTAAATCGCATCTTTTTTAATATAATAATGCCAATAACCATAAACAAGTGCTTCTGTAAGGTTTAAAAAGGGTTCTTTATCTTCTTGATGGTATAAAGTATACATAGCTATGAATTTTTTATTGTTAATAAATTCATTCATATGATAACCATATTCATTTAGTATATGTTCTACTTCATCAAAAATAGCATAAAACGTTTGCTTATCATCAGATTTTAAAAACGTTTTTGTATGCAACAACCTTCTAAAAAAGTCTACTTCCACCATTCTAGATAACATCATCTTTTTCAGAGATTCGGATATATCCATATTACAAATGCGCTTGGTTATATTCACATTCAAATAAGCTTTATCTACTACTGAAGTCTCTTTCACAAGTGATTGATTCTCATCGTATCTATTCACATGATAAGCAGGTATCGTAGACATTGTAATATTTTGAATCTTAGAAATAAGATCAATGAAAAATAATTTATCCTCCCCAAATTTCATATGTTCAAATTGAATCTGATTATTAATAACAATATCGCGTTTGAATACTTTGCCGGGTGGCCCTACTGCTCGAAAAATCTTTTCAATATCTTGTGGCATCAACTTTGACGCATCTTTATATGCAGTAAATCTAGCATGATACGTAATGCTTTTATTCGTATGTTTGAAAGTTTGTCCTAAGCCTAACTCTGCGTCATCTGCATTTACTTTCTCCATAAATCTAGGAAATCCTTCTGTATCTAACCAGTCATCTGCATCCAATAAGGCGATATATTTGCCCTTCGCCTCTTTAATACCTATATTTCTTGGTTCTGAGGGACTACCTGTATTCGTTTGTAGCTGAATTAATTTTATAAAATCATACTGACTAGCATAGCTTTCAATCATTGCTACCGATTGATCTGTAGAACAATCATCGACAAAAATTGCTTCTAATTTTGAGTGTTCCATATTTAAATTGATTAACGATTCAATGCATTTTTTTAAGAATGGTTCCTTATTATAGACCGATATAACAACCGAGACTAATTTATTCATTCAATTCTCCCCTTTTTAATCTACTAGGTTATTTTTATAACTTTGATAAAACTTGTCATACTTAACATTCCCGATGCCACCCACTACATATTTACCTAGTTTGAACTGGTTAAACACATAAGCAATACATATTGAGAACGTAATTGTCAGCGTAAATGTGAATAGTATATTGAATATAGGATGATCATGCAATGTCCCTAACCTATGAACAATAAAGTAGTGAATTAAGTATATTGAAAAAGAATAATTGCTAATTAAGATGAAAAATTTCGGCACATATTTAACGTAAGATGATATTAAAAAGAAGATTAAGATCATCATAGTTACATAAATTGGTGTGTCAATACGCTTAGAATCCACTAGTGTTAGCCAGCCCGATAAATAATTAATCAACGTTATAACTATCACAATGATAGTTCCTAACACAATGTATTTCGTATATTTTTGTATATTAGACATCAATGCTTCGTAATAATAACCCATATAAAAACCTAGCAAGAAATAACTAAGCCAACCTATGAAAATCATCCAGCCTTCTCGTTGCCATAACCAATTTAAATACCAAACTTCAGGTGCATCGACAAACGTTCTCATAGCCCAAAATAAAGTCGTAACAATTAACGAATATACGATTAATTTTAATGGGTTAAGTTTTACTAAGTGTTTCGCGAATAGCATATGTAAAGCATAAAATTGGAAGATAATAATAATGAAATACGTCAGCGTGCCACCATGAAACATCATAAATTGAACAGAATTTAAGTATTCCATTAAATTACTAGGCTGCCCGTAGACATACGCTAAACCTAAGTTAATGATGATATATGGAATTCCTAATGTCAGCACTTTCTGTTTCACAAAACCTTCTTTCACCTGGGTCTTATACTGTTTGGCTAATAAAAACTCAGAAATAAAAACAAACATTGGTGTTGCGTACAATAATAGTAATTGAAAAGTTCTTAATAAATAGCCATCATTAGGCATTTCAAATTTATAAAATGTTGTAGTAATTGTATGAATCATCACAATACTTAGACAAGCAATTGCTCTCATCCAAAAAATAATTGATGTATATACTTTCATAATTGCGCTCCTCTTTAGATTATCTATGTATATGTAAATTTTCGCAAACTTAAATGCGTTATTTAACGTGAAATAACGTGAATTATATTACAATGTTTTTTTGAATTCAAACATTTCATTATTTTTAAAATATATATTCAGAGATTTACTAATTAACGCTACATACTATATCCTTATGTAATTTTATAAATATATATTTGATTACAATTATTGTTATTCTGCAGAATATCGAAAGATTTAGGCTTCCCTTAGACTACCCGTCAATGAACCTTACTAAAATAAAAAACCCCCAATACGTATACACATACGCATTGAGGTCCTTACCTTATTAAAAGAAATATACTTATTAAAATTAAAAAATTAAAAAATTAAAACGTGCTACTTTATCAATATATTCAATATATTATCCTTGATTTTCTGGATAGACTTGCTTGATTGCATCATTGAGTGCTTCGGCAAAGTCATACATTGTGGTAGTCCAATTTTCTATTTTTTTACGTGACGCTGTGCTAGCATCTCCATCTTTGAAAAATGCTTTTCTTAAAGCAGTCGTTAATTCTAATTGAACACCTGTGCTTTCTTCTACTTTATTTATAAAATTAGCATTACTCAGTCCACCAAGGTATTCTGGCGGTATCTTCACTACAAACCCTTTATGTTCAAGTTGACTTTGAATAGCATCTCTAAGGGGTGATTGATAACCACCTAAGTATACGAGCTGTTCTTCCCCTTGAGCACCATGAATTGAAATTGTAGCTGTTCGGTCTTGGATCATGTCATGCAAAGTTGCATCATCATAATTTGTAGATGTGACATGTAATTGTGTATTATTCGATGGACGTATCGCTTCAAATGAAAAATAATCAAAATCACCATTGTTCGCCACTAATTTTGTTAATTCTGAAGTCCCTTGTTCAATATTTCCACCATGTGGTGCCACGATTAACACTGATTTCCCAACATCTCGCGTATCTTTCTTCCAGTCTATACCTTCTTTTGTATCATTATATAATTCTGTCATAGATTTATAGTAATCCTGTTTACGCGTTGTATTTTGTGTATTTGTCCCTGTTTCTGTAGTTGGTTTTACTGCTTCTTGAGACTGCAATGTCATACCTTGCGTGTTCGTATTTTCGAGTTTCGGAGTTGCTATGTTTTGGAGTTCTTCATTTGTTTTGACTGGTGCTTTGATTATTGTACTCGGTTGCACTGGTGCAGATGTTGTAGGCACTGTCGATGATGTGTTTGGTTTTGTAGACGGCGACATCGATGTATTTGGAGTCTTAATTGGTGTCTGGGTCATCGTTGATTTACTCGATGTCTTTACTGGAGTTGTTTGTGTCTTTGTCGATGTTTTTGTTGATATTGCCGAGGTCTTTATTGTTGAGCTTGGTTTCTTCACCATTGTTGAGGTAGGTGCTTTTGTTGTTGTGTTGGATTTTTTCACCGTCGTTGAAGTCTGTGCCTTTGTTGTTTTGTTGGATTTCTTTATCGTTGTTGGTGTCGATACCTTTGTCACTGTGCTTGGCTTCTTCATTGTTGGCGTCGCTGGTTTGGACGCAACAGGCGCTTTAATCGTCGTTGTTGAAATAGCTTTGCTGACTGGTTTTTTTACAGGTACTGACTTCTTCGTCACTGGTGCTTTTTGAGCTGTGAGTTTTACTGTTGCTTGTGGTTTTTTAGTCGTTACATTTGTAGTAGCTTTAGTCGTCGATGTTTTTACCATTACAGGTTTTACTGTTTTCACCGTTGTAGATGGTTTAGTTGTCGCAGGCACAGGTTTTGTTGTTTTCGTTACCTTTTGTGATTTTACTGTTGAAGTACTTGCATGTGCATTTTCACTCACTAAAGCAATCGTGCTAATCCCAATAGCAGTCGTTACAATCCCTAACACTAACTTCTTACTAAAAAAAGTACGTATATTCGTTTTCATTTTCATTCTTTTCCCCTTAATGTTTTCTATAATTTCAATAATACACAATATTTTTTCAAATACAATAATTAAATTAATGTTTAATCGAAGCTTAAGAACTTATAAATTTAGTAAAATCATATAGCAATAAAGTAAAAAGTTACTTAATTACAAGTATATATCAAAACATTTTACCGAGCCAACGACTATTTTAATATATTGTTCTCATTAGCAAAAATGTATTGCCATACACAAAAGAAAAAGTATATAATATTGAAGAAATAATCACACTTTTACTTTTTACACAATAGAAAACAGGGGGACAGATTAAGTGCATAAACCATATTGGGCAATAAAATATATTGCTGCTATCATTACTACAGCTCTGATAGTTTGCTTGGGGATAATATTTCATGTTGATAAAGTGGAAGCTGCTGAAAAAATTACTGATATAGATTATACAGTTAACCATAAAGTAACTAAAAAATCTCCAATAGCAACAAATGAGACAAAAAAGGTCAATACAATTAATAAAGTAAAAAATACTAAAATAGTAAATAACAAAAATTTAGAAGCACAACAAAATGAAGTTCAGTTTCCTAAACAAGGCACTAAATTACAATACAATAATAATGATATAAGTGTAAAAAAATCAGTTAAAAATGGTGTTTCACAAGGTACTCCGAATGTAATTTCAGGTAAAAATGTGCAACCATTATCAAAAACTATAAAAGTACAATCGCACTCACCAATAACCCCAAAGAAAAAACTAGCAAAACAACCAATAATTCAAAATAAAAATAAAGCTATTATGCCCACTAACAAAAATCAAAAAACAAATGCATCTACTAAACAAAAACAAAGTGGGTCATCAAAAACCAAAGTTCGAGTAGCTCAACATACTTCTTCTAAGCGTACATCAAAATCTATAAAACCACAGTTACTATCAAGTTCAACTAAAACAACAAAAAACAAACGAATACGACTAAAATAAATAAAAATATAAAAACACAAACCTTATCTTCAACAACAAAAAAACAAAACCATTAGCTAAGCAAGCAAAAGCATCTAAAAGTGTAAAGGTTATTCCAAAAACAAGTAAGAAAACTTCAAAAAACAGCAACTACTATAATCAAGCACCTAAAACTTGGTCATCAAAGATACCAGGCAGCGATAATGTGCGGGATTTTGGTCAAACGACTGAAGCATCCGGCATCAATGATGCATTAAAAATCATGAAAAAATCCGGCAATAAAGGAGTTACTTTAGAACATACGACTGCAAAATCAGCCAATATTGCAACCGTATTTAATTGGAATCCTATTAAAAAAGCTCTGACATATGGCACTGGAACTGCAATTGGTAAACATACAATATTAACAGCTAATCACGTCGTCAATAATCCAGAAGCACATAAACCAATGTCACCATCTTCATTACAAAATCTTAGAGTGAACCTGCTACAAGAAGGTTCAACCTACACACGTTCTCTCAATGTGATTGGTGTAAAAATGATGCAATTTGGTGATGTCGCATTATTATATACAAAAGAAGATATTTCAAAGTATATGAAAATACGTAAAATTGCTCCAGAAAAATCGATTACTAATATCAAGGCTAATACGCCTATTCATATGTACCATTATGGATTACCAACTGGCAAATTCAAGAATGATCCTATGGGTACGATGTATCATTCTAAGGGAAAATATTCCCTTATGGCTCGCAACATCAATCCAATGGGCTATTATCAAATAATGGCTGAACCTGGTTCTTCAGGAGGTGCCATTTTAAATAGTAAAAATGAAGTTTTAGGTATACACGCTTTTAGAATTGATTCAGGTGATTATAAAAAATATCACTTAAATACGATGGCAGAATTAAGAAGTAAATTACGCAAAGAAGTTATTCAAAATATTATCTAAGCTATTTAATAAGCATCTTCGATTGTTATCGTGGATGTTTTTTATTGTTGCAATAATTCGAAACCCTTAAAGTGTCTTTTTTATATTAAAATGCATACCTTCAATCATTTTTAACAGCTCACAACAGGATTATATTATAGAAAAGCATCTACGAATTATATCCATTTTCTAAACAACTATGCATACACATTCAAAATCTAAACTGATTCAAAAAATAAAAGTCCCACTTCTCAATTGATTGAGTTAGTGGGACTTATGCATGAACTACAGTTCTAGGTAATGATTTTATACTTTTCTCAATTCTAATTACCCAAGCAAGAGGAGATAACAAAATCTTTTATATAAAATTAGATTTCTGTCCTACTCCCTTATTTGAAGTGAAATCATCGCTCATTATATTTTTAAGTTTTTGTTTTAGACCGAAACTGTTTTTCACTATCATCATTCAAACTGATAAACATCATTTTGACGTTTAACTTGTTAGCAACTTTACTCCATTACATCGCTTTCTTCAGCTTTTTCAGTTACTTTTCTCATCAGTGGATCTGTAATTGGTTTGAATATTACACCAATTAATAAGAATCCTATACCAAATAATGAAAGTACTACTAATTTTTGAGTTAGAATTTCAGGAACAGGTCCACCAACCGCTTCTCTTAATGCATCGATTGCATAAGAGAATGGTAAGTAGGGATGAATCGTTTGGAAAAACTCTGGTGTAACTTGGATAGGAAATGTTCCCCCACCACCTGCAATTTGTAGCACAAGAAAGATGATGGCAATGGCTTTCCCTGGATTTCCTAACAGTGATACCAAAGTATAAACAATGGTAACAAATACGATTGATGCGAATACTGCGATACCAATAAACCAACCAATTGATTCTACTTGTGCTTTCAGTATTACGATATCACCAATAGATACAATAAGCGCTTGAACGATACCTAATAAGTAGAATAATCCACTTTTACCTAAATATATTTCTCTTGTTGATAGGTGTGGTGCTAATGATTTGTGTTTATTATCTGTCGTTAATAAGCTCACCATCAATAACGCACCTACCCAAATGGCTAAGGCTGTATAGAATGGCGTGCTTGCTGAACCATAGTCTTTCACAGGAAATACATCCTTTTGATCAATATCTATTGGGTTCGCAATCACATTCGCTTGTTTTTTCAAATCATTCTTCAATAAATCTACCATTTTGTCTACCGCATCATCTTTTTCAATCTCATCAAATAGTTTGTTCGCTTTAGCAAGATCTTTTTCAACATTTGGTAATTGGTTACGTGCGAAATTCGCTAAATTATGCAATCCTTCTTTGGCACGTGGTTGATTGGTATCCAAAATATCAACTAAACGATCGTAACGATTGAATAAGGTCGGTATCGTGCTATTTACTGTTGCTGTCGTATCAGACAATTGTTGCTCTAACCCTGGTAAATCATTTTCAATAAAGGATGCTGCGTTCGCAACGCCTTGTTTAAATTGTGGATAATAATTTTGTGCAGTAGCCATTGCATCCATATATCTTTGCTCAATGGTTGGCAACGCACTTTGAATCGTTTCGATTCTATCTTTGCCTGTTGTCAAAATACTTTGTCCAGAGTTTATAACCTGTTCTATCGTATTTAATTTCGATTGAAGCGTTGAAAGTCTAGCATCACCTTCATTTAATACAGACATTACTTCGTTTGATATGTCGAACAAATTCTGATTTAGTTCTGTTTTAATATAATTTCTTAAATCATCCAAGCTACGATTTACGCGAGGTAGGTCTTTAAGTAATGCTACTGCTTCTGCCTTACCAGAACTTCCGTTTGACAGTGCATCACTAAGTTGATTCTGCTGCTTAATTAAGTCATTTATTTTATTATTTGTCGATTCTAATTCTTTGATTTCATTCGATAAATCGACATTTTCTCTCTCTTCTAGTTCTGTTAATATATCGATAAATTGCTGATTAAATTTACTAGTCATTTCCAGTCTGGATTTAATATGATCCAGTGTTTTTTGAAAATCTTTAGGTTTGTCTGTAGATAAAATACCATATGTGACATTTTCCAACGCTTTGATATCTTCCTGACTACTTTCGGCTTGTTTGTCAGCATAATTAGAAAGTGATAACAATGACTCTGATAATGAATATTGCATAGCATTAACATCTTTACTACTTACTGTAGAATCATGTTGTTCATTGTCATCATCATCGCTTTGATTATTACTTATTTGCGATGTTTGAATATTTAAATATCGACCTGAACGCTTAGCACTTTGCTGCTCAGTTTGTATATTATCTTCTAGGCGTTGATTAACATTTTGATTTGCATCTTGTGCGCGATCAACGACTTCTTGGTAACTTTCTACGCGTTGTTGAATCGCAGGCAAGTAACCTTGCGCATCGTTCAATCCTTGTAAGCCAGCGTCTACCCCAGTGCTTGCAATATCAACACCTCGATTGATTTTAGGAAAGGCTTCTGGCACATCGTTAGAAGCAACATTAAGTGCATTTTCAATATTTGGCATGTAGTCATTTAATGCCAGTATTAGTTTAGCACGCTCGTTCAATGCAGGTATTGCAGCATTAACTTGATTTAACTTATCTGCTGCATCGATAACTTCACCTTTATAGTCACCTAATCCTCTAAATCGATCCGCATAATTGTCAATTTGATCTTGGTTTTCATCTAAATAAATAAGTGTATCTGCAAAATCGTTAATTTTTGGCATAGCTTTATTCGCTTCGGATACAGCATCTTCAATTTTATTGATGGTTGGAATCTCTTCTTCAAGTTTTACACCTAGACGATTCGCTTCATCTAAAAGTGCTTGTGTCACTGTTTCATTAAACTGTTCATTCGCTTTTTGAACGATAGCACTTGTACCAGCATCAGTCATTTTAGGCGCAATTGCATTAAGTTTTTGGTTCACTTTATATTCAACGTTTGCTTGTTGTGGGTCTTTTCGCAACGTACCAGTAATTTGGTGTGTAAATTTATCTGGTATATAAATAGCTGCATAATATTCTCCCATTTTCAAATCATGATCTGCTTTTTTTCTACTTACAAACTGCCAATCAAAGTTATCATCTTTTTTAAGATTATCGGTAATTTGATCACCAACATTAATTTTTTTACCTTTGACTTTATCCCCATTATCTTCATTCACAACTGCGATTTTAATATTTTTAGTATTACCATATGGATCCCATGTCGCATCCAAGTTAAACCAAGCATAAAACGAAGGAAGCAAGGCTAAACCACCTAAAATCACTAATACACTAGGCGCTTTAGCAATCTTTTTTAAATCCATAAAAAATAATTTTATTACGTTTTTCATTTATACACCTCAAAAACTAGATCTGTGATTTCTTCTTATATAAAATTCAAATTACTATTTGTTTATTGCATATAAATTGATATACTGAATTCATTAATAACGTTTAACCTTTCATAGTTGATAGACATCAACTAAAAGCAAGACTATTAACAGTTTACCAAGATAAACAATACTTTGTATATAGTAAATAATATATTTTAGGAAAGAGGTATTTTCATGAGGCAACAAAAATTATTAGTTTGCTTACTTTCAACTTCTTTACTTATGCCATCATTTCCTATCAATGATGCCAAAGCCGAAACCTCAAAAGAAGATACAATGACTACTCAGTCAACTGAGACACAGAAAGACAAAGACAAAGAAAAATCTGATTCATCGCTATCATCCTCCCAAAATCATAAAACTAATAACGAGAAATCTGATGATGTAAAAGAGAAATCTAGCGATAATAAGCATAGTAGTGAACGGGAAAATCAACAAAATCGTAAAAATGATGGCCCCACTAAAACAAGTGAGCAGAACAACAGCCAAGAAAACGATAATTCTAAGACTTCTGACAAAACGTCGACAAATGTAACTAAAAATACATGGGATACCTCAACAGACGATGATCGTTCAAACATATTTGATATGTTTAAACCAACACCTTTGAAACAAAACCAAGACAATAACAGTTTATCTAAATTACTAGATCAATTACTTTCTAATAATGAAGCAACACAACCCCCTTCCACATTAAAACAAAACGATGATTCAAACGAAGACAATAACAAACAAAATAATTCATTAACAGACCACACTGATTCAGAAGATTCAAATGCGACAGCTTTCATTGATGATAATGAGATAAATGATGATTCAAATGAAGATAGTGAGGAATTTGTACAAGAACAAAGTCGTACAGATTATGACAACGATGCTAATGACACAGCGCGTGAATCAAAAAACAGTCAATATGAGTCAAATCAATATACAGATGAGCATGATGCGCAACAAGATGATAACGAATCCAATTCAGATTCACACCAAAATCAATCTCGTGAAAACACAACGCAGGATGGGCATAGTCAGAATAAACAAGATGATGAAACAACGACAAGTAATAATGATACAGGTGAGCAGGATGATGACGCAGACACTCGTGACAATGACAGCACAACAGACAATCAATCCGGTTCATCGTCGGAAGATAGAGTATTAGAATCAATTTTAGACGAGTATAGTGAAGACGCTAAAAATAACCAAAAGCAATATGAATCTCAAAAAGCACATTCATCAAATAAGGATTCTGAAAATAAGAAAAGTGACTCAGATGAACAACCATCAAGTAACCATGCTAATCCGCAGTTACCTTCTCAATCACAATTAGCCAAAAAAGAAAAACCGGCTCAATCCTTTGAAAATGACACCAAGCAGTCTAACATACGCGCTACTGCTATTTTTCAACAATTACCAAACTTGTCGGGCGATAATAACACTACAAATCAACTGACAATAACTGAAAATAAAAACACACGTGACTTCATTAAAACAATCGCACAAGATGCACATGACATAGGCCAAGATGAAGACATATACGCATCCGTGATGATTGCACAAGCCATATTAGAATCAGATTCTGGCATGAGTGCACTTGCCCAAGCACCTCATTATAACTTATTCGGTATCAAGGGAACTTACCAAGGAAAATCCACTACTTTCAATACACTTGAAGACAATGGAAACAACATGTTCCAAATCTCAGCTGATTTCCGTAGTTATCCGAGTGAAAAAGAATCATTAGAGGATTATGCTAAATTAATCAAACAAGGTATTGATGGCAATCCAAATATTTATAAACCAACGTGGAAGCGCGAAGCACATAACTATCGGTCAGCAACTGCACATCTGGCTACCACATATGCAACTGATTCTCAATACGCTGACAAACTTAACAGCATTATTGAGCACTACGACTTAACACAATTTGACCGTAAACAAATGCCAGATTTAGACGATTATAAATTGAAGAACGATGACGATAATAGCGATTTCAAGCCATTTTCAGAAACCACAAATCACTCGCCTTACCCACATGGCCAGTGTACGTGGTATGTCTATCACCGTATGTCACAATTCGATCAATATGTCGGTGGAGATCTAGGTGACGCCAGAAATTGGAACAATCGCGCAGAAAGAAAAGGTTATACGGTTTCTTCAACACCTAAGACACATACTGCCGTTGTATTTGAGGCAGGTCAGCATGGTGCAGATTCAATATACGGTCATGTAGCTTTTGTAGAAAAAGTGAACGATGACGGTTCTATCGTTATTTCAGAATCAAATGTTAAGGGACTTGGCATCGTTTCTCACAGAACCATTGATGCAGATGTCGCTACTGATTTAAGTTATATTACAGGTAAACAAAACTAACTTTATATAGACACATGATAGAATTCAATCACTATTTTAAAATTCTCATTTTCTGCAAAATAAAAGTGCACCATTTCAAAAGTCTCACTTATGTGACTAACTTTGAATGGTGCATTTTTTATATGATAACAAGTAGCCTAAGCACCTGTTTAAATTGATAAACTATGATTTTTTCGACTGTTTACGTTTAGCAAACCATATCAGTCCGCCACCAACGATTAACAACACGATACCTACTGGAATCGTTGATTTTTTCATTACTGTACCAGCATCAGGTAACGAGAAATTACCTTCATCATCGAACAAACCACTCAAGAAGCCGTCTGATTCACCTATAGATAAAGCACGTCCAGGTGATGGGTTCAGTATGTCTCGCACACCATCTAATAAACCATCACCACTGAATAAGCCACTCAACAGACTTGGTTTTTGAAGTCGTTGTGTCTCTGCATCCAATAATGTCGATATCTTGTCACCTTTATTTAATGATCTTTTATCCAATGTATCAGCAATGCTTGGTGTATTTTTTAAAGGTTCAAAGATACCATGGATATCATCTCTAAAGTTACTTATATCTTTATCAACTTTTAATAAGTCATTCAACTGTTGATCAAGACCTGATTCCATTAAATCAACAATATTATGCTTAGCATCTTCTTTTTTAGCAATAACATTAGCAAGTGCTTGTGCCTTCGCATCATTTAGTTTGCTAGCCAATATCGTTTCCAAGGCTTGACGTTTATCTTCAGATTGAGCTAATAGCGTTTCTAAAATATCATCACTTGTTATATTGTCCCCAAAATTTTGTTTGAGTAACGCTACAATTTGTTCGTTATCAGGATTGTCTCGCATAATTTTTTCAGCAATACGAGATGCATCCACATCGTTCAAATGCGTTGACAATATCGTTTTAACCAACGCTTGCTTATCGCCTGTCTTATCAAACATCGCTTGTAAAATATCGTCACTTGAAGTTGTAGACAAACCGTCTAATTGACTGATTACCTGATTGGCAATTTGTTGATCTGTTTTACCATCTGTGTCTATACGTTCTAAGATAGATTGAGCATGTCTGTCATCAAAAGTACGATTAATGATATCTTTAACTGCTCGGTCTTTATTGTCTACAGATTTCAATTGATCCAGCACAATATCATGTTGTTCATTTAAATTTTGTTCAACTTGCTTAATTTCTTTTGCCATTTTACTTTTATTCTCTTTAGATATTGAATCACGCTCTGAAAGCATTGATGTTAATGTTTGTAACTTTGCTTCTTTAGTTGCTACATAGTCATCTAAGTTGTCATTGTTTTTAGCTTGTTTTGTCGTTACTTTATCAATATCTTTTTCAAATTTTTCTAATGGTTGGGGAGCATCATGATCTGAACGAGACGTTTTTTCAAGTGTGTATTTTTCTGCCTGATTTTTTTCACCTGTACTGTTAGTGCTTTTCGCAACCTCATTTTGTTGTTCTTGATTGTCTCCAGTATCTCTTAACGCTTCATTATCGTTTTTTAGTTTACCCCCATCAACTTCATTTGATAATGCATCAATTTTATCAAGCAATTGATCTAAGTTCTGTTGTGAATTTTCACTAGTTATGCGATCATGAGCGTTTTGCGTTTGATTATTTTCTTGCTCAGGTAAGTTACTTGAGTCTGTTTTCTCACTAGGAACAGTTTTTTCTTGATGATCAGTTACATGTTTTTGATTATCTGAAATATCTTTTTTGTCATCGTCCGATTCATGATTATCTTCAGTAATATTGCTATCTTCTGTTTGGATGTTAGCAGATACGCTTTGTTGTTCACTGAGGCGATTGTCATCATTCTCAGCTTTTTCCAATATTACTTTGGCCTCTTCAATGCTTTTAGCCTTCTCCATTTTTTGAATCGCATCACGCTTTTCACTACGCTTTATATTTTTCAATTTCTTTATTTTTTCTTTAGCTTGTTGAATTTGCTTTTCTAACGCTTGTTCGCTAGTCAAATACGTATCAGCTTTCACATCAGTACTTTCTTTCGCCATTGCAGATGATGTTGGATTTATACCATATCCTATTAAAGTCGTAGTCATAATCAGTGCGATACCAGACAATTTAAATTGATGATTCAAACTTTTTTTATGACTTAAATGATGAGTTTTTATCTGTTTCATTAAATTCACCTTTTCCTAGTTATTCACATCCATTATATCGGTTATATCACTTTATTCAAAGAACAATCTCAAATAACTACATTTTATTAATTCAATATCAAATGGAAGGCTATCACGTTTAATGATGTAATTAATTCGTACTAAGTAAAATTGAATTATTCCCATTGTTTAGAACATTTTTTAATCATTGCTGCTTCCGAAGATGATAATGTTTTTGCTTGATGATATACAACAAAATTCACGATACTCTTTGATTCAAATCAACTTCTTCACCAGTAAATTGTTTGCGTTCTAATTCTTCTTTAATTGAGAAAAATTGATATGTCTAATCCAACTAAGCAAATCAAATCAAAACCACCCGTATAACGGGTGGTTTGTTCTTCGGCTATAAGCCTTTGTTACTGACCAGCCCTGATAAGGGCTCTGAGAAGATCAGCCATATGTACTACTTTTCCAGCAACCCTTAAAAGGGTTGTTTTATTTTTTCTTCTTAGTTTCTTCGCCAGTAAAAGGATCTATATATCCAACAAGTGTTAATTGCTCCGCAACGATATCCTCTTGTAATTGATTACGAATATAATTTTCTATAACTTTTTTATTTTTTCCAACTGTATCAACGTAAAAACCTTTACACCAAAATTTTCTGTTACCATATCTATATTTTAAATGTGCATGTCTATCAAAAATCAACAAACTACTCTTTCCTTTTAAATATCCTACAAATTGCGAAACGCTTAATTTAGGTGGAATACTAACTAACATATGAATGTGATCTTTACATGCTTCAGCTTCAATAATTTCTACGCCTTTTCTTTCACACAGCTGTCGCAATATTATTCCAATATCTTTCTTTATTTTTCCGTATATAATTTGTCTTCTATATTTAGGAACGAAGACAATGTGATACTTACAATTCCATTTTGTATGTGCTAAACTATTTGTGTCTGATGACATAAGTTGCATCTCCTCGTGTTGTTTATTTTGGTTGGCTGACCAAATATTATTTTAGCACGTAGAGATGCAATTTTTAATACAACGGTATAACCATACTGCACCATACGCATAGCGTATGGTTTTTTTATCCAAAAAAAATAAGCAACCCATGATTGCTTAATCCGCAACAAAGTATTAGTAACACTTTAACTAGAAATATTGATTTTTAAATTAGTGATTCTACTACCTTTTCCATAATTTTACCTTCCCAAAGAAATATTAAGAGGGAGCACTTAGCCCCCTCTTTTTAAATACTTTTATTTTTGATCTTTTTGATTTTTACGACGTCTAAACAATAATAATGAACCTAATCCAGCAAATAAAGTACCGAATAATGTAGTATTATTACTTGCATCTGAGCCTGTATTAGGTAATTTTTCAACATCTTTTTGATTATTATTATAATCGTCGGAATGATTATTACCATTGCTATCATTAGTTGTAGTTGCATCGGCGTCTGAATCGTCAATCTCTCCACCAAATTCTACAATTTTATCCACTGGCTCTGTTGTCACTTCTTCAGTTGGGTCACCTTCTCCAACTTTTTCGCCTGTGATTGGGTTAACTGTAATTGGTGTTGTTGTTGTTTTCTCTCCTGGTTTTCCTTCTTGTTTAACACGTTCTGTACCTGGGGCTAAGTCTGGATTGAATTCACGTTTTGTTTCAAATGGTATCTCTTCTTTTGAAACTTCTGGTTCTCTAGCTTTTGGTCCATGTTTTGTTACATCATCGACTGGTGGTGTAACTACTTCACCTGTCTCTGGATTTTTCACGCCTGGTTTACCTGGCACTTCTTCTGTTCCATCGACTGGTAAGTTTGGATCGAACTCATCTTTGTGACCTTGCGGTACTTCTTCTCCTGCAAAATGCACAATTTCATCTACTGGGTTTTTAGTGATTTTAGTACTAGACTTTCCACGTTCTACAACCTCTCCTGTATCTGGATCCACTTTCGTAGGTGTTGTTATTGTTTTCTCTCCATCTTGACCTTTTTGTACTATAACATCAGCTGTTCCAGGTTTTAAGGTTGGATCAAATTCACGTCTAATTTCATGAGGGATTGCTTCTGTTGTGACTTCTTTATCATTAATCAAATCAGCTTTAGGTGTAGTAATTGTTATACCGTCTAAATTTGTTCTCATAATAGCGCCAGCATACCTCTTAGACATTTGGCTTGAAGTGATTAAGAAATTATATTTCTGAGATTTATCGATTCCTAGCTGTGCAGCTGTAGCTTCCCATTTCTTCCCAGCGTATGATGCAGTTATAATTCCAGTACTAGCATTATAACTCAATGTTACATTATTAAGTCTCTGTCCGTGGAACTTACCATCATTGTGATTAGTTGTATTGTCTGCGTATTGTATTTTATTTATCGGTTTGTCTTTTGATCCTAAAGCATTTGAACCAACCTGTTTACTAACTCCATCAGCCCCATTAGTAACAAATGTACCGTAGCCAATTTTAGCAGCACCACCGATTTGACTGAGATTATTTTTCTTATCTGCATCCATTGCATCTGCAGTGCCACCAACATTATTATATGATGTATCAATTTTGAAACCAGATGCATTTGCTAGACCTTTGTCTCTTAAAATACCGCCTTTATCCAAATAGTCTTGCCCAGTTCCTTTTGTAAAAATAAAGCCCCAACCATCTGAGCCTGTTGTATTTCCTTGATTCATATTTGCTACCGGTACTTTTATTGTAAAATCTTTGTTAAAATCTATTTTTTTGTTATATTCTAATACACCACTTGTTCCAGTATTTGGTTTATTTACAGGATTTATCGCTGTAAGAACGCCATCTTCGGGGAATTCTTCCGGATATACTCGGTGAGTCACATCTCCATAGTCTTTAAAATTATTTGTTCCTTTAACTGTAACCATATTATCATTTGCTGCTCTAGTTACATTTTCTGATTCTTTCAATAATTTGTTTTCTGATCCAGAAGATGTAGTTCTAGCAGCCGAACGGAAAGTTGCTTTTGGTTGACTATTTTGTTTATCACTATAATCTTTCAAAATTTCAGCCAAAACAACTTTCTTCACTTCCTCCTCTGATAAACTAGGAGTGGTTTTTTCTAATTTATTTATAATTTCTTCTTTTTCTGTATCTTTTAATTCATTTTTAACTAAATTAGATAACTCGCTACTAATTAATTTTCTGTTATCTGTAATTTCATCAGAATTTTGTGTATCTTCAGTTTTTGTTTTTTGTCCTCAGCTGTTGCTTCCTCTGGAGCTTCTTCTTTTGAAGCTACTTCACTTCCTGACGCCTTTTCTTCAGCTGTTGCTTCCTCTGGAGCTTCTTCTTTTGAAACTTGGTTATCATTATGTACTGCTTCAATATCTGTAGAGTTTGTACTCTTTTCTTGTGCTTCTGTCTCATTACTCAATCCAAAAAGCAAAGTCGCTCCAACTAGTATCGAAGCTGTACCAACAGTGAATTTACGGATAGAATACTTATTTAATTTGTTAGATAAAAAATCCATTTTTTTACCATTCATTTCCTAAAATTCCCTCCTTTTATTTTGTACACCAAGAAGAAAGACTTATATATACGTTGATAAATTATTTTCACTATCACATAAGTTAAGTTAATACCTTTTATTTTTTGCATTTAATCAATTACGCTAAATTAAACTGTTCTTTTCTTCTTAGTTATCTTTCTCACTCTTTATAAATTGATGAAAATCCAATTCTGAAAAATCACTTTTGTAATCCTTAATTGAGTACTTATAATTATTGTAATTGAAAATAATTTCTCTTTTTCAACCCACTCATCATTATCATAAAAATAATTTCTAATCTCTTGTATGTCCCTTATAATTGTCCTTTCACTGACTTTAAACTCAGTAGAAAGTTCCAATTTATCCAATTCTTTTCGCTTTAAAAAACGTGTATATATACTCAAAAGCCTATGTAAACGATTCAACTAAGTCACCTTCTTTCTTGGTAATATTATTGTACAATTCAGAAACGACATATAATGGCACAACGATTTAAACTTTACATATTTTTAAAATATTTTTAAAACTTTTATTTTTATAAATTTGCGTAACCAAAAAATAATATTATTTTATTTCATGTAATATTATTATTAAAATGCATAATAGTATTTCTAACTGCTAATTTGCAATTATTTATATAGACCATAAGTTTATGTAGAGTAAAAAAAGTAATTTAATATATTAAAAGGTTCAAAATAGTATATTTAGAGACTTTAATTATTGGAATGTTAACTGTAGAAATAGGATTAAAGGGTACTTTAGCAAAGTGGTTTATTATATAGATTAGATTCTTTGTATTCTGATTTTATTTCAAATGAAAGTAACAAAAATTCAAAATCAAAGATACTTGATTAACGCTATATTTATTAAAAATCTATCCTCCTTTATTACAACATTCACATAAATATTCAAAAAATTATAAATTACACAACATTGTTGCCAATATATGTAAATGATATAGTTAAAGTGTATTTTAATATTTTCAAACTGAAAATAACAAGGAGCGTATTTCAATGTATAAGATAGGCATAGCGGGAGCTGGTGCGATGGGCGGACGAATAGGCGTATCCATAAAAGAAGCTGGTTATGATGTTACACTTATAGATAATTGGGAAGCACATGTCAAAAGTATTAATACAGATGGTATGGACATTAAAACAGGGACGGATAACTATTCAGTCAACATCCCAGCAGTTTTAACCAAAGAGGTTTCAACTGAGTTTGATCTTATCATTATATTGACCAAGGCAATGCACTCTGAGGCAATGTTACAACAATTGCAAGAAGCTGGTTGCATCCATCAAAATACAGCTATAATGAGTATGATGAATGGCTTAGGTCATGAAGAACGACTATCACAAATCGTCCCTTTATCTCAAATTTATCTAGCAGTAACGATGTGGACTGCAGGTCTACGTGGACCAGGACAACTATTATTAGAGGGTGAAGGATCTATATATTTACAAAGCGCAGATGGTGAGACCGATGACCATACGCATGCTATACTTCAAATTCTCAATGATGCAAATTTGAATGCTCAAATTAGTAATAATGTATTCGAAGCAATATGGTCTAAAGCTACATTAAATAGTGTTTTAAATCCTTTATGTACGATATTAAACAAAACGATTTATGAATTTGGTAATCATCCGGATTCAGCTGAAATGGTTATGCCTATCATTGAAGAAATTGTCGCAGTTGCCAAAGCAAAAGGTATTCATTTAGATAGTCATGCACTATTAAAAAAAGTTGAAGCAGCTTATCCAAAAGAAGCTCAAGGCCTTCATTATCCATCAATGCATCAAGATTATTCAAACGGACGTTTAACTGAAATAGATTACCTTAATGGACAAATAGCTGCTTATGGAAAAACATTCAACATACCTACACCCATTAATGCTATGCTCACCCATCTTGTACATCAATTAGAGTCAAAATTACAATAACTACAAAAGGTCAATGTAATTATTATGCTATCGACGGAGTGTTTCTCAGCACTTCGTCTTTATTTTGTGTTTAATACTGAAACAGGTAAGGATTTAAATAAAAATAGAGTTGCAGGTCTACTATATTATTAGTTTCTGCAACTCTAACTATGCTTTATTCATGTGGTTGTTAAATATCGTATTTCTTTAAAATTGCGGTGTAAGTAAAAATGAATACTTGCGATATATCACACGGTAAAGTTCAACATAAAAATTTCAATACACACTTAATATACACGGTAGCGTATACTGACGGCACACAACCCGACGACTTACCGCTCTATATTTTGATAAAGTGATCACTTGTCATATCATAACTGAAAACATGTTTAATTATCATCTTTATTAATGCGGACACGATCAATCGGGTCACCAAGTTTTTCATTACCTTGTGGTACATGGTATGTTAATACTTCAATATAATCCTTCGTGATATTCACTTTCGTATAAGCAGGTTGGTTATCCTGTATTGATTTAACTGCATAATCTTTTTTTTCATCTAATTCATAGAATTTGCTACCACTAGCAGAGTTTAATGTTACATAAATTGTACCGTTTGGGTTCGAGTATGTTTGTGGTGCCGCTCCATTTTCATCCCATTTTACTTGAGCATCTTTACCATTCATAACATGTGAACGACTATAAGAATGGTCATGTCCACCTAATACTAAATCAACATTGTACTTTTTCATCAACGGCGCAAATTTATCACGTCTGATTTTTGTTGCTAACTTATCAGAATGTTTGCCTGCTGAATATGGATTTCTGTGAGTGAGTGCGACAATCCACTTGGTATTTTGATCTTTAGTATCTGCAATCGCACGTTTCATCGTCTCTTCGTGCCCTTTATAATCCAAACTCTCAGAGTTCAAACTGACAAAAAGTGTATCATTGTGCATAAAATAAAAATCAGAACTCGCAAAGTTTTTACCACCATTTTGCAAATTAGGAAGATTAAAATGTTCAGAATATGCTTTATTGGCACGATCATGATTACCTAAAGTAGGAACAACTGTGAAATTTTCCATCCCTTTGGCTTCTATAAAACCACTATATGCCTTTTCATCCCAAGGCAAATTGACTTGATCTCCCAAGCTCATTAAGAAATCTGGATTTTTATTTAACTGTGCCATTTGATTCACAGTATTTTGCCATCCTGCATTATCCGCTACTAAATCTCCTGAAGCACCTAGTTGTGGATCAGCGACTGCGATAAAATTTGTTTCTCCATTATTATTCGTATCAAAACGACGTATCGGTGATTTTTCTCCATTAACACCGTTGAAAAAGCGATACATGTAAGTAGTATTTTCTTCTAAATGAGGCAGCGTTGCATGAGTATAATTCATTTTGGGTATATCTTTATTTAACAAACGTTTTGTATTGCTACCCTTATGTGTTTCTCCTTCAAGACGTCTTGCATTAGAAAAATCACCCTGCTCATTTGCTTTTGCAATTTCCACATAACCTTGCTCGTCTGATTCATGGTACCAAGTTAAATTCTTTTCTGTGTTATCTTTACCAATCGTCATAATCGCATAACGATGCTCATTAGATTGTGTTTGCTGTGCAGTTGTTTTTTTATTATCTGATTCCTGATTAGTAAGCTCATTGTTATTTTGTTGAGGTGATTGATTTTGCTGATTTATATTCTTTGTTGTAGCTGTTTCATCTGATGTTAACGCTTTGTTCGACTTATGCTTATCTTCTGTTGTTCCTTTATCTAATTGTTCCTCTTTGTACTGTTGCTCTGAAGTAGCACCATCAGTTTTATCTGCTTCATTTTCCCACTGTTGCTTATTTCCTGGATTATACTGATTGGAAGTCGATTGATTTGGTAACTTTGGTTGTTCTTTCGCTGCTGTATATGATTCTTTTTGTTGTTGATTATCAGATGGTTGTATATGTTTATTACTTTCATCTTGTTGCTTATATGTAATTTGTGTATTTTGGTCTACTTCCTCATCGGCATTTTTAGATGAAGTTAAATTTTGATTATTATTTGCTTTTGACTGTGCCTTTGTATCATTTGCTGCACTTTCCTGATCATTACCCTCAATGTTAGCTACTTTATTGGAAGGTAATTCTGTTTCCAACTCATTTTCTGAAGTTTGTGTGATTGTATCATCGTTTTGATTCGTTTCATTGATTGCTTCTGTTGTTTTCTGTTGATCCTCTAATTCCGATGCACTAGCATCTTGTGTCCCTACAAAAATACCTGCCGCTGACATCGTAAATATGATACTCGAGGTGCTTTTTTTCATAAAATAACGCCACTCCTATCTATTTTTTAAGTTACCAATTCATATTGATTACCACGAACGTAACAAAATAGTATTAAGTTCAAATTAAATAGAAGTAAATGTTAAATTAAAAAAGTGAACCAGAAATCTAATTAAAAGATTTCATAGTCCACCTCATAATGTTGACTAGATATAAAATACGATTACATTTCACCAGCATTTAAACAGTATTTTATGCACCGTGCTAATTATTTATAATTTCTATCCTCCAAAGAACAAATCGACAATATCTGTTGTTCTATTTTTATCCACTTTATAAAATTCTGTATATCCACAATTTTTACAAGTTATTGTTGTAAAATTATTATGTTGCAAATCAAATATTTTAGAAAAACCTGAACCTGTCGCTGAAAGTGTTCCTTCTTCAACTTCTGTATTTCCACACTTAACACAACCTTTGTGTGTTTCTGCTGCCATTATTTTCCACCCCTTTATCATAAGCGTTATTATGTACATATCACTGATATGGTCACTTTAAACTTTATGAGATGTTATAGGCGTTGTGTATTCACATGTATTTGATTACATCATTGGTTTATCACAGGTGAATAATTTAGGGCTCTCAATATTTACTGTCTCTAAAGTGAGTTTGAAAAATTATATTAGTTATTCCAAGTATTCATCATTAAAAATTTCGATCTCAATTTTAAGTGTTTCATATTCTTCTTGAGCATTTTGCCATGCCTGTGAGTCACTATTATCATTAAATTTTTCGATATTATCTAATATTTTATCTCTTTGATTTCTAAACTCTTTTAATTGAGATATGATTTCATTTTCTTGTTTGCTTGAAGCCATTGTTTTTAAATCAATAATGGAACCGTCCCAACTCGTTGTCATATCTTTAGCATCAGACAATGACTTTTCTTGTTCTGTATAATCTTCAGCGTTAAACGCTGTATTTAATATTTTTTCAATTCCTCCAGTATAATTTATGGCTTCATGAGTAAATGAAGCAGATACTTCGCTATCACGATTAGTTGTAGATGTCATATTATTCAAGGTATCTTCATCAATTTGATAAGTGTTTTCAATTGATTGTATTTCATCTCCATCAATATTGATAATTATAGTGAAATTATTATCAGGATTATCATCGTATATTAACTGTGAATCAGTTTCTATTGTTGGTTCACCATGAAAATCTTTAAAATCAGTTGTTGATATGTTCTCTGGCAAAATATATACACTCGATACAGTTTTATCTATCCCGTAATATACTCCAATATTGTTATATTTTTTCACATTCCCAATATCCATCGATATGCTATCATTAGGTTCTCCGAATTTTTCTTTTATATCATTTTTCGACATACCAATATTTATACCCGCATATCCATCAGTATTATCTGCATTCATATAATTTTCACTAAAATTCGATGATAATACATTAACGTCTGTTTGTTCTTTATTTTTATTGTTTTGGCTATCACTTTTAAATACATTTATTGCTTCGTTATCTGAGATGACATTCTTGTAAAAAAAGTAAGTTACAAAAAATAAAGTTGATAATAAAATAACAATTGCACCTATTATAGCTATGATTTTCCAAGTTCTTGACTTATTATGTTTTCTTTGTTGCGTATTATTAATGGATTTTAAGTTATTTTCTGTTATTCTGCGGTATTTATTTTTTCGATTTTCATTTTCTAATTGTGTACCACATTGATTACAAAATGCTTTATCACTTTGGAGTTTATTTCCACAATTGGGACAATACTTCATCATTTTATATCCTCCTTAGCATCGATTGCATTTAATTGCAAAGTATTAACCTGTTTTAAACCTGCTTTCATTAATACAAATACAAAAAGCCAAACAATAAAAATTAATATTAAGTATTTTAGTATATAGCTTCCTACTAATGAAATAGAGGTATCCCATATGCCATGTAAAATTACTGAAGAGAAAAAGAAAAACAGAAAACGCTTATCGAAAAAGTTATTATATACAAAGTTTCTTTCTTCTTTAGCAATTACAATTCCTGCTCCAATAATCGCTGACCAAACTAAATGTCCACCAATAGCAGTCCATGCTCTTGTAAATACCATATCAATTAAAGGAACTCCAGATTCAGAATAGTAACTTAATATATATCCGGCTGACTCAAAGACTGCAAATCCTGCTCCAATTGCTCCTCCAATTAACAATCCATTTAAAATTTTATTAGTCTTATATTTATTTATAAAATAAATGACTATGACAGCTTTACCAGTCTCCTCTACTAATCCAACTAAACCTGCATCAAACATTGTCATGGTTCCATATAAATAATAATCGTCACTAAAAGTAACAAAATTATATAGAATCATGGTGCTAACTAATGAAAATACACCACCTATAAAAAACATTTTCAACACTTCAAATATACTAATATTTTTAAAAGCATTTGATTCATAAAAAAAGAACAAACCAGTCAATGGCACTGTCAATGCTCCAATAAATATCAAGCCAGGTATTGCATTTGGGTTTTCAAACACACTTCCTAGAACCCATAACATTGCAAAAGTAATACTGAAGGCCAAAAAAACTCTTGAAAAAACCCAAGGTTTACCCCATTCTTGAGAGACTTCATCTAGTGATGGTGTAGTCATTTTGGTACCTGCAATAAATATTTCATCCGCTTCTTCTTTTGAATGTGATTTAAATACTTCTGAAAACATATCTTTTAAATTCAAATCCAAACTTTCATCACTACCAGCAAACCTACCTATAGATTTAGTAGTACTATTAAATAAATTTTTTGCTTCATATTTTAAATCAATGTTATCTGCTGTTTGTTTTTCAATCCTATCACTCGTCTTGAATGTTTCTTTAAGCTCTGCTTTCTGATTTTCTTCTATACTTTCATCTTCTTTTTCTTTTAAATTGTATCCGCAATTCATGCAAAATTTATCTTGATCTTCTATTTCTGTATAACAATTCGGACAAACTTCATTTTTTTGGCTCATGATTTCTTCATTTTCTAAATTATGCCCACAATAAATACAGAATTTATCATTATTCTCTACATGACTTCCACAATTTGAACATTTCATATAATCCCCGCTCCCATAACAATAAAATAATACATATACCAATATATTAATGTATTATGCAAGAAAATTCTATATAATTTTCTTGATTCAAAAAACTCTTCAAACTAAAAAAATATATAAAATAAATATTATTGTAAGTAAATTCAAAAAAGCATTGAATCGTTTTTTGTTTAACCCTTAGAAATTAATAATGAATATTCATAGATAAATTAATTTCAGAAATATGTGTTTTTTTAAAATATTTTCAAATAATATATAGAAAAGCGTGGCAAAATAGATTAATATAAAATTAAAATAAATATAGAATGGGGAAAGCAATGTGAAGAAAATTTTTGCAAGTTTAGGCGTTATTTTATTAGTTGCAGTATTGGGAGTTGCTGTTGTATTTGCATATGGTAGTTACAAAGATTTAGAGCTTAAAAAAGAAGAAGCTAAAGTAACTGAAAACAAACAAAAAGATAGTAAAAACAAAACTTCCAAAAAAGAACAACAAAATCAAACTACAAACCAAACAGAAATTCAAGAATCAACAAACACAAATAATAATTCTAATGAAGAACTCAATACTAATGAAGTGCGAACAACAGAAGATGGTGAAGAAATTAAAAAAACTAAGAATGGCATAGATTATACTGGTGAATTTGATTCTCCTGAAGAAGAGGAAGAGTTTGAAAAAGGTGTAATGGCCCAATCTGGTGGTGGAGCTACAAATGGAGAAAATACAGAAGAAAGTTCACCTAAATATACAGCTGAAGATGCTAAAAACATGTCTGATGATGAATTCTTAGATGCATATAAAGAAGGCATGAGTGAAGAAGAAGCTGCCGCTGTTGATAGTAGAGCTGAAGGTTCTGGAGATTATATTGGTTATTTAAGAGGTCAAGTTGAAGCACGATCCAATGGTCAAGGTGGCAATTATTAAAATTTAAGGATGAATAAATCATGAAAAAATTATTAAGTATAATAACAATAATTGCTATTGTTGGCATATTAGCAGCTGTTGGATTTTTTGGATACAACAAGTATCAAGAAGTAGAGTTAGAGAAAAATAAATTACAAGCTCAGCAAAAAGAGAATGACGACAGTAATTCTCAAAATGTTAGTGAAACATCTAATAATGAGAATCAATCGAATGAAAGTCAAAATAATAGTCAAGAGCAAGAGAATGATGGTAGTCAAACAGTAAAAGTTCACGAAGGAAGTAGTGAAAGAACTGCGGATAAAGATGAATTTTCTGATTTGAAAGTGAATAGAGATAATGTATTTGATTATGTCATAGCAGCTGTTAATCAAACTGATGGCGGAGATGCTTCTCTTATAAATTTTCAACAACCAGAATTTTCAGCACAAGATGATGGCTTATGGAGAATAGCAGCAAATAATAAGAGTGGCCACGGTTCATACACCTTTATTATAGATCAAAATGGAACTGTTCAAATTTGGGACGGCTTGATGAATGAAAAAATTGAAGAACAAAAAGTTACAATAGAATAAATTTTAAAAAGGGGAAAGTAAATGAAAGAAAACTATAAAAACTTTATCCAAATATTTACTAAAAGAAAAAGCATTTTAACTCAAAGTATTATTTTAATATGTATGACGTTTTTCCTGTTTAATAAACATAGCGTTAATGCATCTGAAATCACGCAAGAACAAGCAGAAAATATAAATAATCAAGAGACAAATACAAGTATAAAGAGCAACGATATTAAAACGGAAAATGTTCAAAACAAAGATATAAAAACCAATGCACAAAGCACATTGACAGAACCCCAAAATGAAAATCCCAAAGTTGATAATAATCAAAATGATAATTATTTAGCTAGTAAAAGTAAACAAGTGGTTCAACAAGAAAATAAAAGCAAAAACACTCTAGATTACAAAGGCGTCGTTGAAGATACAGATCATACTCAAGAAAAAGTTATGGATTCTAAAAATCTAACACAAATTAAAAAACCTGAATCTATTACTACACAACAAATGAGTTCACCAAATCAACAGACATTATATAATGCTCAAGCCAAATCTAGCCAAACCGATAATGAAACATTAGCTATACAGAAACAGCAACAATTAAATACAAATAGACTGAAAAACATAAATGGCAACAGTACTTATAAAAATACTTATTATGATAAGAAATATGAAGGTATTTTAAGTATCGAAACGGACCGCATTAATTACAAACCTGGTGACACAGTTAAAATATATACTGAGCATAACAAGAACTTTACTAAACCTATATACAGCGAAGCGATATTATACTCACATAGATCTAGTGGATGGTATATAGACGATCCACCATATCGTTTTGATAAAACTTCATTGGTTGGTAGAACGACATCATTTTATAAGAAAGCGAATGGTAATTGGGAATCTATCATAACTATTCAATTGCCTGAGAAAATGGTAGATGATGCTTTTGATATTACAGTTAACAGCTGGAATGACATTGAATCAGAATATACGAGATCATATAGTAATTCCAATGGTTTACTTATAAAAGTGTTAAATAATAATACATCCGATTTAGGCAAATATAAAGTTGAAGCGTTTGATGAATCAACTAAACCCAAACAAGAATTTAATGGTCCAAAAATCATTAAATACTACACAGATAAAAAAATTTATAATCCAAATGATACAATAAAAATGACAATTGAAATGCAAGACAAGAATGATATCGCTTATGTCCAAGCTAAACTAAATACATTAGAACCCGATGTATATAAAGATGGCTCTCAAAAATATATTCCGATGACCTTTGCGAATTTCACAAGAGATATTAAACAAATGAGTAATGGAAACTGGCAAGCTATTCTTGAATTCAAAATACCATCTTACATTAAAACAGGTGATATAATACTTGATGATATTGTAGCTTCTGATAAGTTGGGTAACGATAATGAACTTGATTATGATTTTGATAAAAAATTATTTAAAGTTGAACGAACTGAAAATATAGCTTCATTCACAGTCGATACAATCGCAGATTTTTCAAAAGAAATAAGAGGAAAAGCTACATCCAATATGATGGTTTACGCTTATGTAAATAATAAACAAATAGGAAAAGCTAAAGTTACTGATGGTAAATATTTTATGAGTATTCCAAAACAAAAAGCAGGTACAAATATTCAAATATTTACAATTAATAAATACAATAAAAAAAGTAAGATTATTACCAAAAAAGTTATAGATAAAACAGCACCTAAGACACCCACAATAAATAAAATATCAACAAAATCTAAAGTTGTTAGTGGAAAAGGTGAAAAAAATTCAACTATCTATATCTATAGAGGATCAAGTAGGATAGGTCAAGCTACTGTAGATACAAAAGGTAATTATAAACTCAATATTAAAGCACAGAAAAAAGGTACTAAATTAACAATATACAGTGTAGATAAAGCAAAGAATAAAAGTAAAAAATTATATGTAAAGGTATATTAAAATATACTCTTAATAGGACTATAGAATAATTAATAAATATTAGAATGCAGATACTAAAAATACGGTTAGAGAAATATTTCTCTAACCGCGTTTTTATATTTTTTTGGTACTCATTTTTATTGTTTACATAATAGGTCGTTATCAGAACTACACAAACATCTTCTGTAAAAACCCTTTTTTACGTTCTTTTAATAACTCAACTTTAGCAGATTGTTTTTCAATTAATTTATCTAGTTTTTCTAGGAATGAACCTGTTTTTTGTTGTTCTTCAAGAACTGGAATATGTAATTTTAAATTTTTTAATTTGTTAAAATACATATAAGTTCTTGAACCCCCTTGTTTTTGCATTAAAGCATATTTTTGAAATTCTATGCCATTATTTAGTAGTTCTCTAAGAAAGTAATTATCTAAGTTATCATTCGTACTAAACACAGGGTATAATGTACTTACAATACCTTTAGGGACCAGATAATTTATATTAAATTTAAATACTAAATCATCGCTCATATGTCTGTATGTGAAAAAACCATATGGTACTACGTTATATCCTGTGTTATCTTTAGAAGCTACATCTCTTGTGAAATAATCTTTTTGTAAGAATAATCCTTCCCTTGAAGATGTTAAAACTGGATATTGATTATTTTCAGTAGTTTTTTCGTCATGCGAAATTAGATAGTTTCCTAAATAATTATATTTCCATTCTGGATATTCATCCCCATTATCGTCTTTAAAGCGAAGTTCTTGTGAAAATATTTGTTGCATATATCCCTTTTTCTGTTCTTCTAACTTCTCTAATTTTTGTTCTTCCAATTCGATTTGTTGGTCGAGTTTGCTGAAGAAATCGCCTATTTTTTGTTGTTCCTCTATTTTAGGGATTAGCAAGTTTATATCATTTAAGTATGAATAATAAAGATTAGATACACTCGCTCCCTCTACTCTTTTAGCAAATTCGTATTTCAGTTTACTATTAAAATATGATGTTATAAATATCGGATTTTGATTGGTATTATATACAGAAATCATTTCTCCAATAGCGATATCAGAAAATGGTAAATACGAACATTTGGCAAAATCCATAGGGTCTTCTCCAACCCGGGGTACAAGTATCTCTCCGCCTTTACTAAAACGTAAATTATTTCGATCTATATTAGTGTAAGAATATATTTCGTTAATTATACCTTTATACTTTGTATATAATTCACCATACCTCACACATGGAATTGTTGCATCATCAGTTATTGACCACTTAGGAGCACTTTTTCCATAGTAAAAACTTCCTATGTCACCAATTGTCGTTTTCTCCCATTCCCCAGTAAATTCTGGAAATCTCAATTTAGGTACATTTTTCATTTCATTAGTCATGTTTATACACTCCTAATTCTTTTAAATATACTTTGATTTCTTGTTCTACTTGTACTATTTCGTCATCGATCTGATTTAAGTCTTTTTGAACTTGGTCTAAGTTAATTGGTTCTTCTTCTTCAAATGTGTCAACGTATCTTGGAATATTGAGGTTATAGTCGTTGTCTTCAATTTCTTTGAGACTTGCCACATAACTATATTTATCAACCATTTCTCTGTTTTTATACGTTTCAATGATTTTTTCAACTTGTTCATCTGTAAGATGGTTTTGATTTTTACCTTTTTCAAATTCGTTTGATGCATCAATAAATAAGACATCTTGATCTGTTTCACGACATTTTTTAAATACGAGGACACATGTTGGAATTGAAGTACCATAGAAGATATTCGCAGGTAAACCAATCACTGCGTCTAAATAGTTCTTCTCTTCAATAAGGTATTTACGGATTGTGCCTTCTGCTGCGCCACGGAATAACACACCATGCGGTAAGACGACCGCCATTGTTCCTTCGTCGTCTAAATAGTGCACCATATGTTGAATAAAGGCGAAGTCAGCTTTTGATTTGGGCGCTAACTTCCCGTAATTGCTAAAGCGTTCATCATCATTAAATTTACTGTCCGCAGACCATTTGGCACTGTAAGGTGGATTAGCGACAACCGCATCAAACTTTTCATCTAAAAATGCTGGATTTTCTAATGTGTCATCATTTTGAATATCAAAATTTTCATAGCGTACATCATGTAGCAACATGTTCATTCGAGCCAAGTTATATGTTGTATTGTTACGTTCTTGTCCATTGTAACGGTAGACCGTTGTTTCTTTACCCACACGTAGTAATAATGAGCCTGAACCACACGTAGGGTCATAGACATTTCTTAGCTTGTCTTTACCTAATGTAACGATTTTCGCTAAGATTTTTGACACTTGTTGGGGTGTATAGAATTCCCCAGCTTTCTTACCTGCATTGGCCGCAAAACGCCCAATTAAGAATTCATAAGCATCACCTAACATATCAATTTCCATATCACTATGCACAAATGGTAAATCCCCTAAATTAACCATGACTTTACTGATGAGTGCCGTACGCTCTTTAACCGTATTCCCTAGACGTGTCGAACTTAAATCCATATCACTGAATAAACCAATAAAATCTTCTTCACTGTCTTGGCCAAGTGTCGATGTTTCTACTTTTCGAATCGCTTGTGCTAAATGTTCAATATCAAAACGTTGGTTTTCAATCTCTTTAACCATACTACTGAATAAGTCTTCAGGTTCAATAAAATAACCCACATTCTCGATGAGTTCAGCTTTTAAATCTTCACGATATTCTTCATCTTCCCAAGCTTCTTCATATGTTAAATCTTCACCTGATAATGCTTCTGCAACTTCTGTTTCAGCTTTTTCTGATAAAAAGCGATAGAAAATGAGTCCTAGAATATAATTACGGAATTCACTCGCATCCATATTACCTCTTAAATCATTGGCGATGGACCATAAACGTTTATGTAATTCAGCTTGTTGTTGACGTTGTTTCTCTGTAATTGACATGTTATTTCCTCCATTTATTAAAATGCTTTATGCTAAATTTATTTAATTATCCTCTGTATTAGCAACGCATATCAAAACCTCTGCAATATTTATTATCACAAAGGTTTGATACCATTTCTAGCTACTGTATTTTTCTGTCACTTCTTCGACAAATGATGTGACTGCTTTTTTCGTTTGACGTTTTTCTCGTAATTTTTTATCACCCACAAGATCCTTAAGGTGATCTTGATTGACAATACCGCTATATTCATATTCACTTGTGATATCTTTAAGTACCTGTTCATCAACTGCTTGTTGACTCGCAAATTGGTTAAATTCTGATTCACGCTTCGCATTTTCAAATAGGATATAAGCTTCATCAATATTGTCTTCTTCAGACAATTCAGGTATAACTTCATCGATAAACTCACGAATCAAATCACGTTTCAAACGTAAAGTTGGATCATCCGCGTTGTCTAACATACGTCTAATTTGTTCACGATTACGTTGTTGCTCTGCCTTATCTTTTAAATCAATTTGTCTGACGAGATCCATGATATAAGATACATTAATTCGATCATTACGTAAGATTTCTATTTCAAAATCAATATCGTTCAGAATAGAGACTTTTTCAACTTCACCACGTTTAGGTTTCACTTCGTCATATATCGCAAAATACTTACTCTTATAGTCTTCAAATTCTTGTTCATCCATACCGATATTTGCTTTTGTAAAATCAAACTCATCAAATGCTTTCAATCTCAGCACTAGTTTTGAAACTAAACGGAATGCTTCTACAAACGCTTTTTTCTCATTTTCATCTTGAACTTGATCCATATCTTGAGGCTTCAATGCGACAGCTTTCAATTCAGCTAACGCGTCAACAAACTCGGCTTTATATTCATCATAATCTCTCATTAACACACGATCTGTGTCTTCAGTTTGAGAGAACAGTTTTAAGGCGTTATCGGTATTTTGTTTCAAGTCACGATAATTCACGATTTTACCAAACGGTTTGGTTTCTTTTTCCACGCGGTTCGTACGTGAATAGGCTTGGATTAAATCGTGATACTTCAGATTTTTATCTACATATAATGTGTTTAATACCTTACTATCAAAGCCAGTTAAGAACATATTAACGACGATTAAAACATCAATTTTGTTATCTTTGACACCTTTTTTGACATTTTTAGAGATATGATTAAAGTATTCTTGGAAAGTATCTGTCGAGAAATTTGTGCCAAAGTTATCATTATAATCTTTGATGACTTCTTCCAATTTTTCTCTAGAGTGTGCCTCATCCACTTCTCCTTCATTACGTTCTTCATTGGCGGCATAAGAGAACACGCCTGCAACTTTTAAGGGATGTTCATAGTCCTTACTGACCTTTTTAAACGTATCATAATATTTCACAAGTGCTGGAATGCTTTGTACAGTTAATATCGCTGAATATTGTCTATTTCTTGTGTATTTGTCATGATTTTCTGTAATATGGCGCGCAATGAGTTCAATGCGTTGATCGGATAACCAGACCTCATCGGTATTAATACCTTCAACCAATTCATCTGTCTCTGTATCTATATTCTGAGCTTTAATGGTGTTGATATAGTCTACGGAAAAGCCCAAAACATTACCATCATGAATCGCGTCTTTAATTAAATAAGTGTGTAAACATCGACCAAAAATGTCCGCAGTACTCCGACCATCCTGACTTTGATTTTCCTCAAAACGCGGGGTACCCGTAAAGCCAAAATATTGCGCATTATTAAAATGTTGACGGACAATGCGATGCATATCCCCAAATTGACTACGATGACATTCGTCGATAATGAATACCACTTTATCGGTCTTATATTGATCTAGTGCTTCCGCATTATTTTGAATTGCTTTAGACATTTTTTGAATTGTGGTAACGATTAGTGGTAAGCTCTTATCCTTTAATTGTTTAACGAGTTGTGCCGTATTATTCGTCTTATCCACGGAACCTTTAGAGAATTTATTAAACTCCTCTTCTGTCTGGCTGTCTAAATCCTTACGGTCGACAAGGAAGATGACTTTTTTGATGTCATCTTGTTCTGACAACACTTGACTCGCTTTAAAGGAAGTTAATGTTTTACCACTGCCCGTGGTATGCCAAATATAACCATTATTACTCGTTTCTGTAGCTTGACGTATCAAGGCTTCAACAGCGTGAACTTGATATGGGCGCATAGCCATAAGGATATTGTCTGTTTCATTTAAAATCATATAGCGTGAAATCATTTTAGCGAGATGACAAGGTCTTAAAAATGTTTCAGTAAATTCATTCAATGTATTGATACGATTGTTCTCTTTATCACTCCAATAAAACATATGACTTTTATATATTTCGCCATCATTATTAGAGATATAACGCGTATCGATACCATTACTAATAATAAATAATTGTATGTAGCGGAAAAGGCCAGTGTAGTTTTGTTTACGATAGCGCATAACCTGATTAAAAGCTTCATTGATATCAATGCCACGACGTTTAAGTTCAATTTGAACTAAGGGTAAACCATTAATTAAAATTGTGACATCGTATCTCGCTTTATATGTGTCTTCTACAGATACTTGATTTGTGATTTGGAATTTATTTTGACACCAATTTCTCGTATCTAAAAATGATAAATACACTTCAGATTCATCATCTCGTTTCAAAGGCATTTTATCACGCAATATACGAGCGCTTTCAAAAATCCCTTTACCATTAATCATAGTTAATAAACGTTGAAACTCTTTATCTGTTAAGGGTTCCCCATTTAATTTATCAGCATGACGTTCATTTAATATCGAACGGAAATTATCTAATAGTTGTTGTTCATTTCTAATCGTTACCGTTTCATAGCCATTGGATTTTAGTTGTTCCATCATTTCAGTTTCTAACGCAAACTCACTTTGGTATACCATAACATCCCCCTGAACTTATTTTGTCTATTTATGATCAATAATTATATCGTGTGATTGTATTTCAACGATTACCTTATTAATAATTATAACATTTAAATTGTTATGGAAATACAGACAAACAAATTAATCATTTGTTATTGCAGTGTTTTTATATTGATATTATTAAGTATAGTATATTTTTATTTTATTGTATTTTACAACGCCTTGTTTTTTGATAGCATTGAAAGTGAAGCTTACATAAAGGAGATGTAATAATGAAATTTAGAAAATTAGGGATGTTAGGTTTGTCTTCTTTTATTATTTTAAGTGCTTGTGGTCAAAATACAGATGATAATAATAAATAAGACAATAATCAAACACATGAAAAGGATAAAAAGTCAGATGAAATTTAAAAACTATCAAAACAGTATGTTAATTTTATGGAAATAATAAGTTTAAGGAGAGTTACAGGATGAATAAAAGTAAAGTTTATGTCATCACAGTGTTAACTATATACTTAATAATTATGGTAGTCTGTTTACCAGTTTTAATTAAAAATGGTAGTTATTCGGCTATTTTTTCTGCTTTCATTCCTATAGCAATAGTAATAATTTATCTTATCTTTGATAAGCGAAATAATAATGATAATGAGGACTAATAGTAATCATAAAACCCCCTACCTTTAACCATCTTTACAATATATTATAGTATATATACCTATTTAGGCGCTGTGAATTTTAGAATTATGTACTACTTTTCTAATTATTTTAATTTTTATTAATGGAGTAGTGTATAATATCTATAAGTAGTTTGCAATATTTTATAATTCAACATTTTATAACGAAATTACAAATTTAAATTCTACTTACTTAGTTAAAAATAGGGGTGACATTATGTTATTTAGTGAAGAACAATTAAAATTATATTCTAGGCCTTTATCAGATTCAGAAAAAGAAAAGTGTGAAAACGCAATTAGAATTATCCAAGAATCTCTGGAATCTTTAGGGTATGAAACAAAAAAAGGTATACACAGAAAAAATGAAAATACGCTATCATATCAAATTAAAATGACGAATCCATCGAAAGATTATGAATTAAGTATATTTGTTAAAGGTTCGTATGCAACAAATACCAATGTAAGACAAAATAGTGACGTTGATATTGCAGTGGTAAAAGAAAGTGAGTTTTTTGATAAATATAGGGAAGGTAAAACTAGAGAAAATTATAAATTTGTCTCTAGTAATAAGCCTCCGTATCATTTTAAAGATGAAGTAGAAGAAGCTTTGATTGAAAGATTTGGAAGAAGCGAGGTAAGAAGAGGTAATAAAGCAATTAGAATCAATGGCAATACTTACCGTAAAGAAACAGATTGTGTACCGTGTTTTAGATATAGAGATTATAGTAATGATTATATGGATGATCCAAATAATTTCATTGGAGGAATCACAATTTATTCAGATAAAGGTGAACGAATTATAAATTATCCGGAACAGCATATAAATAATAGTGTTATAAAAAATAACAATACAAATTATAAATATAAAAAGATGGTTAGAATAATAAAGGAAATAAGATATCAATTAATAGATAGTAAAAATGGAAATGCAGAACAAACTTCTTCATTTGGAGTTGAAGGTTTGTTTTGGAACATACCGGATTACAAATATAGCAATGATGAAATGTTAGGTGATACATTTAATGCATTAATTGCATTTTTAATAGATAATATAGATAAATTAAGTGAATTTAAAGAACCTAATGACATTCTATATTTATGCGATTCTCAAGAAAAAAATAATGTTTATAAAAATTTTATTCTAGATGTAAAGAATTTTTTTGAATATAGTGGTGAGAAAAAATATGAATGACAAAATAAATCATTTGATTAAAGTAGCAGGATGGTTTACAGGAATCTTTTTCCTGTTACTTATTATAGTATCATGTACGGTATGGCAAATAGGATGGATAGATATCATAAGTTATACTGTAACAATATCAACATTTATTACTATAGGATATGAAAGGTCTATGTGGAAGTGGAAATTGTTTCGTATATTTAATAAGCAGGCTGATATATCAGGAGATTATGAGGCAACACTCAGATACTTTTATGAAGAAGGTGGAATTAAAGAGGTAGGTGTGGAAATAAAACAAACTTTTTTAACAGTAAATATTGAATTAAGAAGCGATGAAATTACTAGTAATAGTATTACAGCAGATATTATTGAAGAACATGGTAAAAATATATTGTACTATACTTATATAACAAATCCAAAAGCCGAATTTGAAAAGAAAAATCCTATTAATCGAGGAACAGCAAGATTAATAGTTGGAGAAAATGGATTGACTGGAAAGTATTGGACTGGAGCCGAAACCACAGGTGATTTAAGACTCAAAAAACTAAAATAAAGTATTGATACCAAAATAAATTCAATTTTATTTTGGTATTTTTAGCAATATCACTAACAAGGGGAACCTTATCAAAAACCGCATCATTTGTGATACGCTTCTGCTTATCAGTTTATGATGCGATTTTTTAAAAAGAGTAACTATTGATAGAAATGACTACCAACAGTTACTCTTTTTAATTGTTTATCAATAGGCCTATTATTCAGATTTAATATGTTTTTATTTAAAAATCACTATTCAAAAATATTTTCAGAATACATCACACGATTATATTCTGTTTTTATATCTTTTGAAATGATATGATCAACGTGTTTTTTATGTTCTAATTCAAAACGAATATTTTGATAACTTCTGAAGCCTAAATCTATTAAACCAGGTTTATTCACTGTCATTATAAAAGTTGCTATACCTAGAGGTTGAACACCACCTTTTGTACCTGATTTTATCACGCCGTGTGTTACATCGATTGTTGAAAAAGTTGATGCCCCTATTAACAATAATCTTACTAGTTCTCTATTGTTAGCAATTGGAAAACTATCTTTTAAACTTTTTCCGTAATATAGATGCTGCTTATAAATCCAATATAGTCTTATAAGTGTTTCATAAATTAAAACTGGTATTAATTCTGCCGTAAAAGCTCTGACATCATATCCATTCTTAAACATCCATTCAGATACTTGTGCAAATGTATACGTATCAGGTTTATTCGTTTTTAATTTAACATTTCCAAACTGTAACTTTTGTAAAGAAGACCAACCAGGAACAGGCAAACCGCTTCCCCGTCCTTTAGATGTACTACTCCCTGACAAGTCACTCATAATATGCCCAAACCAATTATTTATTGTTTGAATAATTTGATTAGGCATACTACCTGTTAATTCTATATTAGCGTTTTCCGCTACTGTGTTAATAATTTTACCTTCTTTAGACATATAAGTAGCCGTTCCTGTAAGTTGATTATAAATTCCTATAATCAAGCCTAATAAACTAGGTTCATGAGCAAGTGACAACAAATGATGATTATCTGGAGACATACCTTTAATATGTTTTGATGTAGCAGCATCATAACCAACTTTATGCTTTTTTTCTAAATATCTTATGCTAGATTTTATATCAAAATTTTGTCGACCATTTTGTAATTCTTTTATTGTTCTTTCAATTTCGTTTATACCTTTTTGTGACTTAGCATTTTTCTTTTGATTATTTAACTCTGCTATTTTTTGATGTAACGCATATTTTTTCACTAACTTTTCTGTGCCCTTATCCACCATTTTTTGTAATCCTTTGACATCTTTACCTTTTCCTATAGTACCTACAAAAATAGTATCAACAAATCCAGCTATTAAACCTGCTGAAGTTGCAAACAAGTAATCATCACTGTCTAGATTAAGTAAATCAAATTTTTGGATCATTTGTTCCGCAACTTTTACTTGTTCATTCTTACTATATAAATTTAAGAACGGACTATCAATATTAATGTTTTCTTTTTTAGCGAATTCTTTATTATATTCATCTGAATCAAAATCATCTCTATCAATATCAATTGTATTAATCTGATTCACTGTTATTAATTCTAATTCTTTTGCAGTATATGATTGTCCACTTCTTAATTTATTTCTTAATTCATTATCTAAAAAATCCTTTTTGATCTTTGAATCTTCATGAATACTACTTCGTCTAGCTTTCAAACTATTTAATAAGTCTTTTTTCACTTCTATTTGTTGATCAATATTGTCATCCATTTTTTGTATATTATGACTTACTTTATCTAAATTATCCTTAGCTCTATTTCGAAGCTCATAATCAACTAACAGTTTTTCCGCTGCACTATTTATTACACGCTTTTCTTGATCTCCTTTTCTATTCATCCTTATCACCATTTAGTAATGACTTTTTAAGACTTGAGAAACCTTTTTTTGCTATAGACTTACCCTGAGCCAGACTTGCGGACTTAACATCAAAATAACCAATTTCATCAAGGATATTTTGAACTGTTTTCAATTCATCCAATTCTATATCCTCACGTAAGTGTGCATCACTAATTTCAGATTGATTATCTAAATCACCAGTAACAATGTATGCTTTTTTTATAATTTCATCAGCATAAACTTTGTTTACATTTTTATTAAGAAGCTCATTATATTTTCCAATATTCAAAGTTGGGGGGATACTTGAAAATATTAGCTCGTATTCTGAGAATGTTTCTTCAGTCTCAATTAATGCACCAGCATCAGCCAATGATTGATTTTGAGTTATAATAAATTCTAATTCTTGATATAATTCGTTACTAAGCTCATTAGATTCTTTTAATTTCTCAGCAAATTTGATTGATTTATTACTTAACCAGTTTATATCTTCCATTATATATGAGTTAGCTATCCTCAATTGGGAAATCCTGTCATTAAGTGTTTGGATTCTAATTCCATACTTTTCAGATTCATTTGTTCCAGAGAAGTATTTAACACCTTTATACATTCCATATCCAGCAGTGGTTACTGCAGCTAATCCTAAAAATAATCCTCCCGTACTCAAAGTAAAGCCAAGTGCCATTAATCCACTTGAAACACTTGCCCCTATACCACTCACAGCACCAGTTATAGCCAATGCACCCAGGGATACTCCTGCTCCTCCAGCAATTGCAGCTAACTCTTTTGCAACTTCTTTAATTTGATTATCAGTTAATCTATTTTCTAAAATTTCTTTTTCAGCTTTTAGCTTTCTGACAGTAAATTTAATTTGATCATCAGTCATATTTAATCTTTTTAGCATTCTAATTAACACTTCATTTTTTTTAATTTCATCTAGTTCATCACTATGCATTGCTAATATATCCATACCCAAAGATTGCTGAACTGCTACTTCTGACAGATCTTCTTCTATTAAAATTTCTTTCAAATCATCAATTAATTCTATAATTGATTTTTCTTCAATATGTTCAAATCTATAGTCTCTTAGTTTACTAGCAAGTTCTTTACTTACTTTTACTTTTGTCATTAAGCTGACTAATTCTTTGTACTCTTTACTATCTATAATACCATCATCATCTTTTAAGTATGCTATAACTATTCTAAAATAAAGTAAAATTATCTCACTTTTCATATTACTTAATTGCACAACTTGGTTTTTTGAAGAGATTTTATCAACTTTATTATTAAAATCTTTTAATAATGTTTCTAATAATTTAAATGGGAAATTATTACCTAGTTCTTCTGAATTTAATATTATAGACTCTCCATCTTTATAATGAATAGTGATTTTTTCATAATCTACAACTTTACCTTTATCTGTTATTTTTGTATCAGATTCATATTGAACGTTTTCAATATTTTTTAATTGAACATTCTTACTACTCTCAAAAGCATTTTTAATAAAGATTTCTGAACCGGTAAAAACAACTCCTGTCTTCCCATTAGATAAAGTACTCGTATCAATTACCGCAATAATAACATTTGGATCAATTTTCTCTGCAATACTTACTGATGCGTTGACCAATATTTTTTCAGATATATCTGGAGCAACGGATAGGTTTGTTAAGTATGAATTATTCAATAAATTCTTTATATAATCTTCTGAATGCATTTTATCTCTTATTTCAATTACTTCATTACTTTCGATAGACTGTTTTACTATTTTATAGCCACATTCCGGACAAAATTTCACACTTTCTTCGAGTTTAGTTCCACACTCTGGACAAAATTTCATAGTACCAATCCCCTTTACGGTAATATTATATTGCTTTAAGTTTAGCACAATGTTTCTGTAATACAATATACTAAAGTAAATTTATGAAATATGCCCTTGTAATAGTATAATCACCGTTTTTCTCTTTAAATTAACTTGTAGATACCTCACATATTTATTGTTAACTCAATCATCTAAATACTAACAAGTACCCTAAAACAAAGTTTATTATTTATAATATTCTGATAACTCTTCTAAATCAATTGCAATTCCGTATTCACGTAATTGTTCCTGTCTATCCATTAATAATGTTTCTAACACTTCTTTCTTTTCATCCTCTCTTCCATAATGAAGCAGATTATGACAATGGCTACATAAAGACACAATATTTTCTTTAACATCCAGACTTCTATCGAAATCTTGGTATTTACTAATTGGAATCAGATGATGTGGCTCTGTATATTGTTTGCCATTTTTCCTTGTAAAAGTTCTATCAGTTGGGTTATATTCACACTTATAACCTGCTAGTATTAATGCCTCAACTGCTCTTTCAGGATTTCTTTTAGGTATAGTTCTTCCCGTAGATTTAGATACCATTGTCGTTTGTGATTCAAATCTAGAAATTTTTCTATTAACTTGATCCTCATCTATATTATTATCTAAATCGTTGTTGATTAAATCTTTTTCAACTTGATTATATTCTGGATTCTTTTCGTCTAAGATTTCACTCAACGCACCTTTTAAATGCATCAGAACTTCCGGATTTTTTTGTATTTCTATTGCTTTTTCGAGAAGAAATACAGCATGTTCTTCAGCTAAATTACACATATACTGTTGCTTACCCCTACCATTGACTGTAAATGCACTATTCTTCTTATAATTATCAATTAACCATTGTCTAAAATCTGCTGTATTTAAATCTTCGTCAAACGGATAATACTTTAATTTGACAAGGTATCCTTCTTTATTCCATAAATCGGCAGTTTCACTCTGATCAAACTCACTAGGCCGGTCAATTATTTTATAGTTATCTCTAGCAACACTTATGGCAACTACTTTGCCACTTTGATTATGTAGAATAAAATCACCTTTTTTAATTTTCATCATGTTACTATATCCAGAATTCTTTTTACCATTTTTAGTTAACTGAGGTGACCATACGTAGCCACCTTCTTTTTCTAATTCATATGTTACTCCTTGGAAAACATAAAAAATAGCCATATATAATCCCCTCTCTATTAGATGCTCTTTTTAATTTATTTCACTAATTTTGTTCTATATTTCAATACATATTTGTGTTTCTGAGTTTATTAATACAATTATAAGACATTAAATGCAGTTTTCATATATTAGATAGATACAATACTTAATCTATCAATTACAAAAATAAAATATAATGTATTAATGCAGTGATAAAATGCAAAGAGCAAGATTTAATTTGAAATTACACGCTATATTTTCGATTCAGCATGAACGATGAAATTTAAGAATAAGTCAAATATACTAAGTCATTATCGTGTTTTTAATTATATATAACTTAATAAATCCCCTCACCTATAATACGCTTCCCCTTGTCAGATACATTACTAAAAGCACTCAACATAATATTGTTAAGTGCTTAACCTTCATTTAAATCATATTATTTTTTTCCATATATTCAATCCTTATTTGTGACAGAGACTTATTAGTTTGTTCATGTATAGCTAATATATAAGGTTTAACACTCGACCATCCCAATGCTTCTTTGACAAATAAGCTAAGTGATTTTTCCTCATCGCCACATTTAATAAACCCATTTTCCAATATGGTACCTTTTATATCTGTATTTTTAGGAATTATTATGTCTCCAGGTTGAACTACTCCCCAAACAATCATATCTTTAAGCCTTGGGAGACTTCTATTTTTTGCTTGTTTTCTGCTATTTAAAGTTTGTTTGTCCTCTATGTCTATAAAGTGTGCTTGATTTTTAGTTGCCGGTAATATTTTCTCAGCATTAATTATAAAAGACCCATTGAATACATAAGGTATTAGTTTGTAACATTCTATTTGAACACCGTTCTCACTTAGCCAAGCTACTGCCGATAAAGTTTGAACATCAAAATCAGAAGCTACCAATATAATCCTTTGAGATTTATTAAAATTATCTAAACTTTTATTAACTTCTAAAAATTGAACTATTTTACGTTTGGCTAATTCATCGCTATTAAGATAAGTTAAATCTTTTGAAAATTCTTCTTCATGTTTATTTATATATGGGGCATAAATTTTGTTCACTGCATCAGAGATAGTTTCAATTGTTGCGTAACTAGCTGCATATCTAATAGCTTGAATTTCAAAGGCCTCTACTCTTTGCTTAATATCCTTTAAATCTCTTTTAATTTCAATAAGAACTATATTCCCATTTTGATCTAAAGCAGTTAAATCACTTCTAGCATTTTCTTTATTTTTTATTTGATCTCCAATTATTAACAAAGATTCTTCTTCACCTGTAATTATTTCGATGTTTTGTCGTAACATCTCTTCTATATCTTTTTCTTGTATATTCATTTCTCCAAAGGTAACTGGTTCGATTTCTTCTAGGTTATTTTGTGATAATAAATACATTCTTCACATTCCTCCTTGAATAATTTTTATTCTCATACTCTTACTTCATATGAATTACATCCATACAAAACAATTCAATTATTTAATTTCTCATATTTTCGTGTCATAAACTTTTAAATTTCTAAATAATCATCTGCAATTTTAAGAAACGAATACATTATTTCTCTATTACCCATATTATAAATCAATAAGTAAGAATCTATATTAAAACAGTTCACATTAAACTATGAAATTAGTGTAAAAGGTCATAAATAAAGTCTAAATTTGTGTGAAATTGTTCTAGCTCATTAATTATTTGCTCAATGTCAATTTCTATAATGTTTTCGTTTTTATTGGGTCTACTTTTATTATATTTAAAACGATTATCATTCAATTCAACTTTATCTATCTCGTGAGCAAGGGCATCTCTCAACCTAGTGTGAGGGATTTCTATCATTATTTTACCAAAAAAATCCTTTACTAGTCTTTTCCTCCCATTTCTTGTGCGTATGTTATCACTTATATATTGTTTAATAATTTTTTCATATGTTTTATCTATTAAGCTTTCATCCCTATCAGGTAAGTTAGAAATAATTAACGAACTGACATAGCTTTCCGACAAAACAAAGATTGTCAACATCAAAGATTTTTTTATTAATACATCTTCTTCCTTTGAAATTTTATTTTTAATTTTATCTATTTCATTTTTATATTAATTTAAATTTATTTGTTTAATAAAATAAAATCATCATCCATTATTAACGGCCATTTTTTAGATGATTCAGGTATATATTCATCTTATTCATATTGAACATCTTGCGGAACCTCGTTTGTCTCAAATACTTTTTTTATTGAACTCTTCAAACTTTTTATTGTTGGAATTTCGACCTCGTATTCCATAATTAAATTTACAAATTCTTTTACACTAATTTCTTCGTCTTCCTTCTTAATAAGTGATTCATTATAAATATCTTCATATATTTCTCTTCCACTATTTTTCATATTTTTTAAAATATCAAAAAATTCTAATGGATCCATATTAGACCCAAAAGGTATTTCTATACCTACCAAATTCAATACTTCTTCAATTTGATGTCTTCATAATCATCTAAACTAGGCCACTGTATAAACCCGCCATATTCGAAACCTTCTTTTTTTGTCTCTATACCTTCATATGAATCCAAAATTTCTTTTAGTTCTTCTAAAAAACTATTATTCATTATTTATCTCCTTTTAAAATATCTTCGATTATTGGTTCAATTCCAGTCGATATAATTTCTTCAATTAACCTCTGTGCATGAAATCTGTTAGCAGAGTATGCTATCTCACTAAGAGTACCGGCTGCTACCTCTTTAACTCTAAATGAAAAGGTGTCGTTCAAAATTTCATACATAAAATCTGAGAATGGATCACAATCTTCGAATCGTGTACATACATTTTTATATTCATTATTGGTATTTTGTATTATTACTTCTGCATAACTCGCCTTCATCTTCATGAACTCAATTAATGGCTTTCTGGTTTTAAAATTCGACGTTAATACTATACGACAAAGCTTATTTTCAGAAAGTCCTGAATAAAAAAACTCTACATCTTCATCAAAAATGCCTCTGTCAATCTTATTTTTAATTTCAAATATCTTGTTTCCATCATTATAATATTTTAATGCCTTTTCAAAATGATCCAATAAATATTGAGCTCTATTATGTCTATATTCTGGACTTTCATTTGTAGCCTTTTCACTTATTGTTCTAAAGGTATGTGAAAAGTCACTATGACTTCCAGTCATAACAAAATTAATAATTCGTCCTAGAGAAAAGACGTCACTTTTTTTGTTACCATCTTTAAGACCGTGTAACTGTTCCGGTGCACAATAGAATAATTGACCTACCGCATTGGTATTTAAAGTTTGATTAGAGTACAAAACATTTAAATCTTTACCTAAACCAAAATCTGCAATCTTTATAACACCTTTAGTAAAAAATATATTTGTAGGACTTAAATCTCTATGAATTATATCTTTTTCATGTACTTCCGAAATAGTATAAAGTATTAACCTTATTATTTTACTTTTACTTTCTGAATCCACTTCAAAATTAGTAATATAATAATCTAATGTCATCTCAGCTTTCTCCATTGAATATGAAAGTCTACTAATATTAAATTCATATACATCAACGACTGAGTGCATTGATGACAGAGATTTGGCAATCTCAAACTCTCTTTTAAATCTACTACATATTGACTTGTCATTATAATATTCTTTTTTCAGTTTCTTTATAATAAATCCAGTTGATTTCTGTTCATAAATATCTGCATAACCCACCGCTTGTTATATATTTCAAATCATCATCTTTTTTTACAAGCTTATACTCATTATTATTGTCTACCAAATAGTAGCCATTATATTGTAAAACTTCATTAAAATGTGCTAAAGCTTCATTAGATTTTCGTATAGCTTCTACTTCACTAACACGTAACTCACTTTGAAGATAGCGATTGCTTAAAACTATTGTAAAAAATTCATCTAATTTTTTCTCTTGCAATAACTGTTCCAAAATATTTACAATATACAACCATCTTGAGGGAAAAGGATTTTCATATACATCCTTTCTATTAAAATATTGATTGAAAAATTTCACTAGGTCTGCACCAGTTTTATAATTATAAACACTATCTTCATTATCACCATTAAAAATATTTGAAATTTGTTTTAGCATGTCCTCAGTTATCATCAATTCATCCTCCATTAGTTATATCCCCATAAAATAATAGGTTGATTCTTAATTGATCTATTAAACCTATTTCTATCTTGATCATTAAAATCAAGACCATACTGCCATCTTATGTCAAATATATTTAATAAAAAATTGTAGTATGAAAAAAGTGTATCTTTTTTAAACCTATTTCCATGTATAGAATCTAAATACGGAATTCGGTTTTCGTCCCCTAATACACATTGAGTAATATCTTCTTCTAACGTAGCTTCTTTTATCCACTTTTCTATTTCATCCATAGTCGTATGTATTACATAATTAATATCTAACATAAATAACTCAATGTCGTTATACTTACTTATATTATCAATACTTGCTCTCAATATTTTTAATCTGATCCATGGAAATTCAACATTCGATAATTCCATAGCTACTTCTCCTAATAATGTTTCCAACTTCTGATTATTAATATTTTTCACCAATTTTTTCAATTCGTGAGTAAGTCGCAATAATTCATTATAAAGTACAAATGAAAAATCAAGTTCTAAATAAAGTAACGAACGTAAACAATCAAAATCAGAATCATAGTAATCTATTTCATCCATAAAATATTTATATAAATCCAATAAATCATTGTAAGGAATTAATTTATTCTCTAATTTCATTTGCTTGGAATTTTTATTTATTTTTTTAATTAATTGTTCATTTTTGGCATTAATTCTTTTATAAGTTGTATTCAATTTTTCAATGTCTAGTTTTTCAATCAAAAATCCATTTGTTAAGTTTTTATCCTTTAATTTTATAGCAAAAATAGTTTGTAATGCACTTGGGTTTAGTATTTTTTCTTCTTCCCAATTATCTTTAGGCTTCAATTTCACACGTAATATATTATGGATATTCGCTGTTTTGTAATGTCTATGTAGCGTTTCTTTATCTTGAATTGCTATTTCTGCATCAAATATTAAATAATCAAAAAATTCAGTAATACTTGGATAAATATCTAATGAATCAAGTTCTCTCTTCCTAATCATTAGGTGTAATGCAACTTCAAGTTCAATGACATCCTTTAAATCATTAAATAAATTCTCCACCCATTCCTTCATAAAATCACCCTAACACTTTAAAGTAATAAAAAGTCACCTTTTTATTCTAATCCTTAATCATTATAACTCATGCGATACTATATTTAGAAAATTAATTGTGCGCACCTTTGATTTTCAAATATAAATTGGAGGTAGTTTTAGATGAATAAGAAAACTGAGCAACAAAATAAAATTAATAATTGTATGTATGCTATGGCATTCAAGCAATCGGTGGGAAGTACGTTCACTTATAGTGAGCTAAGAGAGAAATCTGGTATGGTCTGTAGCACTAACGACCAACGTGAAGTTGGACGTCGTTTTGCTTACTGGATTAAGCATACGCCAGGACTTCCATTTAAGATTGTAGGTAAAAAGAATGGTAGTTTGTTGTATAAAAAAACTGGTCCTAATCCAATGCGTCACAAAAGTAACTGGAAAGGTGGTAACAACTAATGACTAACAACATATTCAAGCAATATCCATATTTTTTAAATTCAAATGGCTTTTATGAAGTGATTCCACCTAAAAGTAACAATGATGTAGAAAAAATTATTCAATTGTCTAGTCCCATCATTATTGAAAATAAATTTCTCGACCCGTCTACAGGGGTTGAGAAGTTGATTATTACAGATGGAAAAAATATTGAACGTATTGAAGCATCAGATATCTTAACATCTTTCAAGCTACCTGGATTGATTAAGTACGGCTTCAACATCAATGAACGGTACATTAAATCATTAAGCTATGCGTTACAATCGATGCGCCAGTCACTTCCATTATCTAAATTATATACCGGCGTAGGTGTATTACAGTCTGATGATGAAGGTATGGTCATTTCATTGGATAAACCATACTTTTCAAAAGAAATAGAGCAATCTCAAGCTAATGAAATCATTTGTGAAACACACTATGATTTACAACCAAAAGGTACTTTCAAAGGCTGGTGGGAGATGTACTTAAAACAAGTTAAAGGGAACTTACTCCTAGAACTTGCAGTAGTATTTGCTGCTTCTTCATTAGTTACGGCTTTCCTAAAAACAAGACATGAGGTCGAGTTTGCGGGAACCATCTTCTCATTTATGGGAAATTCAAGCACAGGTAAATCGACTGCAGCCGCTTTAGCTGTTTCAATAGCCGGCAATCCTACTAAAGGTAGCAATACACTTTTTAGGTCTTGGAATGGTACTAGAAACGCGCTTGAAGGATATTTAAGTAGCAATTATGGTTTGCCTATCGTATTGGACGAATTATCGGCTGCAACCTTCAAAGACACTACTGGGTTGTTGTACAGTCTGGCAGAAGGACAAGGCCGACAACGATCTAATATAGATGGTAATGTCAAAGCACTCAAAAATTGGGGGACCTCAGTGATAAGTACGGCAGAACACAGTGTTTTAAATAATAGTGCACGTAATGATGGATTAAATGTTCGTACCATTGAAATATCAGAAGCTTTTACGACGAGTGCTGACAATGCAGATGCAATTAAAAGGGCTACATCGGTCAATTATGGCCATATCATGCCATTAGTAGCTGAATATCTTTTAAAACGTGAAGACGAAGTAATTAAATGGTTTCATACGGAACATGATTGGTTCAAAAAACAACTAAAAAATGAAACGAGTAATACTGGTATTCGTATGTTCAAACGCTATGCAGTGATTGCGACATCTGCTCGGATATTCGAACGTGTTATTGCAGTGCCTATTGATATAGATGCAGTAAGAGAATACTTGGTTAGTTATCACTTGGAGTCAGTTTCAGAACGCTCACTAGCAGAGAAATCTATCGAGGTCATTGTTCAGTTTGTAGCGCAAAACCGGGGGAAATTCTCTGAGGATGCCAAGCTATCAACAATGATTGAGAATTATGGACTTATTGAACTCAAAGAAGACCACATACAAGTTAAAATCCTGAAAAATGTATTTAAAAATATGTTGAATGAAAATCAATTCCAAGATGTAAATATTGTAATTGATGCTTTACGAGACAAAGGTTATATCCATTCTGATCGGAACCGTAAAACAACAAAACGTAGCGTTCCAGATTCTAATGGTAAAAAGAAGACTATTGTCTTTTACCATCTTAAGCTAGATATGACTTATGCTTCAATGTTTGGTTTGAGTTCTAAAACAGAGCCTAGTATACCACCACCATTCGTTGATAATACAAATAAAAATTTGCTAGAAGATTTTGTAACGAAAGCTAAACAATCCGAAGCAAATGACGATTTAGGATTATAAAATATCGCTATAACACCCTAAAGGCTGTTGTAGCTTACTTAATCAAATACTTGGAGGAAATTAAAATGAATACTAAATTCAAATTAACACAATACACATTATGCTCTTTGGTCGAATTAGAGAATCAACAATTAGTCGTAAATTATATTGATCATGACTATGATATAGAATCCTATACGTTAACTGAGACACAACGTAAACTCTTGATACTTTATAAATTGCACCCTGAATTTATGAATGAGGTAGCTCTCACTAATTTCTTTGTGAAAAGTACAAGAGACGACAGAATGACTGTTTATCATATTATCAAATCCTTAAATATTTTATAGAATCGGAGGTCTTTTCATTGGACGAATTAATCACATTACTCGCTGATTTAGTGATTGAAGAAATCAATCACGCTGATGACTAATAATAACGCCCAACACCTTACTGGTGTTGGGCTTAACTATAAATTCGTTCATAAATATATATTATCAATTTGGAAGGAGGAAACAGGATGAAACAAGCAATAGGTTATCTACGTCAAAGTACACTCAAACAACAATCACTCTCAACCCAGAAACAAACCATCAAGGCATTAGCCGAAAAGCATAATATTCAACACATTACCTTTTATAGCGATAAGCAATCAGGACGCACTGATAAACGCAATGGTTACAAACAAATTACTGAACTGATTCAACAAGGACAATGTGACGTATTATGTTGCTATCGTCTGAATCGACTTCATCGTAATCTAAAAAATGCATTAAAACTCATGAAATTATGTCAAAAATACCATGTTCATATTCTAAGTGTTCATGATGGCTATTTTGATATGGATAAAGCGTTTGATCGCCTAAAGCTCAATATATTCATAAGCCTCGCAGAATTAGAGTCCGATAATATTGGTGAACAAGTCAAAAATGGTCTTAAAGAAAAAGCTAGACAAGGTAAACTCATCACGACACATGCACCATTTGGCTATACCTATCACAATGGCACATTCACAATTAATCAAGATGAAGCACCAACGGTGAAGGCAATATTCCATTACTACCTACAAGGCTATGGTTATAAAAAAATTGCGCAATACCTAGAAACAGATGATCAATATATCAAGCGTAAACCCTACCAAGTACGCGCTATTATCATGAATCCTAATTACTGTAGTCGCGTTATCAATCAATATGGACAATATGACAACATGTTTCCACCTATTATTTCTATCAGTAGCTATGAACAAGCGCAGATTTTACGGTCTGAAAAACATGTCAAACGAACACCTTCAGCTAATCAACTGAAACAAAAAATCAAATGTCCATGCTGTGGCGCCACACTTACAAATATGACAATTAGAAGAAAGCAACATAATACATTACGTTATTATGTCTGTCCTCGAAATATGAATGAATCTCGTTTTGTCTGTGACTTTAAAGGGATTAACGCTAAAGATATAGAAACAAGTGTTTTAAAAACATGTCAACACTTCTTTCAAGACCAACAGGTCTATTCCAAAATAAATGATGCCATTCAACAACACATCCAAAAACAAAACACACTGGAAACTAAGCGCACGTATACCCAAGCACAACTCATCAATAAGTTAGCCAAAGGAACGATAGATGCAGAAACATTCAAAACAGAAATACAAACCTTACACCAACAAAATACGCTAACATCTATCAATTCTAAGCGTATCCAAAGCGCATTTCATAATGTGATACAAAAACGTTTCACGTTAAACATGTTATATCCCTTTATTGATGTCATTCATATTACTAAAAATAAAGAACTAAGCGGCATCTATTTAAAAGATGAGCCACTAAACATTGTTAATCAAGCGGTACAATCATCGATTGCTTAATCAGAAAGGATGAAAAAATCATGCAACAACTCAAACAAAAACGTGTCGGTATCTATGTTCGTGTATCAACGGAAATGCAAAGTACAGAAGGTTATAGTATTGATGGCCAAATCAATCAGATTAGAGAATACTGTCAATTTCATCATTTTGAAGTCACAGATATTTACGCTGATCGTGGTATCTCAGGAAAATCTATGAACCGCCCTGAGCTCCAACGTATGTTGAAGGATGCGAATGAAGGTCATATCGATTGTCTCATGGTGTATAAAACAAACCGACTTGCACGTAATACATCAGACTTACTCAAAATTGTCGAAGATTTGCATAAGCAAAATGTCGAATTTTTCAGTTTGTCTGAACGTATGGAAGTCAATACGAGTAGCGGTAAACTCATGTTACAAATACTTGCGAGTTTCTCAGAATTTGAACGTAATAATATTGTCGAGAACGTATTCATGGGTCAAACCAGACGTGCACAAGAAGGCTATTATCAAGGGAATTTACCACTAGGATACGATAAAATACCTGATAGTAAGCATGAACTCATGATAAACCAACATGAAGCCAATATTGTTAAATATATATTTGAGTCATATGCTAAAGGCCACGGATATCGTAAAATGGCTAATGCACTTAATCATAAAGGTTATGTAACAAAGAAAGGTAATCCATTCAGTACATCAGCTATAGCATACATCCTTTCCAATCCTTTTTACATTGGTAAAATACAATTTGCGAAATATAAAGATTGGAATGAAAAGCGACGTAAAGGCCTTAATGATAATCCTGTAGTAGCTGACGGGAAGCATTCGCCTATCATTAGTCAAGAACTATGGGATAAAGTACATTCACGTATGAAACAAGTTAGTCAAAAACCTCAAGTTCATGGAAAAGGAACCAATCTATTAACGGGTATTATTCACTGTCCACAATGTGGTGCACCAATGGCAGCTAGTAACACAACGAACACATTGAAAGATGGTACTAAGAAGCGAATACGTTATTATTCTTGTAGTAACTTCCGAAACAAAGGCTCAAAAGTATGTTCTGCTAATAGCGTTAGAGCTGATGTGATTGAAAAATACGTCATGGATCAAATACTCGAAATTGTCAAAAGTGATAAAGTCATTAACCAAGTCTTACAACGTGTCAATCAAGAGAATAAAGTCGATATTGGTGCATTGAACCACGATATTGCTTATAAACAACAACAATTTGATGAAATAAATACTAAACTAAAAAATCTAATTCAAACCATCGAAGACAATCCAGACTTAACATCTGCACTCAAACCAACCATTCATCAATATGAAACACAACTCAATGACATTACAAACCAAATGAATCAACTCAAGCACCAACAAAATCAAGAGAAAACATCATATGATACTAAACAAATATCTGCTATTTTACGTCGCATATTTCAAAACATAGAATCAATGGATAAAGCACAACTCAAAACATTATATCTTACAATCATTGACCGTATTGATATTCGTAAAGACGGTAATCATAAAAAGCAATTCTATGTCACACTCAAGCTCAATAATGAGATTATTAAACAACTTTTCAATAATACTCAGCTCGACGAAGTGCTTCTCAGCACTTCGTCTTTGTTTTTGACTCAAACTCTTTACCTTAAAATCTAATAAAAAAAGCAAGATGCATTTATGCACCTTGCCTATCACTTATCTTCATCATATTCAAATGGAAACCTGTATGGATCGTCCATCAGACGCTGTCTTTTTTCGTCTAGTTTTGGGATATCCTCCTCATCTGCAATAGCTTCATCATAATTCAAACCTAATGCATTGAGAGCATCTTCAAAATCCATATCTTTTTCCTGCATGTAAAACCAAACTCTATCAGTAATGTATATTCCATCATATAAATGATAACCATCAATGGAACCATTCATATCATACTTCAAGTCATCATCTGAATAATGACCATATTTACTAAAACTTACCACTAGCTTCAACTCCTTTGACTTTCACTTTATATTACACAGAAAGTCAAAGTTAGTCAAAGTTAAATTATATATATTTCAACTTATTTTCTCAGTGTCCTTTCGTCATTCAATAACACCTATCTAACAAATATATTCAACACGCTAACAAATCATGGCTCAATGTGAAGCTTATATTGATATGACGAAAGAACATCCCAAAACAAAATATAAGTGGGATAGTAACGGGATTGGCTAACTTCATGTAAGAGAAGGATTACGCAAGCGTAATCCCAAAATCCCATTATTATTTATAAATAAATAATATAAAAAGAAAAAAGTAAATCATAACCACACCTATTAATCCAAATGATATATAAATATATAGCTATATTTCCCGAGAAATGAGCGGGATAACGGGATTTCCTTGTCATATCAACAATTGTGACGACTTTCGATTGGGATCTTTTCTGTATTTCAGTGGGATTTCTAGGCGAAACAAATGGTATTTCAAACTTATATTATCAAAATGATGTATCACATGCATACGTCAATCCAATACATTAGGAGGTCATAACAATGACACTAGAACAACAACTCAAGCACTATATAACCAACTTATTCAATCTGCCAAAGGACGAAGTGTGGCACTGCGAATCTATCGAGGAAATCGCTGATGATATCTTACCCAATCAATATGTAAGACTTGGCCCACTCAGTAATAAAATACTTCAGACTAATACCTACTACTCTGACACACTTCACGAAAGTAATATCTATCCTTTCATTCTCTACTATCAGAAACAACTCATAGCCATCGGTTATATCGACGAAAATCACGATATGGATTTCTTATACCTACACAACACTATCATGCCTCTTTTGGATCAACGATACTTACTAACAGGAGGACAATAATATGCATAAATACATCAAAATTACACAATTAGTCATTACAATACTAAGTGAAATCATCATTTGGATGAAAGAGTCAGAACGAAAGGAAGTCTCTTATGAATAGATATATCACCCGGGGTATCGCCAACAACTTACCTAATATCTTACAACACCAATTATGGCAACTCGTATCTGAGCGAGAACAAGAACAAACCAAAGATAATACCTTAGTAGATTATTTTCATATATTCCAGTTCAATACACATCGCAATCAATTATATATCAAACACAAACAAGAACGACCAGCGTATGTGAAAACTCAAAAGGCAAATATCAATCAACCTATCAATATCAATAAGGTCTACATTATCCGTGAAGATGATGTAGACCTTTCTTATTACATTATGTTATTACCAAATGAATATTAAGGAGATAAAATCAATGGAAAATATCACAAATACACTTGTCACTACTGCAATATTTGACGAAAAGAGAACTCACCGCTACTTACTAACAAAGACATGGGACAGTGAAAAACAAACACTTACAATCATCACGATGTATCCGCACTATGATGGCATTCTCAATATTGACCTAACAACCCAACTCATTATGAACAAAGTGTCAGAAATGGATGAATTTGGGTCAATCAATTTTGTGAATCTATACTCTAATATTACAACCCCTATAAATCTCAAACATTTAGAAGAAAATGCCTATGATAAGCATACAGATATTCAAATTATGAAGGCAGTGAAAGAATCAGATGAAGTGATATTAGCATGGGGTGCTTATGCTAAAAAGCCCGTTGTTGAAGCACGCGTCAATGAAGTATTAGAGATGTTGAAAACACATAAAAAGAAAGTGAAACGACTTATAAACCCAGCAACCAATGAAATCATGCACCCCCTTAATCCGAAAGCACGTAGTAAATGGAGTTTGAAAGCATAACCAATATATGCAGGTCAATTATGACAGAATCAATATCGTTTCACTAAAAATGATAAAAACAGATATATTAAGTTATCTAAAAGATTGTATTCCCAGTCCTGAGGATGTTGCAGAAATTATGCAATCATTTATTGTTAACTGTGACCTAGAACATCGCATTCTTATATGTATGAATAGAAAAATGGACCACACATTCAAACACTATCGGTTAAATCTATTAATCAAACAGTAATTCATACAGAGAAATATTAAAAACTACAATACTCAGTAACTTAAATAGTATTATACCAGTTCATAATAATTCAAGTAGCAATGTAACACCCTCTCCTAAAGATATCAATGTAATCGAACTGATAATGCTCATCATTGAAATGATGGGTATTTTATTCTATGACTGTATTATTTTCTCAGATTGTAAAACTTATTCCATTAGACGACATAACTTAAAGCTAGAAGTATAGCAAGATTTTAATACTCCTATTACTTTTTATTTTCTAATATATAAAGACAAACTTAAATTATGATTCTTGACTAAGAAAAATTCATAAAATATTAATGTAATGATACTGTTAGCAAAAGCAATTATAGTCTTTTATCTACCTTTGTGGTTATATGAGAGTAATTCACACAAAAACGGCAATTGCTATTGTAGCAATTGCCGTTTGATAAAAATTTTATTTCAAATTCAAATTGTCTCGATAATCTTTAATGATTTGATCATTATCACCAGGATAGAAGTAATAAAGGTCATCATCGCCTAAAGTATTTTCACCATTTAAAGTATGACGATTCACATTTTTTTGCGCAGCTTTATAATCAGAGCGAATATCATTTAAATCAGTTAAACTCAAATCCGTTTCAACATTATCTTCTACCGCATTAAAAATTGAATTAATTTTAGGAATAGAACTTGGATTCATTGATTTTTTAGCCACTGCTTCGATGACGAGTTGTTGACGTGCTTGTCTTCCTTCATCGCCTCCAGCACCTGCTTCTTTTCTACTACGCATAAATGCTAAAGCTTCTTTACCATCCATGTGATATTTTTTGCCTTTTTCAAAAGAATAATTAGATTTGGTAAAATCCCCATTACTAACAACGTCTACACCATTCACTTCATCAATAAGCGTAGAAACTCCGTCCATGTTAATAGCAGCATAATGATCAATTGGGACATCCATTAATTTTTCTACAGATTTTACTGCCATATCCGGTCCACCATAGGCATATGCATGATTAATTTTCTCTTCTGTATCTTTACCAACTATCTTAGCATGTGTATCCCGAGGCACACTAATCATTTCTGTGTTTTTATCTTTCGGATTAATTGAAAGAAGTACGATAGAATCAGATCTTTGACCACCATTCTCAGATGCTCTAACCTCATCAGAATCAATACCGAACAATGCAATAGAAATAGGTTCCCCGTCTTTTAACGGCTTATCTCTCAGTTCAGAATGCTCTCTATCCAAAGGATTATTGATGGAACTATTTAATACTGTTAATTTATAAAAAATAAACGCTGCTGCAAATATTACAAATAACCCTAAAATAATGATTATTGTTAGAATAACTTTTTTTGCTTTTGAATTTTTCTTTCTTTTTCTTCTTTCCATATACCACCCATCCTTACTTTGTGACTAGCAATCTTTTTATAATTTGAATAATACGTTGTTGATCTTCGACTGCCATATCAGAACCAGAAGGTAGACATATACCTTGTTCGAATAAATATTTAGCATTGTCAACACCATCAAAATAATATTCATATTGACTATATAGTGGTTGTAAATGCATTGGTTTCCAAACAGGTCGCGCTTCTATATTTTCTTTACTAAGTGCACTAATTACATCATTTGCCGAAAATCCAGCCTTTTTCTCATCAATTGTTAATGCAGTTAGCCATCTGTTTGACTTGGAGTTAGGTAATTCCGGTTGAAATTCAATACCTTCAATATCTGACAACTCTTGATAATACTTATCAAAAATTGCTCTTCTTTTTTGAACATGTTGCTCTAATACTTCCATTTGTCCTCGGCCAATACCAGCTGAGATATTACTTAATCTGTAATTATAACCTAATTCACTATGTTGATAATGTATTGCTTTATCTCTTGCTTGTGTTGCTAAAAAAAGTGCGTGTTGTTTGGCTTCTTTGTTATTTGTTACTAGCATGCCGCCGCCACTTGTTGTAATAATTTTATTACCATTGAATGAAAAGATACCAAAATCACCAAAACTACCGCTCATTTTACCTTGGAATTCGGCGCCCAATGATTCAGCTGCATCTTCTATTAAAGTTACATTATATGTATCACAAATTGATTTGATTTCATCTAATTTTGCAGATTGTCCATACAAGTTAACTGCTATAACAGCTTTTGGTTTAATTGATTTTTTTTCAAATTCTTTAAACGCTTTTTCCAACGCGATTGGCGACATATTCCAAGAATCTAATTCAGAATCAATGAATACAGGGATAGCATTTTGATATAAAATCGGGTTAGAAGTCGCACAGAAAGTTAAAGATGTACAAAATACATAATCATTTTCTGTTACACCACTCTCTATAAGTGCTAAGTGTATTGCTGCAGTACCACTACTAACAGCCAATGCTTCATCTATATTGACATAAGATTTTATACTATTTTCAAATTCTGTAACATTCTCTCCTAATGGTGCTATCCAATTTTGTTCGAATGCTTTCGATATATAAGATTGTTCATTCCCACCCATATGTGGTCTAGATAAATATACTCGTTCATTTGTCAATTGCTCTCACTCCTTGGGTTTTGCTGGTGTACCAACAACAATTTGTTTGTCATAAACATTATTAATAACGGTCGCACCTGCTCCTACGATACAATCACTACCAATTTTTATTTGTGGTAATACTGATGCGCCAATAGCGATATGTGAACGTGCTCCTATTTCAACACTTCCTGCTAGTGTTGCATTTGGAGAAATGTGAACATAATCTTCTATTATATTGTCATGTTCAATAACTGCACCTGAATTAATTATTGCATGATTGCCTACTCGTGTATCTGCATTAATAACAGTATTAGGCATAACAACTGTACCAAATCCAATTTGAGCACTTGGGCTTATACTAGAAGTCGGATGTATCAGTGATGGAAATTGTTTTTTATCAAGTTTCATTTCTTTAAAAAGTTTATTTCTTATAAAATTATGACCAATAGCAATACAGAAATAGTAACCTTCCTTATATATATTGATATTATCTAAATTATCATAAAAAAATTCCTCATTCTCTTCATATGAAGAGAACTTATTATCCAAAAAACCTGCAACTGTATAGTCTGACAATGCATCAATAATATCTTTAATAACTTTCGAGTGACCACCATTACCTATTAAGATTATATGCTTCATTAAAAATTACCTCTAAATTTTTCTGCAGTAACATGAGATTCAGAACTAATATCTTTTTTCTTCAATACATTTTCAAACGTTTTATATAAAATATACATATCCAGTTTAAATGATTGGTTTTCAGCATACCATACATCAAGTTTAAATTTTTGTTCCCATGTTATTGCATTTCTACCATTTATTTGTGCCCATCCTGTAATGCCAGGTTTAACATTATGACGCTTTCTTTGTTCTTCATTATATAAAGGCAAGTATTCCATTAGTAATGGTCTTGGTCCTACCAGGCTTAAATCACCTTTTAAAACGTTAATTAATTGTGGCAATTCATCTATACTCGAATTTCTAATTTGAGAACCTAGTTTTGTCATACGTTGCTCATCTGGTAATAGATCACCTTTATCATCAACCTCTGTTGTCATAGTTCTGAATTTGTAAATGTCGAAAGGCTTTTCATTTTTCCCTGGTCGAGTTTGTTTGAACAATACTGGTTTCCCAAGTTTCTTTGAAATCAAAAGATATGAAACTATTAAAATTGGTGAAGTAATAACTAATAAACTTATACTAATTATCAAATCAAACATTCTCTTTAACATTAGTTCGATCCCTCACTTTCTTACTTATCAACTTGACTAAATATTTCAAGTTGCTTTTTGACAACATCCGCTTCATTATAATTGTTTTTTGCTCTCATAAAACTTGCTTCTTTAAATTTTTTTAATTTATTTTTATCATTTGCTAATTCTTCTATTTTATTTGCAATATACATACTTGCCTTTAAAGGTACTAAAAAACCATTCTCATTATCAATTACTTCTTCTCTCGAACCTCTTATATTTGTGGCAATAATTGCATTTTTCATTGCCATAGCTTCAATGATTGATCTAGGCATACCTTCTCTATAAGACGGTAAACAATATATATCACTTAAAGCTAAATATTCATTAATATTAGAAATTTGTCCTGCGAAAATAATATTTTTTTCTTTTTTATATTTTTTCAGCATTTCTTGTGTTTCATTATCCCTTTCGCCTTCAGGTAAATCACCTATAATTATATACTTAATATTATTCGAAGACAGTTTATTATAGGAATCTAAAAGATCTAATATTCCTTTTTCTTTAACTAGTCTTCCAATAAAAGTAACAACAATATCGTCAGCTTCAATTTTTAATTCTTTTTTTAAATTAGTCAAGTTATCTTTATTTATTAATTCAAAATTAAATTGGTTATCTATATCTATACCATTGCTAATATGAAGATAATTATTTTGTTTAGATTTTTTTAAAAAGTTATTTTTTACAGCTGTGTCATAGTCTTCCTCACTTTGAGTGAATATATAATCAGTAAAGTATTTCCCAATAAATTTCTCAATATTAAAATAAAATTTATATGCCTTTAATGACATACCTTCATGGAAATAAAATCCGTGTGCTGTATATATTATTGTCGGCACACCTGCTAACTTAGCAGCAATTCTGCCTAAAACTGCAGCGATAGGTGTATGAACATGAACAATATCTGGTTTGGTTTGTTTAAATAACTTTACCATTTTCAAAATAGAATTCATATTGCTAATTGGATTGATATTTCTATCAATATTTATATTATGATAGTGAACACCTTGCTGTTTGACTTCATTTTGTTTTGAACCAAAAGTACTTACACAATGGACTTCCATACCACTTGCAACACTCGTTTCATTCAAAGTTTTCAAAAGTTTTATATGCGTCATTTCAATTGCAGCAATTTGCACAATTTTTAACATTATAGCCTCCAAAGCTTTTGATTAGATTGAACATCTTCATGGCTAATATTGCCTTTAATATCAATGATAATTCCGTTTTCTTTTGCCAAATTAATATAATCATCACATTCATTTAAATATTCACTATGAGGAACTGCAAATAATACTACATCAGCTTTTCTTAATTCACTTTTATCTCTTAAATTAATATTGAACAATTTCTCTGCTTCGTTTTTATCTGCTTCTACATCATTCACTGTTACTTTTAATCCATATTCTTTAAGTTCTTCAATAATATGAATAACCTTTGTATTTCTTAAATCTGGACAATTTTCTTTAAATGTAAGACCTAATACATTCACTGATGCGCCTTGAACTTCTAATCCTTGCTTTAATAATTCTTTAATTACATTAGAAGCAATATGTTTAGTCATATTATCATTTATTCTTCTACCTGCTAGGATAACTTCAGGATGGTGACCAACTTCCTGAGCTTTATGTGTTAAATAATATGGGTCAACACCAATACAATGGCCACCTACTAACCCTGGTTTAAAATTCAAGAAGTTCCATTTTGTTCCTGATGCTTTAAGTACTTCATTAGTGTCTATGTTTAATTTATCAAAAATGATTGCGAGTTCATTCATTAATGCAATGTTCACATCACGTTGTGTATTTTCAATTACTTTTGCTGCTTCTGCCACTTTAATTGAGGATGCTTTATGAACTCCTGCTGTAACTACTGAGCTGTATACGTCTGCAACTACTTCTAACACTTCAGGTGTTTGACCTGATACTACTTTAGTAATTGTTTCAAAAGTATGCACTTTATCACTAGGATTTATTCTTTCTGGTGAATAGCCAACGAAAAAGTCTTTACCACAAACTAGTCCTGAATGTTTTTCTAATACAGGTACACAGTCTTCTTCTGTTGCACCAGGATATACCGTTGACTCGTAAACTACTATTGTGTCAGGCGTAATCACTTTTCCAACTGTTTCACTGGCTTTTAATAATGGAGTTAAATCTGGTTTGTTATGTTTATCTATCGGCGTAGGTACTGCTACAATAATAAAATCAGCTTTTTTCAAATCCACTGCATTTGAAGTGTACTCTATATTAGTTTGCTTTAATTTATCTTCTGTAACTTCATTTGTTCTATCGTAATTATTTTTTAGTTCTTGAATCCTTGACTCATTAATATCAAATCCAATCACTTTATGTTTATTTCCAAAAGTCACAGCTACTGGTAAACCTACGTAACCTAACCCAACTACAGCAATATTTCTTTTCATCAAATAACATCTCCCAAATTTTATTTATAATATTCTAAATACCAATCAACAAATTTATTTACACCATCTTGAATTGTAGTTTCTGGTTTAAAATCAATATCTCTAAACAAGTCATCTACATTTGCATAAGTTTCAGGTACATCTCCTGGTTGTAAATTCATGTAGTTTTTCTTAGCTTCTTTTCCTAATTTATTTTCAATTGCTTCTACAAACTCCATTAATCTGACTGGACTGTTATTTCCTATGTTATATATTTTATAAGGTGCATAAGAAGAACTAGGATCTGGATTTGCACCTGACCATTCTTTATTTGGCGATGCAGGTTTTTTCACTAATCTACTTATTGCTTCTACAATATCATCCACATAAGTAAAATCTCTCATCATATTTCCGTGATTATAAACATCTATAACCTCATCATTTACAATCGCTTTTGTGAATTTAAATAGTGCCATATCTGGTCTTCCCCATGGTCCGTATACTGTGAAAAATCTTAAACCAGTAGTTGGTAAATTGTATAAATGACTATACGTATGTGCCATTAATTCATTAGATTTTTTAGTTGCAGCATATAAACTTAACGGATGATCTATATTATCCGAAGTGCTAAATGGTTTGGAAGTATTTGCGCCATATACAGAACTTGATGATGCATAAATTAAATTTTGTATATCAAAATGTCTACAACATTCAAGTATATTCGCGAAACCAACAATATTAGCATCTATATACGCTTTTGGATTATCGATGCTGTATCTAACACCCGCTTGAGCTGCTAAATTAACAACCACTTCCGGTTTTTCATCTTTAAATATTTTTACTAAATCTTCGTAATTTTCTAATTTCAATTTGTAAAAAGTAAAATTCTCTTTTCCTATGGATTCTAGTCTATCTTCTTTCAAAGAAACTGAATAATAATCATTTATGCTATCTACGCCTATAACATGATGTCCTTGTTTAATTAACTTTTTCGCAAGATGCGATCCAATAAATCCTGCAGTACCTGTGATTAAAATTTTCATATTTTATATCCCCTTCACTTTTTTGATTGGTACACCTACATAAACAGAATTTTCTTCTGTACTTTTATTTACTACAGCTCCGGCACCAATTACATTTCGTTTATTGATAGTAGTGCCACCAAGAACTCTTACTCCAGCAGCAATCCATACATCATTTTCAATGACAATTTTTTTGGGTTCAACTTGATTGAATTTAATTGGTATTTTGTCATCAGTCCATATATGATCTGATGAAATTAGTGTCGAGTGATTTGCTATAGATACATCGTTACCAATTTTTATTTGCCCAAATGCATCAATATAGGTATAAGCGTGGATGCTTACATCATTTCCAATAGATAAATTTTGTATATTCTTTATAGAAACAAACTTTCCAACAAATAAATTTCTACCTACATTTTCCGAAAATTTATTTACATATAAATTTCTATATAAAATCGCAATTTTCAACTCACTAATATTAAAAATATCCCATAATAGATTGCAAATTATTTTAGGTACATAATTATATGGCTTTTGCATTAATTTTATAATTGTATTCATTTTATTTTTCATAATCATCACAATCTCCTAAACTTGTATTTATAATATATATATAATAGTGTTGCTGGAGGCAGTGCAAAGATTGAAATAAGTAACGGAATTTTATCTTTAAATTTGTACCTAGAATTTAAAGATGTATCTATCCATGAAATATCAAATAATAATATATCGATCAACTTTTCTTTCAAATTAGGAAGTTGATTATATGCTTTTTTTCTATATTCACAATAATTTTCTGCAGATTTAAAATAATTAGTTTTAACACTACTACTTATACCATCATCTAAATATTCAACATATTTTGTTTTCACGTTTGATAAATGGCAGTCATATAATTCACTGAATTCAAACAACTGGTATGAAGGTGGCATATGACGTGAATCACCATATTGTGGAAATGTCATATATCTAATAAGTGATGTTTTATATACATAGCATTTATCTCTTTTTACTTTATATAAATATCTTAAATCCACCCAATTAACCTTATCTACTTCTGGTAAAGTTTCACCTAAAACATCACCATTTTCATAAGAATCTAGTGTTATTAACGCTGCCATACTTGGATTTTCAGCGAATTTTGAAATGAAGTAATCAGCTGCGTATGAGTAAAACCAATCATCGCTATCAAGACAAGTAAATAACTCACCAGATGCAGATTTCAAACCTATGTTGGTAGCTATATGCTTTCCACCATTGTTTTGTTTTATATATCTAATTGGAAATTTTTCTGTCGAAAATGTTTTCACTAATTGTTCAGTATTGTCTGTAGATCCATCATCAACAATTAACCATTCAAAATCATAATTAGTTTGATTCAGTAATGATTCAAAAAGTCTAGGTAACGTATGTGCCCTGTTATATGTCGGTGTGAAAATAGTTAATTTAGTCATTTATTATCTCCTATCTTATACAGTAAATTAATAAATTCTCTTCCTTTATTTTCAGGAACATGCCTATTATCATGAAGTTCGGTTTTTAATTTTTTATAAACCTGCTTATCTTCATATAATCTGATAATTTTTTCCGCTATTTCATTTCCATTCATATTAGTAATGAAACCATTCTCACCATCAATAATTTGTTCATAGACCGTTTCAAAATTAGTAGCTACAACAGGTATTTCATAATAAATTGCTTCATCAATAGTATTTGACTTGCCTTCAAATCTAGAAGGATGTACAAGAACATCCATTTTTTTTAAAATAGTCCCTGTATTGAATTTAAAACCTATTGGTAAAACTAATTTTTCTAAACTATTCTTTTGTATCTCTTCTTTCAACCATTCTTCCAATTTTCCAGTACCAACGATATACCATTTGAATTTTATTTCTTGATTTTTCAAATTTTTTGCCGCTTCAATTAATAAATCTAAACCTTTATCATTGTCCAACCTACAAATTGTACATAAATTCATATAATTTGAATCTGTATCTAAATTTTCACCCTCTATATTTTCATATAGTTTAATAGGTAAGCTATTGTAGTAAACATAAGGTTTTATGTTAAAAATATTTTCAAAAATTTCAGCAGTCATTTTTGAAACGGCAATCATGCCATTCATTTTTTCAAAATATTTTTTGTCCAACTTATGATCTCTTTTTAATACATTATAATCTGTTCTAATCCAACCAATTTTATGATTAGCTTTAATATAATCTTCTATAAAATAAACAGAATGCCCTCCAGATACACCAACAGCAACATCATATTGTTTTGTAAAATCTGCATTACTCCATTTGTTTTCAATCCAAAATTTTTGCTTACTTTTAGTATTATCCTGTAATTTTAGTTGGCTTTTAATTACAAACATTAATACTTTTAAAATCAACATTGGCTTATTTAAATTTCGCCTCATTTTTTTAAATAAATTACTTTTATCTAGCATCAATAATGAATACTTACTTGGAACTTGAACAACGTTTACATAATCAGGAATGTAACTCGTTAATTTATCTTGTTGATTTAAAATCATCAAATCAATTTGGACATCAGTATCTTTTAATTCATATAGTAAATTCACAAGACTCTTTTGAGGTCCACCAAAATTAAAATTATTTACCACAAATAATAATTTCACTTTTTCACTCCTCTTGCCGGAATACCAACGACAGTTTCATTTTCATCTACATCTTTTAAAACCAATGTCATAGCACCAATTGTTGCATTATCCCCAATTTTAATACCACCAATAATAGTGGATCCTGCCCCTATAAATACATTATTTCCAATTGTAGGTCTTCCATGTTGCCCTCGACCTCCAATTGTTACATTTTGTTGAATTTTGCAATTTTCTCCGATTATTGCATTTGAGTGAATAACGCACCCTAAACCACTATGTGGAAAGATTGTTCCTTTACCAATTTTCACGCTTCTTGGTATGTCGCAGGCAAATATAAATCTGTTAAATTGCTGCATTAGCCTTGGTAATATTGGAATGTTTTTTTGGTAAAGTTTAGTCATTAATATTATTGATTTATTCATTAATGATTTCTTTTTCATTTCTTTCACTCCTTATATCTTTAATAACGTAATAAACCCAGTACCAATTATTAAATACTAATTGAATAATAAATAATGGCATTATTAAGTATAATAATTTTGATTCAACGAACGTCAATACAATAACCTGTGCAATAATAGTTATAATTGCAGACATTAAAAATTGTTTGTAATGAGGGATTTGGTTTTTAGTTGTCAAAAATGTTGTGAACAGAATTTGATTGTTGTACAAGAACCTATAAGCAATAATAATTAGCATTAAACCAATTGGTAATAATTTATAATCAGCACCAATGATATCCAAAGCGAAATTACCAAATATTAATAACAAAACAAATGCAAAAATGTTGAAAATATAATTTGTTATCATCGATTTAATAAACAATCTAAACAATTCGTCAAACTGATTTCTAACTCTTAAGTAATTGAATTTAGATAGATATGTATTAAAATAAGAATTTGATAACGTTAAAATTAATGTGATTATTTGATTTATCAATCCAAATTGCCCTGAAACTTTTAAAGATAAGAAATAAGAACATAAAATTAATGGAAAATTTATTACTAAATAATTAGATAAAGATAAGATTCCAGTCTTTATAGTATTAGGTAAAAACGCCGAAAAAATTTCCTTATCATATTTAACTTTTATCCTATTATTTGTTGCTCTTGTTTCATCTGAAAATCTGTAATAATTAAATGATTGTAGTAATCTATTTACAATTACAGAAATAAAGTATGCAAGTGAAACTCCAATTATTCCGTATCCTAACAATAAAAAGATAATTGATAATAATAATTGTGTTACTTTAGTAACTACTAAAATTTGATTGTATACCTTTATTGCTCCTATCCCTTTTAAAACAGCATTCCAAAAAGAAAACGCAATATTTAACACAATAGATAACATATAAAAAAACCATGCTACTAATGCTGTAAATAGGTCAATTTCGCCATTTGTAATTTGTACTAAGTATAAAGTACCAAAAGTCATAAATGTTATTAGAATTAATAAACCCATGATATAGTAAATAAACTTCACAGTCGATAATACTTTTATAAAATACCGAAGATTTATTCCATCATCTTTTATATCACTCTCATCAAAGCCCTCTTTTTTAACAGTTTGAGCGCCAGACCACAAATAACTAATATTTCTAGCAATAACTGCTTGAAATCCAAAATCAATTAACATTGCTAATCCATATAGTGAAGTAAACGTATACCATAAACCTAGTTCAACTGAATTCAAAAATTTTAATATGATTGGTAGTAGCATAATATTTATACCTTGCACCATAGCTAAACTGATATAACCCCAAGCAACATCTTTTTTTCCAATATTCATGAACTACACCCTCTTCAGTATAAACTTCTTATTCAGATAACTTATTATCAATAATAGGATGAAGAAATTTGTAAAAAATGACATGTGAATCGTTGCATTTGCCATGAAAAACAATGATAACTTTATACATAAATATGACATAATATATAATTTAAATACCGAATCACTCTTATATATTTTCTTATCAAGTATCATTACAAGTATAATACTTATTAATGAAAGTATAGGTGCTAAATACGGTCCAAAATATAAAAACCCTTGACCTATCATTGGTAATATTTGATCAGAAACCAAAGACCTCTGATAAAAAACTTCATTAAATGATGTCAAAGCACTTGCATGTTGTCCAAATAATGAATTCAAAAATACTACTGATCTAAATAATTCACTAATAATTGCATCAAATTGAAAAGGTTCATAAACATAACTAGTATCAATTGAATGGGCTACATTAGATACCCCTGAAAAATACAATTGTAAGTCAGTGTTAAGATTTTCGAACGTACTACTTGATTTAGCAATAGATGTATTAGCTTGTGAAGCAATCGTATTTTGTTTTAACAATGTAGACACTGCTATTAATAATAATGACATTCCCACTGATAATATAATAATCAACTTACGATAGTTTTTATATAAAATAAAAACAGTGAACAATCCAGTCACTAACGGTAAAATAATACTAAATCTACTTGTTCCAGTAATAAATGACGATGATATGCCAATTACTATAAATGATAGTAATAACCATATAATGTTTTTATTATATTCATAGAATTTATATATCCAATTTAGCAAGCCTATTGTAGCAACTATTTGCGCAAGTTGTACTATTAAGAAAAACAAAGAAACTGACTCTACTACATCTTTACTTTTCAATTGAGAGGCAGACCAAATAAAAGTATACCTTGCAAGTACTTCTGGATTAAATAATACAATTACAAAACCGAAGAGTACAAAAGCCCAGCCAAACAAATTAGTTTTAGCTGTTATTTCTTTAAATTCAGTTTTGTTAGAATAAAATCGTTTGTGCAAAATACAGAATGTGACGATAATTACTACCATTTCAAATAACATTAAGTTTATAGCTTTGGTTTGAGCAACAAGAGATGTAGACATACCAATATCAACATTCACGCCATAAATAGACATTAATAATGGAGAAATGATATACCTTATCAACATGGTGATATTTACAATGGTGATACCAATATTGTTAAACATATATCTACTGAACATTGGTAACAAGAAATACAAACACATAAATAATAAAGGTAGTGCTATTAAATTGTTTGGTAATTGGACGTCGCTCAGCAATATTGAAAGAATGCTTATGAGAGACAAAATTAAGACTATAATTCTATAAAAAAATATCATTTTATAACTTCCTATTAGCAAATTGTATTAATTTTTCTTTTGATTCCTTTTGGTTAGTAAATAGTTCATTAATAACTTCATCTAACTCATTTTTGGAAACAGTTACTGCCTTACCACGATAAATTTTTTCATATACTTGCTCAGAATGTATTTCATTTTTGTTCAATAATTCTTCAAATAATTTCTCTCCTGGTCTCATGCCAGTAAACTCTATACCAATATCTTCTTCTTTTTTACCACTTAATCGAATAATATTTTTAGCTAAATCAACTATTTTTACTGGTTCTCCCATATCCAATACAAATATTTCACCACCAGTTGCTATGGCACCAGCCTGTAACACAAGTCTGGATGCTTCTGGAATCGTCATAAAGTAACGCGTCATCTCAGGGTGAGTAACTGTTAGTGGCCCACCAGCCTCTATCTGTTTTTTAAATAATGGAATTACAGACCCTCTTGAACCCAATACGTTTCCAAACCTTACGGCAACAAGATCAGTTTTAGAATTTTCGTGATTTAAACATTGAATATACATTTCAGCTACTCGTTTCGTAGCCCCCATTACATTAGGTGGGTTAACTGCTTTGTCCGTAGAAATCATTACAAATTTATTTACTTCAGCATTTATTGCTGCCCCAGCAGTATTTCTTGTTCCTAATATGTTATTTCTCATTGCTTCAAATGGGTTTGCTTCCATTAAAGGTACATGTTTATGTGCCGCAGCATGATAAACAACATATGGTTTATACTTCAACATTACTTCTTGTAATCTCGATTTATTTTGCACATCAGCAATAACTGGTATAATTTCTATTTTATTTTTATATAACTTTGTTAATTCTTGATTTATTAGATAAATGCTATTTTCACCATGTCCTAATAAAATTATTTTGCTTGGTTCAAATTTGCATACCTGCCTACAAATTTCAGAACCAATAGAACCTCCTGCACCAGTCACTAAAATTGTTTTATGAGAAAGTTCATTTGATATAAGTGCCATATCTAACTCCACTGGTTCTCTACCTAATAAATCTTCTACCTCTACTTTTTTTAATTGATTTACTTCTATATCGCCAGACAACACATCTTCTATGTTTGGCATTTTAAATACTTCTATTCCTTCGATATTACATATATTATTTATTTCTTTAAGTCTCTTTGCACTTAAAGTAGGTATTGCTATTATAATTTTTTTGATTTTAAATTTTTTCACTAATTCAGGAATATCTTTTATGTATCCTTGTACCTTTACACCTTCTGTAATAACTATTTTTTGTTTGTTTTTATCATCATCTACAGCTAACACAGGTTCCATTTTCATATATGAACTTCTTAGCATTTGACGGACTAACAATGATCCGCCTTGACCAGCACCTACTATTAATGTTGGTTTCTTTTTTATATTTTTACCAATTATATATTTTCGATATACTCTCCAAAATAATCTAGAGCCACCTATTAGTATTAAATGCATCATCCAAGTTATAAAATACAACCTAAAGAATGGGCTACTACCTGTTATAAGAGAAACAACAATTAATGTAATTAACACAGAAGAACTTACTGATTTTACAACTAACATCAATTCATTTACACTAGCATATTCCCAAGCCCTATGATATAAGTTGAATAATGCCGCAAACACATGATGTGAAATAAACAATATGATAGATGATAAAACTAATAAATCAAATGTATAACTTTCAAAATATGGTTCTAATATAAAATATCCCAAAAACACAGAAAATGTTACAATTACTGAATCTATTATGATTAACATAAATAGACGTAATCTTGCAGAAATTTGTGCCACCTATAAATCCCCTCATTCAATTTTATTTAAAAATGCCAAACTTTTTTTTATAATTATAATCTTGTGTTGGAATTTTCTTCATTAACTTCTGATCCTCAATAATTAGTTTTGCATTTTCAATTAGTTCGCTGATTTCTTCCTTATAATTTTTAAGCTTTTTATCGTTTAATAATGATTTCATTAAAAATGGCCTTTCATTAACACTATGTGCATCCGAAGCAATAAAATGTGTAAGATTATTATCAATCATTTGCAAAGTGACTTTCTTAATATTTTTACCCATACTACCATTTAATGATGTAGATGTTATTTGGCTTAAAGCACCACCATTAATTAACTGAAATAACAGATCTAAGTTTTGTGCAATTGCTCTATTCCTTTCAGGATGAGCGATTATAGGAATGTATCCCAAAACTTGTAGCTCGTTCAATAAATTTTGAGTATAAGGGGGAACTTCATTTGAAGGAAGCTCAATTAATAAATACCGAGAGTTATTAATTCCAACTATATTTCCATTATCAATTTCCGGAAGTATTTGGTCAGTAATACGAATTTCTTGACCATAATAGAATTCAATACCTAGTTTTTTAATTTCTTCAATAGATATTATCTCATTCACCTTTGACTTCACATTATCTACAGGATTGTTATATCTTGTATGCAAATGATGCGGCGTTGCTACAATACTAGTAACACCTTCTTCCTTCGCTTGAGTTATTAAATTAATAGTGTCTTCCTTTGTTTTTGGACCATCATCAGCTCCAATCAATATATGATTGTGTATATCTATCATATTTACTCATCTCCATAATAATAGTAATAACTTGAACCTTTTTCGATTGTCATTTTATTTAAGACTGCACCGATAACTTTCCCACCTGATTTAATCAATAATTCTTTAGCTTTTTTAACTTCATTTTTTTCATTTTTTGAACCATCAATCACTAACACACAATCTCTAACATTTTTAGCATATAATTGTGCATCTGTGACAGTGGTCACTGGCGGTGTATCAATTAAAATAAAATCAAAATCATCAGTTAACTTTTTAAGTAATTCGCGGAAATTTGTTGATGTAATAAGTTCTGAAGGATTTGGCGGTATTGGTCCTGACGTTAGGACATTTAAATTCTCAATGTGCGTTTCTTTTATGGCATCAGTTTGATGTACTTTGCCAATTATTAAATTAGATAAGCCACTATGACTTGTTAAATTGAAAATGTTTTGTTGTGTTGGTTTTCTCATATCGCCATCAATAATTAAAGTTCTATACCCTGCTTGAGCATATGTAATGGCAATATTTGCAGTTATTGTACTTTTCCCTGATGCTGGTTTTTCAGATGTGACTAAAAGTGATTTTATTTCTGAATTCGCACCTGAGAACATAATATTTGATCTAATCCCTCTAAACTTTTCACTAATTGTAGACTTAGGGTTGTTATGAACGTATAAAGGTGATATTGTTTTTTCTTTTTTCTTTGCCATAAATAATATCCTTCCTTATTTAAATTTTTGTATTGAACCTAAAACTGGAATATCTAATTCATCTTGTACATCTTGTTCATTTTTAATGCGTGTATCAAAAATTTCTCTTAAAACTATTACAATCGCTGCAACCATTAAACCTATTACTATGCCAAGTAAAGCATTTACTAACATTTTAGGTTCAGTTTGAGTTGCGGTACCATCTGCTTTAGATAAAATAGATACATTGTCAATGTTCATAATCTTAGGTGTTTCATCACTAAAAACTTCAGAAAATACATTTGCTATTTTTTCTGAATCATTCTTATTTGCACTTTCAACTGCAACATTTAAAATTTGTGATTCAGTTTCACTTGTTGCTGAGATCATACCTGATAATTCTTTTGCCGAATATTTGTTATCTAACTCTTTTGAAACTTCCTCTAACATACGAGGGCTTGTTGCAATTTCGGCATATGTATTCACCAACTGGATATTACTTTGAACCTGTTGAGCCTGCATTGTTGAATCGCTTTCTTTTTCGTTAACTATTACTTGTGTTGATGCTTGGAACATTGGTTGAACTAAAATTAAAGAGCATAGAAGACCTATAATTAAACCGACTATTGGTAAAATTATGATTAAATTAAAATTTCTTTTAATTATTCTCCATATTTTTATTAAATCTACTGAATTCTCCATGAAAACCTCCTGTTATTTTTCGTCAAATTTTCCGTTTTAATTAATATGTAACTTATTATATTATTTTCTCAGAATGTAATTAGTATAGTTAAAATATACCAATTTTACAACCTTACAATTAGTAAAACAAATATTTAACAATAATACTCATTTTCAACTTAATTACTTTAATTTAAAAATCATATCCTAATTAAGTGAATTTTTACACACATTTATTAGAATCGATTATTAGCTAAAACATTTAAAAACCTCATCATTTGTGATACGCTTCCTCACGCATGATTTTAAACGCACGGTAGACTTGCTCGATTAAGACGACGCGCATCATTTGGTGTGGAAATGTCATTTTACTAAATGATAAGGCGTAGTCACTTCTGTTTAAGACGTCTTGATGCAAGCCATTGGAACCACCGATAATAAATGTGAAGTCACTTTGGCCGCGTATCATGCGGCTTTCTAATTCTTTAGCAAGTCCTTCAGAAGTCAGCATATTTCCTTTTATTTCCAAAGTAACGACTGTGGATTGTGGTTTTACTTTTGCTAGTAAGCGTTGGCCTTCTTTTTCTTTCACTTGTTCAACTTCTTTGTCACTCATATTTTCGGGTGCTTTTTCATCTGGTACTTCAATAATTTCAATTTTGGAATACGCACCTAAACGTTTTTCGTATTCAGCTATGGCTTGTTTCCAGTATTTTTCTTTTAATTTGCCAACTGCAAGTATAGTAATTTTCATAATTTGCCTCCTGTAAAAGCTTAAAAATCAATAGTTATTAGACTTATCCACAAGTTATGCACTTATTCACACAATTCCCTCTTATTATAACAGGAATGTATACGATAATTTAAAATAATTTACGTTTTTTTCACAAGTAAGAGTGGATAACCTGTTTATTTGTGGATAACTCTGTGTATAATGTGGGTATTTCTCTGTTAATTGTGCACATCTCTGGATAACTTTGGATAAATACGTGGATAAGTTGCCGATTGTCTTACATACTTATTCACAAAATTTACGTTTATTTTACAAAATCTCACGTTCTTTCAAGCTATTATGCAAGTTATCCACTGTTTATAAATTATAAGGTAAATGCATATATGTAACTACTTTAATGGACTAATCATTTTATAAAAATCGCTTGTTAAACAAACCTCTAATTTAGTTAAAATAATTTCGTCGTGCCATCACCACAACATGACTAGCGTTAAAGTGAGACTAAGCTATGGCTCATGCATAAGTCTCTGATAACTCACTAATATGAAAACTGATGCTTTAACTAGATTTACGTTTAGCCATCGTATTAAGAAGTACTCAATTTCATTTCATATGCCAACTACGCTTTGAATCATCTTCAGCTCACCCATTAAAATCATCTATCTATTCAAACATGCCATTTCAACAATAGCTTACAGTAGTCTTGGATTAATGCACAAAAAAGCCCTAACCGCTTCTTCAATGAAGGGCAAGGGCTTCTTACTACAGTGTGTATATTGGTGTGGCTTGAGCTTTGTCTGTGTCGCAGAGGAGCACTTCTTTCTCTGTATCGATGTCGTGTTCGTTTAGGACTTGGCCAACGCTCATGCGTGCAAGGTCTTTCATGTTGTTGTCTTGTGATAAGTGGGATAGGTAGATGCGTTTCGTGTTGCCTGTAATGACGTCTGTCATGGCAAGCCCTGCATCTTCATTAGATACGTGTCCCATATCACTGAGGATACGTTGTTTTGTCTTCCATGGATAGCCACACATACGAAGCATGTCAACGTCGTGATTACTTTCGAATACGAAAGCATCACTGCCTTGAATCATACCTTTCATGCGATCTGAAACGTAGCCTGTATCTGTAAGTATCGTGAATTTTTTATAATTATTATGGAAGATATAAAACTGTGGGTCTATGGCATCGTGAGACACGTTGAATGACTCAATGTCGAAGCCTGCTATAGACTTAGTCTCGTATGGATTAAAAATAAATTTCTGATCCATTGGGATTTTACTATCTTTCTTTTCGATTGCTGACCATGTTTTTTCGTTTGCGTATATTGGCAATCCATATTTACGCGCTAAGACACCGAGGCCTTTGATATGGTCGGAATGTTCATGTGTTACTAAAATGCCGTTTAAATTTTTAATTTGTTTGTCGATTTGACCAAACAGTTCTTCCATTTTCTTACCTGTCAGGCCTGCATCGACGAGGATACTACCTTTATCACTTTCTACATAAGTGGCGTTACCTGTACTACCACTCGCTAATACACTCATTCGTATCAAGCGATTCACCCTTTCTAATCGATAAACACTCGTTGCTTATAATTTGTATAGGCAGTCTACGGTTTATGTGACCTCAACATGCCCTCTGTCTAATTATTAAAGTTTTTATATCTGCTGAAACTGCTTTTTAAATTATGTACTTTTAAACTATCCTATGTGGTACATATTTATGTTTACATGCGTTCATCTTAAATCAACGCAGTTGGTTTATAACTTTGATTTAACAATAATCTATTTTAACATACTTTGAAGCTTAAATTGAATTTATTGTTTAATGTGGTGTCTTGTTTTTTTAAATACTGTGTCTCAAAGTACATAATAAAAGAGCGGTATCAAAATCAATGTTAATACTTTTGATTTCGTATATCCGCTCTCTTATTTTTATGATAAATCTTCAACACTCACTAAACGATATGCTTGTGTGAAGTCATAAATGTATGTTCGCCTATTCTTCAACAATTTTGGGACTGTCTGAAATGGCTTCGACGTAATATGTCTTGGATTCATCTTTATGTTTTACTTTGATTTCCCAATTGGCTTCTAGTACTTGCACGTTAGGTTCTTTAACAACGGTATAATAGCCGAGTCGGACGTTGGTCACTTCATCGTTTCGTTTAAGGTAACGATTATAATAAAGTGCTTCTATCGCGCTTTTCGCAGTGTTTACTTGTTTCTTATCGTTGTTAGCACCTTCTGATGGCTCTATGGATTTCATAGCTGTTTGTCTGTAGCTTGACGCTTTACCATCGTCATTGATATTAAATTTGAGTTGTGCTTTACTATTATTCATGATTGGAAAGTCGTTATAAGTCTGTTCAAAAGTAACATTTTTATCGTCAATTTTACTCATTTCGTAATTTTGACCTTTAAAGATTTTATCTTTAACATACGATTTTAAATCTGTGTATTGATCGTTACCTACATCAATTGGATCATTGATTTCACCTTTGATTTTTTGACCGTCTTCTTCGCTTGTAATACTTGAACGTGCTTTTGCATAAGATGAAAAATCATTAGATCTTGCAGTGAGTAGTTGCATTTCTATATTTTTAACGCTTGGCAAATTTTCAGGAATTTCTATTTTTTCTTGTTTAAAATTCACTGCATTTTCGTCGGCGCTATCGTTAATATGAGATTTGTTGACTTTATCAATATAGATGATGATAAGGCTGATGTTCACTAGAATAAATACAAAAATAAATAATGTTTTCGTGTGTTTCCAGTTCATTTATTCTAGCCCCCCATCTTTATATGCACGCCACTTGTCATCGTACTCTACATACCAACATGGCTTAAATTCACTATTGCGCTGGATTTCTATATCTCCGTTGTCCTGTTTATCTTCCATGCGGTAACCAATGGTCATGTTTGTTACCTTTTCGAAATCTACTTCAGGATTATTGGCGAGTTCCGAACGGACAGTTTCAGCGCCTGGCAGGTTGACTTCTTTTTCGCCACTATCAATAGTTACATTCGCTTTTAATAACGTACGCGCATAGCTATAAATACCTTTATTGCCCCAAGAGACTTTCAATGTATTTAAATCGTCGTCGTTAAACGTTGGTCGTCCATTCAAGAACAATTGATAAGTTAAATCCCCACGTTTATCATCTGTATGGAATAATCTGAAATCATCTGTAAAACCACCGTGATTATTGATGTATGCATAGGTGCTTGGAATGCTTTCTTGCATGTTCGTTGAACGGTTTTCATCTTCTAATAGATTTGTGTAGCGATATTTTTCGGTTTCATCGTTGTAGTTGGCCACACCTGTATTATTGTTGTAAGTGACTGCACCGCTTCTTGAACTACGCACTACCACTGAATCGTTAAATAGTATTGAATTCATGGTATCTACACTAATGTGATTATAGATTGTATGGTAGGATTTTTGTCCTTTTGGTGACTTCGGCGCAAAGATATGTGTCGCTTTATCTATCGTATCTTTATTGGTAATAATTTCTGTGTATGGTTGCATATGCTTATGCTGGTTTTCCAATGCTTGTGTGAATTTATCTGTCTTCACCGTTGTGGTCATGCGTACAACATTATGTCTATCTTTACTAATCGCATAAAATTTAATTTTGCCGTCTTGATTGTTATCTATTAACAGGCGATCAAATTTAAAGTTGTTGGGTACTTTGGCATTGATATTTAATACTTGTCCTAAATATGTAGCAAGTGGCATATCATAGGTAAAGTCCAATACTAAAAATTCATCGCTCAAGTCTGGAATAATTAAATTATGATTGCTGTGCATTTGTTCAGCGTGTAATACACGATGATTTTTTAAAGGTTTAATTATTTCTTCGACATTGCTGCGTGTTGCTTCCATACCTTCTGTACTTTCACCTTTAGAGTGAATGACTTGGTATGGTGTGATTACTTGAGGCATCCCTTGTTTCAAAGGTTTACCTATTGTATTTGATTTCGCTTCTTTTTTACTATTGTCTTGTTTATCAACATTAGCCAAATCAGGTGAAAAGTTCCATGTCATATACGTCAAAATCGCACTCATGAGTACTAAAAGAAATAGGATAATAGATTTAATTAGTTCTTTACTCTGCATCCCAATCACCATCTTCTAGTACTTCACATGGAAGTGTAATAAAGATTGACGTACCTTGTCCTTCTACACTATTTGCCCAGATGCGACCGTTATGTGCTTCGACAATTTCTTTAGAAATGGCTAGTCCTAATCCTGTACCACCCATTTTTCGTGTCCGTGCTTTATCTACACGGTAGAAACGGTCAAAGATTTTATCTACTTTATTGATTGGGATACCAATGCCGTTATCTTTGACGCGGATGGTCATACGATTATACAGTGAGTTTTGTTTCACGTGAAACTCAACACGTTTATCACCGCGTGAATACTTCATTGCGTTGGTAATGACATTGTCAAACACTTGTGTCATCTTATCTGGATCAATTTCTGTAAAGATTGTTTGTTTTGGAATCTCACGAACAAAAGTTGTATCCTTCGCTGACATTTCATGGCGGTTAATAATTTTATTGATAAACATATTAAAGTCTACAATTTCTTTGGTAATCTGATCTGATTCGTTATCCATTTTTGATAATTGTAGTAAATCGTTTACGAGTCGAATCATACGTTCTGTTTCTTCACGTGTCACTGATAAGAATTGTGGCGCTAACGCATCATCTTTCCATGCACCACTTTCTAATGCCTCGATATAACTATTCATGGATGTTAACGGCGTACGTAATTCATGTGAAACATTCGCCACGAATTCGCGACGTTCTTGTTCAACTTGTTGTTGTTCTGTTACGTCATGAAGTACGGCAATATAACCTGTAACGAAGCCGGTCTCTTGTACGATTGTACTAAAGTTTACACGAGCGATTATACCTTCACTTTCATTGATATCTAATAAGAAACTATCATTATTTTCTTGAATTTCATCTAATGAAAAATCTTCTTCTAATTTAAGCATATTTAACATGTAATGACCGATAATTTCTTCTTTCATCATGCCTAGCATCGTTAATGCCATATCGTTGACAATACGCACACGGCCACGACGATCGGTTGCGATAATACCATCACTCATATGCGTAATGACAGAGTCTAGACGTCGTTTTTCACTTTCTGTATTTGCTTGTGCTTCTTGTACACGTTTGGATAAATTATTAAAGGCTAGTGCAAGTTCACCAATTTCATCATTGCCGTAAATTTTAACACGTTGCGTATAGTTACCTTTAGACATCTCAACGGTTTGGTTACGCATATCGGTAATTGGCTTTGTGATTGTGCGCGCAATAAAGAAACCTAGTATCACTGTAATTAATAACGAGATGCCTGTCCCAACAATAAAGATTTGGTTGATGTTACTTAATTGGTTATATACATCGTTGATATCTGCTTCTATATAAACATCACCAATTGTGCCATCATCTGATGTCTTCACTGGTAAATTGTAGACCCACACACGTTGTTTTCCATTACCATAGTCTTTTAATACTGTATGGCTATTAATTTCTCCTAGAGATAGCGCTTTTTGTATGGAGCTGTCATTAGCTTTTTGATTTATTAGACTACGCGTAGACTGCTTTGAGGTAGCCATGATAATTTGATCTTTATCAATAAAACGAATTTCTTCTATTTCTTGTCTATTGGCATACTCATTCAATAAATTTTGGACTTCTTTTTGTGCATTGACTGAGTTGTCTTCGTCATAGACTTTTTCTATATTAATTTCTATTTGTTTCGCGTATTGCGAGATATTATTTTTAAATGTTTGTGTTAATTCTTTTTCTAGACTATTGGTAAAGTATAAACCGATAATCTGCATACCGATTACGATTAACAATACATAGACAATAACAAGTTTCGTGTGTAGAGATTGAAAATGTTTAAGCCACTTCATTTAATATTGTCCCCTAATCGTGTTGTTGGAGGAAGTATCCAACACCACGGCGTGTCACTATATATTCTGGGTGTGATGGATCGTCTTCAATTTTTTCACGTAAGCGACGAATCGTTACGTCTACTGTACGTACATCACCAAAATAGTCATAGCCCCAAACAGTTTGTAATAAATGTTCACGTGTCATAACTTGACCCATGTGTTTAGATAAATAATGGAACAGTTCGAATTCACGGTGTGTTAATTCAATATCTGTACCACGTTTTTTAATAGAATATGCATCTGGATAGATAACAATATCTTTAATTGTAATTTCATTAGATGCATCGTTCACTTCTTGTGCTGGTTGTGAATAATGACGACGTAAGTTTGCTTTGACACGCGCAATTAATTCACGCGTGCTAAATGGTTTCGTCACGTAGTCATCGGCGCCAAGTTCAAGACCCAATACTTTATCGATTTCTGAGTCTTTTGCGGTTAACATAATTATTGGCATTTCATATTTTTTGCGTACTTCACGGCATACTTCCATGCCATCGCGACCAGGTAACATAATGTCTAATAAGACAATGTCTGGTTCTTCATCATATATTAAATCTACTGCATCATTGCCATCATATGCACAGAATACTTCATAACCTTCTTTTTTCAAGTTGAACTCTAAAATATCAGCAATTGGTTTTTCGTCATCTACTACCACAACTTTTCTAGCCATATTTATAAACCTCATTTCTAAATTGTAGTACGTTTACATATTTTTCTACACATTTCTCTATAATATAATTTACCATTTATAGCGTGCTAATTCTATTTTTCTAAACAAAAAAATAAATTGGTATATTGTAAAATTATAACATTTTTTACTATTAATAGGTTAATTATAGGTATATTAAGCCTACACAACATGATATCACTGTGCGAGTATATTGCCCATAGTCTATAAAAAAGTGATACATATCTCAGCAAGGGTCATGTTATTTTGACTAAGGTATTTTGAGATACTTTAGTCAAAATTTGAACATGATGTCACTTATACTGGATATGCATCACTGATAATATTAAATATTTTTAGATTTTTTAACGAAGAGCGATAATATAAATCCGATAACTGTCAATATTACAATAAAGAAACAGGCATATTGGATACCATAAGACAGTACAACTTCTTGTTCTGCATTTGGATGACTTGCGCCAAAGTTACGCATTGCTGTGCTATAAATCGTAATGGCAATCGCAGTACCAGCTGAACCTGCTACTTGGATTAACGTTGTAATCGTTGCTGAACCATCAGCATAAAGGTGGTGCGGCAATTGATTTAAGGCATTTGTCTGTGCTGGCATCATGACCATCGATATGCCAAAGAAAAGTACCATGAATGTCAGAATAATAGCCCAAACAGGTGTAGAAACTGAAATCATTAATGCAAACGTTAACGCTGCAATAAACATCAGTAAAAATCCGAAAATGCCAAAGTATCTAGCACCAAAACGATCAAATAAGGAACCAACAATCGGTGATAAGATTAAATTGATTGCATTACCTGGTAATAAAATTAAACCAGCAATAATCGAATTAAATAATAAAGCACCTTTTAAATATAGCGGCAACAATATACCCATAGATAGGATACATAATATCGTAACGAAAACCATTGCGCCCCTATGACAAACATTGGATATTTAAATACGTTTAAATTAAGCATCGGCGAATCAATCTTGAATTGTCGTACGATAAAGATAGCCAGTGCAACAACGCCGATTAATAACGGCAACCATACAATAGTACTTGTAAATGGTGCTTCAGCTAATGTGCTTAATGCAAAGATTAATCCCGCAAATCCTATTGTAGATAATGCAATAGAAATCATATCAATTTTAGGTTTGGTAATTTCTCCAATATTTTCTACTTTTGAAATTGCCATAAATAATACGATAAGGTATAAAATCGCACTAATCCAAAAAATATAATGCCAGCTAGAAGCTGAAATAATGACACCTGACAGCGTTGGTCCAAGCGCTGGTCCAGCGGTAATCACTAGACCCATAATGCCCATCACGGCACCGCGTTTTTCTATTGGGAATATAAGCATCAATACTGTCACCATGATTGGTAGTAAAATACCTGTGCCAAGTGCTTGTACAATACGTCCTAATAATAAGAGACTAAAATTAGGCGCGAGCGCACCAATAATAACGCCTATTAATGATAATACAATTCCTGTAATAATAAGTGGTTTCGTATTAAACCACTTGATTAAATAAGAAGAAGCAGGTACTAAACAAGCCATAACGAGTAAATATCCCGTCGTCAGCCATTGCACCACTGCAGCTGAAACTTGAAAATCAGCCATAATATCTGTGAGTGCCATGTTTAACGCTGTTTCACTAAATAATCCCATAAATCCACCAATCATAAGTACAAGTGCGTACATGCTTGGGTTCTTTACTTTTACTTGTGTTGTCATTTTAAATACTCCTTTTTAATGGTTCCATGAAGTATAAGTATTATTAAGAGACCTAACATTGATATGTAATGCTGTCGCACGTGATAAACTTCGTGTGCATTTACTTTTAAAATTAATCTCTTCGATCCACAATTTATCTCGATATACCATTCAAATTTGTTTAATATCATTGAGCATTTACAATATGAATTTTAAATGGTAAACACATCTTTTCATTGATATGTATACGTTATTTGTTACTTCAAAGTAATGTCCTCGAACGATCAACTTCATTACTGTATCAAAATTTCCCTTTTATTGTCAACTAGGTTGACAATTTTTAGTGCAAAATTAAAAGTATTGTAACCACTGCTTTTTTAAATGGCACAATACTTCATACTTGGATATTTTATTGTAAGTCTTCCAGTTGCCAGTCTTGATGTAAAATCGTTTTAAATAGCTGCAATTGCTCGGTTCCAATGACTTGTGCAAGGTGTTTTTCAATGGATTGTTTATAAGTCATATACTGTTCAATGCATTCGATGCCGCTATCTGTTAATGACACACATTTCTCTTTTTTATTATGAACTAAGTTTTCAACTTTAACTAATTCTTTTTCTTCTAATTGTTTAATCGCTTTATGAATGGCTTGCCTTGTTAAATTAACCGATTGTGTTACTTCAACAAACGTCAGTTTACTTACGTATAATTTTGCCATGATATACCATTCTGAACTGGAGTTGTGTATCCCGTTCTTGTCATTTGCTTTGTTTTCAACAATATTTCTCAATGCACCGTGTCGTTCGCTCAGGGCATCTAGCATATCTAAATTTTTCAATTCTGAATCTACAGTCATCATTGTTTCACCTCTTGTCTCACTCAATACATTTAGTTTAACCTTTTTTATTTTAATTGTATAAAAAAGCGTTATTGCAAAGCAGCATCGCATTTACAATGATACTTTTATGAACTGTGCTAATCTGCACTAACATGAAGCATTTAAATTAAGCATTCACATATCATCCGCTTGTTTCACAAACGAATGTGCACGCTTTAATGTTTATACATAAATAACTACTATCTTCAATAGAATGAAGTTTAAAATATATATCGTAGAAAATTGTACAAAAAAATGCCCATCCTATTGGATGGGCAATACGGTCTCGACGGGAATCGAACCCGCGATCTCCTGCGTGACAGGCAGGCGTGTTAACCGCTACACTACGAGACCTAAAAATGGTGACTCCTACGGGACTCGAACCCGTGTTACCGCCGTGAAAGGGCGGTGTCTTAACCGCTTGACCAAGGAGCCTCTCTTAAGCACAAGATAAATTATATCAACTCTCATTATGGTTGACAAGCTATTTTTTAAATTAAATTAGTATAATTTTCTATCATTAATGTATAAAGTAAGAAAATAATACTCGAAGCTGTCAAAACAGTATTTTATTTGCTTATTAACTCACTTTTGAGAGACATTGATGTACAATCACTACTATAATTATGTTCTTTTTCATTTTTATTTCAAAATGTAAATAATAAATACAAAATCTTTTTTGTTTTAAATTCATTTTGCTAAAATTATAATTAGTATAAATAAGGAGGCGCAATATTGGCAAAAATATTATTTGTTAATCCAGGTTCTGCTGGACATGTAAACCCAACAATTGCAGTTGTTAAAGCATTAGTTGATCGTGGCGAAGAAGTTGTTTATTACGCTAGCGATATGTATAAAGATAAATTGAAAGATACTGGCGTTGAAATTAGAACGCTACCTACAGAAGCGATTATGACAGCATTCACTGATCATGAAAATCATCATTTATTCAATGTTATCAATGGCTTATTAAAAACTGTAGATATCATTGTGCCACAAATTTTAAGAGAAACTGAAAATGAGCATTTTGATTATATGATTCATGATTCTATGTTTAGTTGTGGCTATATATTAGCCCAAAAATTAAATTTACCATCGATTTCATCTGTATCTTCATTTGCTCATACAAAGACATCTTTTGAAACATTTATTAATCATTTAACTTCTACTGTGAGCAATCAAGAAATTCAACACGCTGATGAAACCTTTAATCATTTAAAAGCCCATGTTGAATCAACATATGATGTAACCATTCCTTCTCGTTTTGAAGTTATGAATAACCCGGGAAATATTAATATCACTTATGTAATGAAAGGTTTCCAAATTGGTTATGACGCCTTTGATCCTGAATATTACAAGTTTGTTGGTCCTTCCATACTGGAACCTAAAGATTCTGGCTTTATGGACAACATTGATACCACACGACCAGTCGTCTATATTTCTCTTGGTACGGTATTTAATCAAAATATTGAATTTTTCAATCTCTGTTTTGAAGCATTGGCAAATATCGACGCTTCATTTGTTGTATCCATTGGTCATGATAATCAACTTGAAGATTTTAATGCGATACCATCTAATTTTACGGTTGCACATGTTGTTCCACAAACAGAATTATTGCAACATACGTCACTATTTTTAACACACGCGGGTATGAATAGTACGAATGAAGCGATGTTGATGGAAGTACCTATGTTAGCTTTTCCTCAAAGTGCAGATCAACCCGTTGTGGCTCGCCAAATCGAAAAACTACTTGTTGGTCGTCAGTTACAACTAGAATATATAACGTCCCGAGAGTTAAAACAAATTGTCTTAGACATGCTAGATGATATACCGAACTATCAACGTAATATCAGAAAAGTTAAATCTATACAATCTAGTAATAAAACAGGTTATCAGTTAGCAGTCGATCACATTCTAAATTTTCGTGATCAATATGTAACACATTCAAATATATAAATAAAAAACACCTTGTAAAGATGGCCATATTAGGCTACATCAACAAGGTGTTTTTTCATTTCAACATTTTACTTTTTAAATTTATAAATCAGTTTTTATAGGTAAACGGCTTACCATAATGATTTTAATAAGTTTGTTTGATTACGATCTGGTCCTACAGAGAAGATTGAAATTTGAACGTCACATAATTCAGAGATACGTTCTAAATATCTACGTGCATTGTCTGGCAGCTCATCTAATGAGCGACAACCTGTAACATCTTCTGTCCAACCAGGTAATGTTTCAAAGATTGGCTTACAACGTTGTAAGTCTTTTAAATTCGCTGGATATTCAGTAATTTCTTTACCGTCCAATTCATACGCCGTACAAATCTTCACTTCTTTAAGGCCTGTTAAGACATCGATAGAGTTGATTGATAAATCAGTAATACCACTCGCACGACGAGAGTGACGTAATACAACTGAATCGAACCAACCTACACGACGTGGACGTCCAGTAGTTGTACCGTACTCACGGCCAACTTCACGGATGTGGTGTCCATCATCATCAAATAGTTCTGTTGGGAATGGGCCATCACCGACACGTGATGTATAAGCTTTACATACGCCAATGACTTTAGATACGTATGTTGGACCAACACCACCACCGACAGTGACATTACCTGCAACTGGGTTACTTGACGTAACGAATGGGTATGTACCGTGGTCGATATCTAACATAACGCCTTGAGCACCTTCAAATAATACTTTTTCTTCTGCTACAAATGCATCGTCCAATACTTTTGCAGTATCCGTAACGAACTCTGCTAAACGTTGGCCTGCTGTGTAATAAGTTTCAAAGATTTCTTCAAATGAAGGACATGCTTTATCAAACATACCTTTGAAATATGCTGATTTGTATTCAATATTTTCTTTTAATAATTTTTCAAACGTTTCTTTATCTAATAAATCTGCAACACGAATACCGATACGTTGTGCTTTATCTACATAAGCTGGACCGATACCTTTTTTCGTAGTACCGATTTTATTATCTCCACGACGTTCTTCTTCATATTCATCTTGTTTAATATGATAAGGTAAAATAACTTGCGCACGGTTTGAAATACGTAAATTATCTGTTGAAATACCTCTTTCATTTAAAGCGTCTAATTCTTTTAATAGTGCTACTGGATCGACAACGACACCGTTACCAATGACTGCTAATTTTTCTTTATAGAAAATACCAGATGGTACTAAGTGCAATTTATATGTTTCGCCACCAAATTTTATTGTGTGGCCTGCATTGTTACCGCCTGAAAAACGTGCAATAACATCTGCTTGTTCTGCTAAAAAGTCTGTGATTTTACCTTTACCTTCGTCTCCCCATTGTGTCCCAACAACTACGATTGATGACATATGAGCACCTCCAAGTTTTTCTCAATTAACCATTAAGTATTCTACCAATACCACACTAATATTGCAAACAAAAATCGAACATTGGTTTTTTACATTTTCTCGAATTTCATTAAATGTTTAAAAATGCAATTACACATCTTAAACATAGTGTCATCAAGGTTTTCAAAGCGATATCCATTTAATTACAACACATACTTCATTAAAAAAGAAAGAACCAAATGCAAACAAAAACCGTACGATAAATAAACATATTTACAAATCGTACGGAAAAAATAAATTTCATTCTTTTTTTTAACCCATGTCTGCATGTGCATAATCGATATCAGTAAATTTATTATACTGCTTCATAAAGTGTAATTTAACAGTCCCTGTTGGACCATTACGTTGCTTCGCTATTATAATTTCAATCTCACCATTATCATCATTTGTTTGTGGTTCAAAGTTCGTATCTCCATCATCATCGTCTTCATCTTCGCCACGATTATAGTAATCATCACGATATAAGAATGCGACGATATCAGCATCTTGCTCGATTGATCCTGATTCACGAATGTCACTCATCATTGGTCGTTTGTCTTGACGTTGCTCTACACCACGTGACAACTGACTTAGTGCAATGACTGGACATTCCATTTCTCTGGCAATCGCTTTTAATGTACGAGAAATCTCTGATACTTCTTGTTGTCGGTTATCTGAGAATCTTGAACCACTACCTGAGATTAATTGCAGATAATCAATCACTACCATGTCTAAACCGTGTTCTTGTTTTAAACGACGGCATTTTGAGCGAATATCTGTAATTCGAATACCTGGTGTATCATCAATAAATATCTTTGTTCTAGATAATTTACCTACTGCAATTGTAAAGCGATTCCAGTCTTCTTCTGTCATCATACCCGTTCTTAGACGATTCGAATCTACGTTACCAGAACTACAAATCATACGTGTTGCTAATTGATCTGCACCCATTTCTAGAGAGAATATACCGACTGAGAAATGGTCTTCATGTGTAGCAACTTTTTGTGCAATATTAAGTGCGAAGGCAGTCTTACCTACTGATGGTCTGGCAGCCAGAATGATTAGATCATTACGGTTAAAACCCGCGGTCATCTGATCTAGATCTCGATAACCAGTTGGGATACCAGGTGTTTGACCACTATTTTGATCAAGTAATTCTGCATTCTCATACACTTCTCCAAGCACATCTCTAATATCTTTAAATCCATCGCTTTCACGTGTAGATGACAATTCTAATATTCGACGTTCTGCATCGTTTAATATTGTATCTAATTCTAATTCATCATTATAACCATCGTTAGCAATGCTATCGGCAGTTTGTATCAACTTACGTTTTGTCGCATGCTTAAATACGATATCTGTATAATATTGAATATTTCGAGTTGTCGGTACATTACTAGATAATTCTGCTAGATATTGTGGGCCACCCGCTTCATTCAGTCGTCCTTCATACGACAGTTGATCCATAATTGTAACCACGTCAATATCTTTATTATCTTCGTTGAGGTTCATCATGGCTCTAAAGATGTGTTGATGCGCGCCTCTATAAAAGGACTCAGGAAGTAAGACTTCCTGAGTTCTGTTTATCAATTCCGGATCTATGATAATGGCACCTAAGACAGATTGTTCAGCCTCATTACTGTGGGGCATTTGATTTTGTTCATACATTCCATCCATTATGATTACACCTCATATCTCAATCCGTTTTTATTGTTCAACTGTGTGTACACGAATTGTACCTTCTACTTCTTTATCTAATTTAACTGGTACATTTGTGTAACCCAATGCATGTATACCGTTTGGTAAATCCATTTTACGCTTGTCTATTTTAATATCATGTTGTTGTTGTAATGCTTGCGCGATTTGTTTTGTACTAACTGAACCGAATAATTTTCCAGCATCACCTGTTTTAGCAGATACTTCAACTTCAATATGACTTAATGTTTCTTTTAATTTTTTAGCATCTTCAATTTCTTGTTGGCGTTCCGCTTCTGCAGCTTCATTTTTCTTTTCAAGCTGTTTTAAATTACCTGGTGTAGCTTCTACTGCATAATTTTTCTTCAATAAGAAATTGTTTGCGTAGCCTACAGGTACATCTTTAACTTCGCCTTTTTTACCTTTACCTTTAACATCTTGTGTGAATATTACTTTCATGAATTTTCACTCCTACTCATTTGTTCTGTTATAGCTTGTTGTAATTGTTCTATTGCTTCATCAACAGTGACATCTTTTAATTGTGTAGCTGCATTAGTTAAATGACCACCGCCACCAAGTGCTTCCATTGTCAATTGAACATTAACTGCACCGAGTGACCGGGCAGACATACCGACTAGATTATCTTCTCTTCTAGCAACTACATACGAAGCTTCTACACCATCTAAACTTAACAGTTCATCAGCTGCTTGTGCAACTGTTACAGGATGATAGATTTTTTCGTTCGAACCATGTGCAATTGCGACACCATTCTCTTGTAGTTTCACTGTTTGGATTAATTCAGTACGATTAATGTACGTATCTAAATCATCTTTCAAGAAATGCTGCGTTAATATTGTATCTGCACCATGTGCACGTAAATAACTTGCCGCATCAAATGTTCTTGAACCTGTACGTAATGTGAAATTACGTGTATCTACAATAATACCTGCAAACATAATTGTCGACTCTAAACGTGTTAATCGTTGTTCTGTTGGTTGGTATTCTAGCAATTCAGTCACTAGCTCTGCAGTTGAACTTGCATATGGTTCCATATAAACAAGTAATGGGCTAGAGATAAAGCTTTCACCACGTCTATGATGATCGATCACAACTTTACGATTTGCCTTGTTTAATATATTTTCGTCGATAACCATTTCAGGTTTATGCGTATCTACAACTACTAAAGTTGTCTTAGACGTCATGACATCCCATGCTTCATCAGATGTGATAAAACGCTCTTTTAGTTCAGGCTTTTCATCGACTGCATTCATCACACGACGCAGCGTCGGATCAATATCTGAATCATTTAACACAATATAAGCATCTAAATTGTTCATCATAGCGAACCTTGAGACACCAATGGCTGCGCCTATAGCATCTAAGTCTGGACGCGTATGTCCCATAATGATGACTTTGTCGCCTTCCATTAAAATATCTTTTAAGGCATGAGAGATAACACGTGCTCTTACGCGTGTACGTTTTTCCATCGGGTCAGTCTTACCGCCATAGAAACGCACATTGCCATTCATATGCTTAATTGCAACTTGGTCACCACCACGACCTAGTGCTAAATCAAGTCCAGATTGAGATAATTCACCTAAATCGATTAAGTTCTCTGAACCTTCACCTACACCAATACTTAATGTCAATTGCGCACGGTAACCCACACTTTTTTCACGTAATTGACTCAGTATACTAAAATTAGATGCTTCGATTTCATTTAGAATGCGTTGGTTTAAATAAGCAACAAATTGATCTGAACTATAACGTTTGAAATAAATGTCATATTCAGTTGCCCATCTACTTATTACGCGGGTAACCATTGAGTTAATTTCTGAACGTTGTGTATCATTCATATTTTGCGTAATTTCATCATAGTTATCTAAAAACAGTGTTGCAATAATTGGTTTAGATGCTTCATATAACTCTTGTGTATGTATTTCTTCAGTAATGTCGAAGAAATACAATACATGTTCTTTTTCTGAATATCTTACACGATAGTGATATTCATTTTCTTGAATTTCCACTTCTTGTGTTTTTTCTAACTGTTTTAATATATTAGGATATACTTCATTGACTGGATCAGAAATGACATTTCGATCTAGACGATCCGACATAAATTGGTTCATCCACTCTATGTTTTCATTTTCATCTAAGATAATCATCCCAATAGGTAACCTTTTAATAGCAGTATTACTGCTTGCTGAGATTTTTCCACTCAGATTATCTACATAGTTATCCAATTTTTGTAAAGCTTGTCTTACCATCAATACTGTCCCTACAATTATGATAAGTAATACAACAGTAGCTATACCTGCAATCAATTGGTTAAAAATAAACCAAACGACGACAAGCGCTATTGCTGTAAGCACCATAATAATAAATGGTAAAATCAACGCTTTTTTAGTGGATTGACGGTTCATTTTTCCACCTCAAATCATTTTTTAATGATACGTTTTAAATTGATACATAAATCTACAAATCCCAGGAGACTCACAATATGTGTTAATGGCATTAAAATTGTCCCTATCACCATTAATATCACAGTTAGTGCTGTCGGCATTGATTTCGCTTTTCCGAAAAAGTGAATCACACTTAACCCCTGAATGTACATACATAATGATAACACAATTTCAAAATTTAAGACGATTGTTTGAAACGCACTTGGTTGCGTTGAAAACATAACACAAATTAATACAATAACATACATCCATAAGACAGAACGCTTCATTTGCCAAGCATATAATGGTTTAAATATGGGTGTAGCGATTTTGAATTTACGCAAGATTGGAAAAGTGATAATTAAATTGATTAATATAAGTAGAAATACGCCAACAATCATATAACTTGGTAGTTGCACTGCTGATTGGCGGAAAGCCTCTTCAAACATTTGTTTATAATCCGCGTTGACTGAAGCGCTAGAAATTATGTTATACATCTGTTCTTTAATCGGTTTGATTAATGATGCAGCACTTGGTATTTTTTTAAATGCTTGTAACACCATAAATGCAATTAATGCGATGATACTAATAAACGTTGTTGTTATATAAAGTATACGTTCTTTTGATGTACGTTCTTTTAATAATTGACCCACTACAACACTCACTACGAACAAGAGGATCATGATACTTAACACGAATATATTACCTAATAACGTAGTTAGCACAACTGTAATGACTGCTGTTAAGCCAAAAGATTCTACAGATTTATGCCATAAAATAATACCTGGAATTGTTGCAAATAAACTCAACACGAGTCCAAGTAGCGGTAATATATGTAAAGCTAAAGCTACTATAATTAACGTGATTACACTAAGTATAGTGGCTTTAGTATGTATTTTAGAAAACAAATTCGCCACTCCTATACAATTTTTGTCTATGTTTATTATTTTAACCTCTTTAAAACTTTTATACAATTATTGACAATTCTTTTTGTCAGAAGTTCAACACCAGCGACAAAATCTGAAAACGAGCGCCTTTATAAAATACATCTCCTCGTGAATGCTAACTTCAAATTTCACATTTTACTCACCATAAAAATAAGACGTCATAGGAACACAGCTATTTTCACTTTCATTTAAGTATAAAATAACTACCCCAGACGTCTTATCATACAAAATGAACTAAAATGTAGCATATCGTCATTTTCTTTTGAACTTGGAAACTTTTAAAAAGTGATACAAATTGGGTGCCCAATCGTTAAAGTTCAGTAAGAAACCATCATGTCCTACATTATCTGGCACAAAGCAATGCTTATGATATTTAAATCGCGCACCTGTAGCATATACTAAATCGTCTGGATATAATAAATCATCCGTAAAGCCCATAGTCATAACTTTAGTATCTAGACGTCCAAACACTTCATCTACATCAGTACGATCTCTATCTATATCATGGCTATCTAAGACGTCTAGCAGGGTTAAATAACTCAATGGATCAAAGTGCTTTTTGAACTTATTTCCCTGATGCTTCTGGTAGTTTACAACTTGGTCTGGTGTAAATCGTCTATCGTAACTTTTAGAGGAACGATACGTTAAGAAACCAAGTTGTCTTGCAATACTCATACCTTCACCATGATCTAATCGAATCGCCTGTCTCGCAATTTCATTAAATGCGCGACTATATGAGGATGTCTTATCTGTTGCAGCTAAAATGACTGCTTTATCTACTTCAAATTTATGATTATACAATAATTCAAGCGCTTGCATACCTCCTAAAGACCCACCGATTAAAATACTAATTCGATCAAACCCTAATGTTTGAATACCTAATTCTATTGCATTGACAATATCACGCAATGTTAAATGCGTGGGGAAGTCAGCATCTGTAAGCGGCGAACTGGAGCCATATGGACTGCCTATCACGTTGAATGTTAAAAATTGATAATCATGTATTGGCATGTACCCACCATCTATAATCTCTCGCCACCAACCAGGATTGTCATCCGTCCCGTATGTCAAATGATTACCTGTCAGCGCATGGCATACAAGTACAAGTGGCTGCCCCTCATACCCAACATGTTCATAACGTAATTTTAAATTTAAGATTGTTTCACCTGATTCAGTTGTAAATGGTCCCAATTCTAATGTATCAACCGTATAATTTGTCATCATTTACCTCCTACTTAGTAAAAAAACTTCTCACCTATTTATAATAAGTAAGAAGTTCCAATACTTATTATTCGAGCGAATCGTTGGTATTAGCACCGTGCTTCTAAAGTCGGTTGCTGAAGCTTCATTGGGCCAAGTCCCTCTGCTTCTCGAAATAAGATTTAATTTTAATTGTAAAAAGCTGTGCATAAATCAAATATCTATTTTAACAAGTATTTCTTTAAAATTATCAAAATTTTCTAATTATTGCTATTCTAACGGATAATGTGAGCCACTTCAATAATATATTTAAAATATCCATCTTAAAATTGCCATTATTAAAATACCACTGACAATCGTAATCGTTAAACTCCGTGTAATAATGGCAATGATTATTGTTGGAAGCATCGTTACTAAAAACGGTAAATTAATACTATACATCATTGAACCTTCATGTTGTTCTAGGACGCCGTCTACAATCAATGCCGTAAATAATGTAATAGGAATGAAGGAAAGCCACTTTACAACTGTCTCAGATAGTTTAATTTTTGTAATTAATATAAACGGTATAATACGAGTTAACCAAGTGACTACACCACATAAAACAATAATTAATAGCATATGTAAGGTCGTTGTCATTTATCGATCACCACCCCTAACCCCGCAGTAATTGTCGAAGCTAAGATAATTGCTACGTATGAAGGCATAAAGAAACTTAAAATAAGCATTAATATAATCACACAAACAATTAACACTAAATATGTTTTAAATTGTGATTGCTTAATAGCATCAAACTGGGAAACAGCTAAGAATATAAACATTGCAGTAATAGCAAAATCTAATCCAAACGCATCTGGGTTTGTTATGTATTTACCAAAAACAGCACCAACAATACTTGCAAATGTCCAAAATAAATAAGCTGTGATATTTAATCCATGCAGCCATCGATCATTGATTTTTTCACCTTTGAGATGTGGTGTAATAGCGACACCAAATGTTTCATCTGTAATCAATGAAGACATCCCTATACGATTCCAAAACCCATATTCTTTATAACTTGGCGCTAGGGTCATACTTAATAAAAACATCCTAGAATTTACAATAAATGTCGTTAATACAATTGCAGAAATTGGAGTTCCAGCAATGACTAACACACAAATAATGAATTGTGCCGCGCCAGCATAGACAAGTAAGCATAATAAAATGATTTCAATCAAATTGAAACCTGAAGCAACTGCAACAATACCAAATGAAAGACCAACACCAGCATAACCTAACAAAGTCGGTACACATTCTTTTACACCTTGCTTAAAAGTTAAATGTGTTGCCATCATGCCACCTCCCACACATTTTATAAAAATAATAGAACTAGTTTAATACAAACTGAAATATACATCCAACGTTTTTAGACTTACGCATGTGTTACCTAAGACTAACGTTCGTCTAAAATTGTTGTTGCTACAGTACTTTTAATTTCGGAATATTGTGTTATTATTTTAGACTTACCTCTCGTTTTTTAAATTAAATAAGGTGTTTTCCAAATGAGATAACCTACAAAACAAAATATTTAACACCTCCCCTACCCTCTCTTTACTTTAAAAGTATTTAAGGTATTTAGAAGTTCAGAAGGATCATTGTTCATATAAAATGAGAGGTTGAGACATCCATTTGTCTCAACCTCTATTTGCATTTCATCATTTTGTAGCATCTATTTTGGAAGTTCAACATTTAAGCCAACTCAAATACCGCTGATGATATTCATTAAAACGAATCCTATTTTTCTTTAACTGGGTGAATCACTGTTTTACCACCCATATATGGTACTAATGCATCTGGAATAGTAACTGAACCATCTTCATTTTGATAGTTTTCTACGATTGCAGCAAATGTACGACCTACTGCTAAACCACTACCATTCAATGTGTGCACTAATTCTGGTTTTGCTGTTTTATCACGTTTAAAACGAATGTTAGAACGACGTGCTTGGAAATCAGTAATATTTGAGCAAGAGCTAATTTCTTTGTACTCATTATAGCTTGGTAACCAAACTTCTAAGTCATAAGTTTTGCTTGAGCCAAAGCCTATGTCACCTGTACATAAAATAACTCTACGATACGGTAAGCCTAACTCTTCTAAAATTGCTTCTGCATGTTCTGTCATTTCTTCTAATGCTTGCCAAGAGTCTTCTGGTTTTTCAAAACGTACCATCTCTACTTTATCGAATTGGTGTAAACGGATTAACCCTCTTGTATCTCTACCAGCTGAACCGGCTTCACTACGATAACACGCTGATTGCGCTGTGAATTTAGCAGGTAAGACATCCGGACCAATAATTTCATTACGATAATAATTCGTTAATGGTACTTCTGCCGTTGGTATTGTATATAATCCTTCTTTTTCAATTTTGAATAAATCTTCTTCAAATTTTGGTAATTGTCCAGTACCGTACATTGAATCAGCATTTACTAATTGTGGTACCATCATTTCTGTGTAACCATGTTGCGTCGTATGTTTCGTGACCATATAGTTCATTAATGCTCTTTCTAACTGTGCACCTTCGCCAGTTAAGAACACAAATCTTGCACCAGAAACTTTTGCACCGCGTTCAAAATTAGCCATTTGTAGTGACTCTACTAAATCCCAATGTGCTTTTTCATCAAAATCAAATTTTCTTGGTGTACCCCAACGTTTTAATTCTACATTTTCTTCATCAGAATCACCCTCAGGCACATCATCATGAATTGTATTTGGAATACGAGATAATAAGTCTTCTAGTTCTTTATCCACATTATTTAAATCATTATCTAACAGTTTGATGTCGTCACCTAATTTTCTCATTTCCGCAATAACATCATCTGCATTTTCTTTATTACGTTTTTTTTCTGCAATTTCACCGCTCACTTTGTTACGTTCAGCTTTCATTTCCTCAGCTTTACGAATTAATTCACGGCGCTTGTCATCAAGTGATAATACATCATCTACTACTTTTGTATCCATACCACGTTTTGCAACTTTGTCTTTTAAAAACTCTGGGTCATTACGAAATAGTTTAATGTCTAACATGTCATTTTCCATCCTTTCAATTTCTATTTTTTTAAGAATAGAACACAAAAAAGACCACATCCCTGTACAAGGGACGTGGTCTTTACGCGTTGCCACCCTATTTAACAGCCAAAAAAGACTGCACTTTCACCAAAATAACGGTTAAACCCGATTGTTCTTATATAGTAGGTAGATTCACATTGACCCTGATTACTTGTTCTCACTAACCACAAGCTCTCTGAAACCAGAAGTACAATACTACTTAGCCTACGAACAATAGCTTTATTAACTTGATTTTAATATAGCAAATAACCTGTCACTTTTCAAGGCCAAGGATATGCAATCGCTGAATGTTCATTAAAAATTCACCCAACCTTAATTAGCATAAGCGTGATCTAGTAAATACTGTGAAACAGCTTCTATGTCTTTATGAAATTGGCGGTCTTCAGTGATAGATGGTACCACTTTTCGTAAAGCTTGATATTTTTCATAGGTTTTAGGTGATAATTTTTCAATATCTTTATATTCTACTGCTTGAAGTGCGATGATTGCTTCTATTGCTAAAACACGTCGTGCATTTTCAATCATTTGGTAACCATGACGTGAAGCAATCGTCCCCATAGAAACGTGGTCTTCTTGATTAGCTGATGATGGAATAGAATCTACACTAGCTGGGTGTGCGAGTGTCTTATTTTCCGAAACAAGACTTGCAGCTGCATATTGCATGATCATTGCACCACTCTGTAAACCCGGTTGAGGGCTTAAAAACGCCGGTAAACCATTGTTCAATTGTGGGTTTACTAATCTCTCTAAACGTCTTTCTGAAACATTGGCTAATTCACTTACGCCTAACTTTAAGAAGTCTAACGCGAATGCAATCGGCTGACCATGGAAATTACCTCCAGAAATAACTAATGTCTCATCATCTTCATCAAATATTAATGGATTATCGTTCGCCGCATTCATTTCAAATTCAAGCTTTTCTTTTACATAATTAAAAACTTGGAAGCTTGCGCCATGTATTTGTGGGATACAGCGTAATGTATAAGCATCTTGTACGCGAATTTCTCCTTGTGTCGTTGTTAATTTAGAACCTTCAAGCCAGTCTAACATGCGCGAAGCAACATCTATCTGTTCTGGAAAATTTCGGACGCGATGCACTTTTTCATGATATGCATCAGTAATACCATTTAATGCTTGATGCGTAAGTGCAGCAATCCACTCCGCTTGGTAACCAATATCTTCCGCTTCTATATAATTAATTACACCTTGTGCAGTCATAGCTTGCGTGCCATTAATTAAAGCAAGACCTTCTTTAGCCTGTAAGCTCAAAGGTTCACGATTTAATAAATTTAAGACATACCGGCTGTCTACTTCTTCACCTTTATAATAGACGCTACCTTCTCCAATCAATGCCAAAGCTAAATGTGAAAGTGGTGCTAAATCACCTGAAGCACCAAGAGACCCTTGTTGTGGAATGACTGGAATAATTCTGTTGTTAATAAAATATATGATTTGATTTACTAAATCGATTGTCACACCAGAATGACCTTTTAGCAATGTGTTTAGACGTAAAATCATCATCACTAACGCGACATCCTGTGAAAAAGGGTTTCCGATACCACATGCATGTGAACGAATTAAATTTACTTGTAATTGATTGTATTCCCCCTCATCAATACGCACATCACTAAATAAACCAAATCCAGTCGTTATACCATAAATTGTTTCTTTATCATCTATAATCTTTTCTACTGTTACCCTGCTCTGTTTTACACGTTCATATGCATCCTCTGTTACTTTTACATCATCACTTTGATATAAAAAATCTTTAATTGCATTAATTGTTAAATTTTCACCATTAAGCTGTAATGTCATTTCCCCATCTCCTTACTTCTGATGATTTTCAATTAATTAGAGTATACGCTTCCATATTTTTAAGAACAATAGGTTCTTCCATATCCGTAACATGGTATTAAATTAGTATTTTAATGAGATAAAGAAGGCAAATTTATTATTTCTAAAAATAAACAAATTCTTAATGCTTTTACCTATTGACTAAAATGCAAAGCAGGTATAATATTTTCTATTGTATTTAAAAAGTAGATTAATAAAAAAGCTACAGAGAAAACCTTTCATAAAGCTTATAAATACACAATTCTTATCAAAAAGTACAAACTTACGAATCAACAAAATAATGATCAAATATACAAATTAAAAGTTGAAATAACTAATATGATTAAAGGGGGTTTCAATGTTGGAAACAATTTCATCAGTAAGCATTCCAAAACGTAAAGATGAAACGCATAAAGGTGATTATGGCAAAATTCTTTTAATTGGAGGTAATGCGAATCTAGGTGGGGCAATCATGCTTGCTGCACGCGCTTGTGTCTATAGTGGCAGTGGTTTAATTACAGTAGCTACACATCCAACAAACCATGCTGCGCTACATTCACGCTGTCCTGAAGCAATGGTGATTGATATCAATGATACTAAAATGCTCACTAAAATGATTGAAAATACAGATTGTATCTTAATTGGTCCTGGGTTAGGGTGTGATTTCAAAGGAAATAATGCTATCACGTTCTTATTACAAAACATTCAACCGCACCAAACACTTATAGTGGATGGAGATGCTATTACTATATTTAGTAAATTAAAGCCAGATATTCCAACTTGCAATGTTATTTTCACACCACATCAAAAAGAGTGGGAACGTTTAAGTGGTATCGCAATAGAAGAACAAACCTATGAACGTAATCGCGAAGCTGCTGATAGAATTGGAGCAACGATTGTATTAAAAATGCATGGCACTGAAATCTATTTCAAAGATGGAGATTACAAACTACCAATTGGTACACCTGCGATGGCTACAGGCGGTATGGGTGATACACTTGCCGGTATGATTACAAGTTTTGTAGGTCAATTCAACGACACGAAAGAAGCGGTTACGAGTGCTACTTATACACACAGCTATATCGGTGAAGAGTTATCAAAGAAAATGTATGTCGTACCACCTTCTCATTTAATTAGCGAAATTCCATATGCTATGAAAGCATTGGAGAGCTAAATAAGTATCTGCGATATAAATATATTAAACTGAAATAAAATGAGTCTGAAACATAAAGTTCTTGGACAAGTGAAAAGGCAATTTCTATTGAAATAATATAGAAATTGCCTTTTTTATTATTATTTTGGTTATATTTAGTTCTTTGAGATACTACTTTTCTTATATTAAGTGCCATTAATACAATGAACTAAAGATGCTAATAGGGCATCTGCTTTAGGGTTTACTCTAAAACGATTAATTGTTTTTAGAAGAAGGCATTTGATTTTGTAATAGCCACATCATTCGGATATCATCATTAAGTAGTTTTTCTATTTTATGACTAGAGATTTTTCATCGTGCGGACGCCCGGGGAAATGATATGAGTGAGAGACTACAGGCTCGAGCCATATCCCCAGGCAAGCATGCACAATCAAAATCGTAATATTTTTATATAAAATGGACTCATCCATCGTGTGTATTCATATTAAGTTATATAATACGAAGTTTTTTCTATTGTATTAAAACACATCACTTATAGAGATTTTGCATCGTGCGGACGCCCGGGGAAATGATATGAGTGAGAGACTACAGGCTCGAGCCATATCCCCAGGCAAGCATGCACGATCAAAATCGTAACATTTTAAATATAAAGAGGACCAATCCATATTAAGGATTGGCCCTCTTATTTTGAGAATAGGGATTTATTTCCCAGATTCATTTGTATATTTAAATTTTTCAATTTTAAATGTAGCTGTTGGTTTACTTATAGAAATTGAGATTATTCGTCATCTTCGTTTTCAGTGTCTTCATTATCACTGTTATCAATGTCTTCATTGATACGATCCATAAAGTCTTTTCTCACTTCTTGACGACCATCTTCATCTGTATCTTCTTCAACTTCGGTATGAACGATATCTTCTGATAAATCATCAGTTACTACTGATTCTGATTGTTGACCGTCACTTGAAGAGCCTTTAATTTGTTCATTCTCTGTTTCTTGAAGTTCAATTTCTTCAGCTTCTTTTTCTTCTTCATCTACTTTAGCAACTGTAGAAACAAATTGATCGTCGTTTAATTTAATCAATCTTACACCTTGGGCTGCACGTCCATTTTGTGAAATATCTTCAACGCCGATACGGATAATTACACCAGCATTTGTAACAATCATCAAGTCTTCTTTACCTTCGACGGATGTGATACATACAACTTGACCGTTACGTTCTGTAATCGTAGCAGTCTTAATACCTTTACCGCCACGGTTAGATAAACGATATTCACTAACTGGGGTACGTTTACCGTAGCCATTTTCAGTCACGACTAGAATTTCATCATCTGTTTCTGCTTTAGTAACATCTAATCCAATGACGCTGTCGCCTTCTCTTAATGTAATACCTTTAACACCAGCAGCTGTACGACCTAATGGACGTAATGCAGTTTCGTTAAAGCGGATTAAAGAACCATGAGCAGTACCGATTAATACATCATCTTCACCATCTGTTAATCTGACTGCAATCAATTCATCATCTTCTTTGAAACCAATCGCAATCTTACCGTTTTTATTAATGTGTGAGAAATTACGTAATGCTGAACGTTTAACGATACCATTTAACGTTGCAAATACTAAGTAGTCTTCTTCACTTTCTAAATCTTTGACGGCAATCATTGTACTAATCGTTTCATCATTATCCAGTTCAATCGCATTGACTACTGGGATACCTTTAGACTGTCGGGAGAGTTCTGGCACTTCATAACCTTTAAGTTTATACACTCTACCTTTGTTCGTGAAGAATAAGACATGATCGTGTGTACTCAATGTAACAAGTTGACTTACAAAATCTTCTTCTAATGTTTGCATACCTTGTACACCACGACCACCGCGATGTTGAGCTCTATATGTTGAAACGGGTAGACGTTTAATATAGTTATTGTGACTTAATGTGATGACGATTTGTTCTTCTGGGATTAGGTCTTCGTCTTCAATATTGTCGAGACCACCCATTTGAATTTCTGTTTTACGTTCGTCACCATAGCGTTCACGAACATCAATTAATTCATCACGAACAAGTTGTAATAGTTTTTCTTCGTCTGCAAGAATCGCTTTTAATTCTTCTATATATGCAATTAATTCATTATATTCAGATTCAATCTTATCTCTTTCTAAACCTGTTAAACGTCTTAATCGCATATCAAGGATGGCTTGCGCTTGTCGTTCAGTAAGTTTAAATTGTTCTTGCAAGCTTACCATTGCAACTTTATCTGTATCAGATTCACGGATCACACGAATAATTTCATCAATGTGGTCTAAAGCAATTCTTAAGCCTTCTAAAATATGTGCACGGTCTTGTGCCTTCTTCAAGTTGTATTCTGTTCTTCTTCTTACAACTATCTTTTGATGTTCAAGGTATTCAACCAATGCTTCTTTAAGGTTAATCAATCTCGGTCTGCCATCAACTAAAGCAATCATGTTAACACCAAATGACGTTTGTAATGGTGTCTGTTTATACAAGTTGTTTAATACAACACTGGCATTGGCATCTTTACGTATGTCAATCACAACACGCACGCCAGTACGTAAACTTGTTTCGTCACGTAAATCTGTAATGCCATCGATTTTTTTATCACGTGCTAATTCAGCAATTTTTTCAATCATGCGGGCTTTATTTACTTGATATGGAACCTCTGTTACAACGATACGTTGACGGCCACCACCACGTTCTTCAATTTCAGCTCTTGCTCTCATTTGAACCGAACCACGTCCAGTTTCAAAAGCACGGCGTATACCACTTTTACCAAGAATAATACCTGCTGTAGGGAAGTCTGGCCCTTGGACATCTTCCATTAATTCTGCAATCGTAATATCTGGATTATAGCTTAAACTTAATACGCCATTAATCACTTCAGTCAAATTATGTGGTGGTATATTAGTAGCCATACCTACTGCGATACCTGATGCACCATTTACAAGTAAATTTGGAAATCTTGAAGGTAAGACTTCCGGCTCTCTTTCGTTACCGTCATAGTTATCAACAAAATCAATCGTATCTTTGTTAATATCTCTCAACATTTCGAGTGTGATTTTAGACATACGCGCTTCTGTATAACGCATCGCCGCTGCACCATCACCATCCATAGAACCAAAGTTACCTTGGCCATCAATTAAAGGATATCGATAGCTGAAGTCCTGTGCCATTCTAACCATAGCTTCGTAAATTGAGGAGTCACCGTGAGGGTGATATTTACCCATAACATCCCCAACAATACGCGCAGATTTCTTATATGATTTATCAGGTGTCATACCTTGTTCGTGTAAGCCGTAAAGTATGCGTCGATGTACTGGTTTTAAACCATCTCTAACATCTGGTAGCGCACGTGAAACGATAACGCTCATCGCATAATCTAAGAACGATTCACGCATCTCATTCGTTATATTTCGTTCATTTATTCTTGATTCAGGTAATTCAGCCATCAAGATATCCTCCTTCAAAAATTCAGTTCATTGTCTTAGAAATCTAAGTTTGCATAAACTGCATTATCTTCAATAAACTGTCTACGGTTCTCAACAACATCGCCCATTAACATTTCAAAAACTTGGTCTGCTTCAATCGCATCATCTAATGATACTTGTAACATAGCTCTGTTTTCTGGATTCATAGTTGTTTCCCATAATTGATCAGCATTCATTTCACCAAGACCTTTGTAACGTGCAATAGACCATTTTGGACTTGGATCCAATTGGGCTTTAAGTTTTTCTAATTCACGTTCGTTAAACACATAGTATTTCTGTTTACCTTGTGTCAATTTGAATAATGGTGGCTGTGCAATATAAACATATCCAGCTTCAATTAACGGTCTCATAAAGCGATAAAAGAATGTTAATAATAAAGTTCTAATATGTGCACCATCAACATCGGCATCTGTCATAAGGATAATCTTGTGATAGCGTGCCTTACTTAAATCAAACTCTCCACCAATACCAGTACCAAAAGCAGTAATCATAGAACGTATTTCATTATTATTTAAAATTCTATCTAAACGTGCTTTTTCAACGTTCAATATCTTACCACGTAATGGTAAAATGGCTTGCGTTTCTGAGTCACGACCAGATTTTGTAGACCCTCCGGCAGAGTCACCTTCGACGATGAAAATTTCACTTCGAGAAGGGTCTTTACTAGAACAATCTGCAAGTTTCCCTGGTAAACTTGAAATTTCTAACGCAGATTTACGACGTGTCACTTCACGCGCTTTTTTAGCTGCAAGACGTGCTTGTGATGCCATCATTCCTTTTTCTACGATTGTTCGACCTACTTGTGGATTTTCGTATAAAAAGCGTTCAAACAACTCGGAGAATATACGATCAACAACTTGACGTACTTCGGAGTTACCTAATTTAGTTTTAGTTTGTCCTTCGAATTGTGGATCACCATGTTTGATTGAAACAACAGCCGTTAAGCCTTCACGTGTATCTTCACCTGAAAGTCTTTCTTTATCTTCTTTCATAATTTTACTGTTAAGACCGTAGCTATTTAACACACGAGAGAGCGCTCGTTTAAAGCCTTCTTCATGAGTACCACCTTCATAAGTGTGAATATTATTCGCGTATGTTAAAAGATTTGTAGCATAGCCTTTATTGTATTGAAGCGCGATTTCAACTTCAATATCATCTTTTGATTGATGTACATATATCGGTTCTTCATGAATAGGTTCTTTATTTTCATTTAACATTTCAACGTAAGATTTTATACCACCTTCGTAGTGATAAGTATCTTCACGAACCTCTTCTTCTCTTTCATCTCTTAATGTAATTGAGATACCTTTATTTAAAAACGCCAGTTCTCTGATACGTTGTTGCAATACTTCATAATTATATGTTGTTGTTTCAGTGAATATCTCAGGATCAGCTTTAAAACGAATCGCAGTACCTGTAGAACCAGTACTTTCATCAGTTTCACCAATGATTTTTAAATCAAACTGAGGTATGCCTTTTTTATATGCTTGATGATATATATTTTCATCCTTGTACACATACACTTCCAAATCTTCTGATAAAGCATTTACAACAGAAGAACCTACACCATGTAGACCGCCGGAAACTTTATAACCGCCACCGCCGAATTTACCACCAGCGTGTAGTACAGTTAGAATAACCTCAACGGCAGGTCGCCCCATTTTTTCTTGTATACCAACAGGAATACCACGACCATTGTCTGTTACTTTTATCCAATTATCTTCTTCAATAATAACGTCGATTTGGTCAGCATAACCTGCGAGTGCTTCGTCAATACTGTTATCAACAATTTCCCAAACTAAGTGATGTAGTCCTCTTTCTGAAGTTGAGCCTATATACATACCTGGTCTCTTACGAACCGCTTCTAGACCTTCTAATACCTGAATCTGACCAGCACCATAATCTTCCGTGTTGTTCACATCTGACAATGCTTCCACCTTCACTTTCCGTTACTTTATAATTTCGCCATTATTAATGCGATAAAGTTTAGCGTTTTTCATAATTTCATGATCAATGCCATCAACTGATGTTGTCGTCACAAATGTCTGCACTTTATGTTGAATTGTGCTCAATAAATGAGACTGACGTGAATCATCTAATTCACTTAACACATCATCTAGTAATAGGATGGGATACTCACCTACCTCAATATTCATCAGTTCGATTTCTGCAAGTTTGATTGATAAAGCCGTCGTTCTTTGCTGTCCTTGCGAACCGTAAGTTTGAGCATCCATACCATTTACGTTGAAACCTAAATCATCTCTGTGAGGGCCAAACAAACAGACACCTCTATCTTTTTCACGATCTTTATTATCATCTAGTAAAGTTAAGACTTCCTCTAAGCGTTCCGTCTCACTTTTTTCCTCAGCATCTAATTTGATACTAGGAAGGTACTTTAATGACAGTGTTTCATTCTCGTCTGTAATGCCAGAATGAATAGGTTTGGCTAATGATTCAAGTTCTTTAATAAAATGTTCACGTCTTAATGTAACTTTGAGTGCATATGTTGCAAATTGTTGGTTTAAGACATCAAGCATAGTGCTGTCAGTCTTTTGACCATATTGCAATTGCTTCAAATAATTATTCTTTTGTTTTAAAATTCTTTGATATTGAGACAAATCATTTAAGTACACTGCTGAAATTTGTCCAAGTTCCATATCTATAAACCTACGTCTTATTTGAGGTGCACCTTTGACAATATTCAAATCTTCAGGTGCAAACAAGACAACGTTTAAGTGACCGATATATTGTGTCAGTCTACTTTGTTCTAAGTGATTGATTTTAACCTGCTTACCCTTTTTAGTTATAAACATCGTTAAAGGCATTTCTCCATATCTATAACTGAGTTCACCTTCTATTTTAGCATAGTCTCGATCAAAACGTATGAGTTCTTTATCATTTGATGTTCTGTGACTTTTGGCTAATGCTAGTGTATAAATAGATTCCAATAAATTAGTCTTCCCTTGCGCATTCTCGCCAATCAATATATTGACTTCAGGGTGACAATTTAGGGTAATTGACTCATAGTTACGATAATTGTCTAGCTGGAGTGTCTTTAGTTTCATTCTTCACCTTGATGTATAATCAAAAATGAACCGATTTCTGGTATAACGATGTTATCTTGATGGTTTAATTTTTTACCACGACGCATTTCGCGCTCACCATTGATCATTACTTCAAAATCTTGCAAGAACCATTTCGCTTGACCACCAGATTCAATAATACCTTCTGTCTTTAGAAATTGCCCTAAAGTAATGTCTCCATCAACAATTACTTCTTCAACCAAATCAATCACTCCATTCCTTTTAAACTCATCTATATATTATACCTTTTTTTGAGAAAAATTTCATGCAAAATGCAGATAGAAAGCGTTTTCTTATGTATAATTTTTACTATTATTGAACTTTATTTACAAAGGTACTTTTAACAATGTAACACTCATATATTATAACAAACTTTTCTTCCTAATATTCTATTACTTTAAAAAAGATTCTAACTAAGAAAATTAATTATTAATGTTTTTAACTACGCAATATTTCATAAAGAATTTTTATATGGATTCCACGGCAATGTTATAATTTTGAATTTTAACGACTTTCTCAGTTTATTTATTAATTTTAGGTATCATAAGTCTAAAATAATTTAAATGGCTTATATTTAAGCTCTAAATAGCATGTAAGTAGCGTTAATTGTTTATGATTAATATATCTTTATCAATATACACGTTTTATTTTATAAAATTACTTCAAAATAAAAAAGAGTGAAGCAATGGTTTATTAATGACAGAGATTGAGACATAATAGATTAGCCTCAAACGCATTTCATATTGGCAGTAGATAACTGAATTGAAAATGCGTTTTTAATCAATCTTCTGTCCACAACCCTAAGTTATGCTTACTAGGTTGTAAATATCCACAATATAAAAAACCCGAGACATAAATCTGTCTCAGGCTCTATCTCTTGAACAAAAGTTTAATATGTTCTAATTGGTAAAATTAATTGTGTAACTGAATCGTCATCTTTTGGTTTTAAAATAAATGGTTTCATCGTACCAAAGAATTCGACTTCAACTTCATCGTTATCGATTGCTTTAAGTGCATCCATCATATATTTAGAGTTAAATGAAATTTTTAAATTGCCACCATCAACGTTATCCGCTTTTACTTCTTCTTTCACAGTACCAATTTCTGGTGATGTAGAAGATAATTCGACTAATTCATTACCTGTACTTAATTTAATAACATTGTTCCCACCTTCACGTGCTAATAGAGATGCACGATCAATAGCATGATAGAATTCTCCGTTATCTATGCCTATTTTAATTTCATAGTTTTCCGGGAATAAACGTGAAGTATCTGGATAGTGACCTTCTAAGAGACGTGAAATAAAGTTTACATTTCCGACTTTAAATAATACTTGGTTTGATGCAAAGAAAATATCGATATCTTCTTCACTATCAGACATAATTTTATTTAATTCTGCTAAAGCTTTACCTGGAATAATGACATTTTTATTTTCAGATTCATCTTCTAAAGCCACTTTTCGCACAGCCAAGCGGTGTGAGTCAGTCGCTGTGCATATTAATTCATTATCTTGTATAAGCCAGTTAACACCAGTGAGTACTGGGCGTGTTTCTGAGGTGGACACTGCGAAATTCGTTTGTGCTATCACGTTTTTAAGCACTTTTACAGATAATTGAATCGCATCATCACGAGAAACTTGTGGTAATAAAGGATATTGATCTGGATCTAAACCACTTAAATTAAATTCTGAATGTCCAGAAGTTATTAAAGTTTGGAATTGTTCATTTGTTGATAATTTAACTTCTTTTCCTGGTAGTTTTTTAATAATATCTACAAAGAAACGACCAGGGAGTACAACTGAACCAGTTTCTGTAATTTCAATAATGTCTTCTCCATCTACTTGTTTAGGAATTGTAATTTCTATTGAGATTTCTGAATCTGAACCAGTAAGTATGACTTCATTGTTTTTAACTTCAATTTTTATACCCGTTAGTATAGGTAATGTAGTTCTTGGTGAGATTGCTTTTAATGTGTCATTTAATTGATTTATAAAATAATCTCTTCTAATTGTAAATTCCATTTTTAAACTCCTTCCAGTCGTTTATATAATAATTATATAGGTTTTAAACCCGTAGTAATAGTAGTAGGGCTTGTGGATTAGGGGATAACTCAAATTAATACAATCATGTCATTGTTTGACGACTGTGGATAACTTGTGCACAGTGTGTATTACTTTTGCACATTGTCCACAAAGTTAAAAAATAAGTTATTTTGTTATACCTCTAAATTAATTTATTAATCTGTTATAGTACAGATTGTTTTATTGGTTTCTAATTTCTTTTTCAAGATTTTCAACTTCTTGCTTAAATGTTGGATCATTATTGATATCTTTTACTATTTTTTCATGTGCGTGAATAACAGTAGTATGATCACGTCCACCAAACTCTTCTCCGATTTTAGGTAGCGAAAAGTCGGTTAATTCACGTGATAAATACATAGCAATTTGACGTGGATAAGCAATCGATTTTGTACGTTTTTTGGCACTAAAGTCTTCTATTCTTACACTATAGTATTCTCCAACAACTTTTTGGATATCTTGTATAGTAATTTTTTTAGATTTAGGTGCTTGGATGATATCTTTCAGTGCAGCTGCTGTTAATTCGGTTGTGATAGGTTGTCCTTGTAATTTTGAAAAGGCCAATACACGATTAAGTGCGCCTTCAAGTTCACGTATATTAGATTGTATTTGATTAGCGATATACGTTAAGGCTTCAGTAGGAATATTTATATTTTCTTCACCAATTTTTTTCTGCAAAATCGCCATTCTGGTTTCGTAGTCTGGCGGTGTAATATCTACTATCAATCCCCATTCAAAGCGAGAACGTAGTCGATCTTCTAATTTAGCAATTTCTTTAGGAGGTCTATCACTAGAAATAACAATTTGCTTATTCGCTTGATGTAAATCATTAAATGTGTGGAAGAATTCTTCTTGAGTTTGTTCTTTGTTTTGAATGAATTGTATATCATCTATTAAGAGCACATCGATATTACGATATTTTTCTCTAAAACGTTCTGTTTTATTGTCTCGGATAGATTTAATGAATTCATTGGTAAATTTTTCACTAGATGTATAGATTACTTTGGCATCTGGATTATTATCTAAGACATAATGACCAATAGCATGCATTAGATGGGTTTTACCTAATCCTACACCACCATATATAAATAATGGATTATATGCTTGGGCCGGCGCTTCGGCTACAGCTAAACTCGCAGCGTGTGGGAATCTGTTTCCAGGACCGATGACGAATGTTTCAAATGTATTGTTGATATTGAATTGTTCATCACCAACTTTTGCTACATCAACAGTATCAAGGTCTACTTCTTTTTCATTAGCACTTTGTTTAACATCTTGTTTTTTATCAGATTTTAAACTTTCTAATTCATCTTCAGAGTAAAATACTGGCATGATTTCGTGACCAATAGCTTCATATAATGCAGATTGTACGATTTCAACATAATGTGTTTTTAACCAATTAGCTACAAAAGGATCATCAATGACTACAATAGCTTCATCATTTTGTAACGAATAAAGTTTTGTATCTTTCAAAAAAGTTTGATAGCTAGGATAGCTGACTTTTTCTTGAGCTAAGGTTAAAACTTTTTCCCAAATTTCTTGTTCTGACATAATAGCAAACTCCAACTTTCTATATTTTAAAAGTTATACACAGAAATAACATGTGTGAATAAACATAATCACAAGCTGTTAATAATTATCCACAAGTTACACACAATCAGTGGATAACTCATTGTGGATTATAAGTTATACACAACCATTTAGGATATATCTCCATAATATAATTCCTTATTTATCAATATTTACATAACTTATCCACACAATTATACTTTTTAACAAACATCTCTGTCAAATGGCTGTGAATATGTTGTTAAATCGTAAATAACCCTGTGCATAGATGAAATATTATCCACAAAATAAGCATGCGTATCTGTGAATAAGTGGATAACTTACAAGAATGAATAGTATATCAAAAATTAAACGATTTGTGGGCTTGGGAAATAATTTATAAAAAGTGTATGGAATTTGTATAATTAAAAATTCTCTAGATTTGAAATGAAAAATATTTATATGATAAGGTGAATCTTCTATATTAATAGACGTATTTATCAATACAGTTTTAAAATATCTAATACTCATTCATATTATAATGAGATGAAAACATGCTTGAAATTGATACTTGCTTTATAAAAAAGATTTTGTTATATTGTAGTAGTTGCTTGAATTATGACTAGAAATTAATAATATTAAATCAAGACTTGAAGCAAAAAGCTTATATTAATTTATCTATTATAATATTTAGATAACCGAATACAGATGGAGGTGTTTTTGCATGGTAAAACGTACTTATCAACCAAATAAACGTAAACATAGTAAAGTTCATGGTTTCAGAAAACGCATGAGCACAAAAAACGGTCGTAAAGTTTTAGCGCGTCGTCGTCGTAAAGGCCGTAAGGTATTATCAGCATAAGATCACTGACTCATCAGTGGTCTTTTTTTTGGTTTAAAATAACGAAAATAAGTAGCAAAATTATTGTTATTATTAAAAAATACAACATATGTTAGATATATAATAATAAATGTAATGAAAAGATAAGCGAGTGATGTTTCGTGGAGAAGGCATACCGAATTAAAAAGAACAGTGATTTCCAATTTATATATAAAAAAGGAAAATCAGTAGCAAATCGTCAGTTTGTAGTCTATACGAAACCTAATAAAGAATTAGAACACTTCAGACTAGGTATTAGTGTTTCTAAAAAATTAGGTAATGCTGTTGTTAGAAATAAAATTAAGCGTGCTATTCGTGAAAGTTTCAAGGTACATAAACAAAATATATTACCAATGGAAATTATTGTGATAGCCAGGCAGCCAGCTAAAGATATGGATACACTACAAATCCAAGCAAGTTTAGAACATGTTTTAAAAATAGCTAAGGTTTTTAATAAACGAATTAAGTAGGGTAGGGGATAATTAAGACTGACGTCAGCCTAACATCAGACAACCCTAAGACTAACTTCTTAGAAATTTTGAACAAGATGTTAGCTTTTTGATCCAAAACTATTTACAATATTATAATGATAAATTTTAGAATAAAGGAGGCGAGATGGATGATGGATTTAGATACGATAACGAGTATATCCACACCTATGGGTGAAGGTGCTATTGGTATTGTACGTTTGTCAGGTGTTGACGCGGTAAATATTGCAGATAAATTATATAAAGGGAAAGAACCATTAGAACATGTACCTTCTCATACAATAAATTATGGGCATATTGTTGATCCTGAGACAAATGAAGTGGTCGAAGAAGTGATGGTGTCTGTCTTACGTGCACCGAAAACATTTACTAGAGAAGATATCGTTGAAATTAATTGTCATGGTGGTATTTTAACCATCAATAGAGTATTAGAGTTAACAATGACACACGGTGCAAGAATGGCTGACCCAGGTGAATACACAAAACGTGCGTTTTTAAATGGGCGTATTGATTTATCTCAAGCCGAAGCGGTGATGGATTTTATTCGTTCTAAAACCGATCGTGCATCTAAAGTTGCAATGAATCAAATTGAAGGTCGTTTAAGTGATATGATTAAGCGACAGCGACAATCCATTCTCGAAATCCTTGCACAAGTAGAAGTTAATATAGATTACCCTGAATATGATGATGTGGAAGATGCCACAACAGAAGTTTTATTAGAAAAATCAAATCAAATTAAGACAGAGATTAATAAGTTATTAGATACAGGCACACAAGGGAAGATAATGAGAGAAGGTTTAGCAACGGTCATAGTTGGTAAGCCGAATGTTGGTAAGTCATCTATGTTAAATAACCTGATTCAAGACAACAAGGCGATTGTTACAGAGGTGCCTGGTACGACTAGAGATACTTTAGAAGAGTACGTAAACGTTCGCGGTGTACCTCTAAGGTTAGTAGATACTGCTGGGATACGTGAAACCGAAGATATCGTTGAACGTATTGGTGTAGAGCGTTCACGCAAAGCTTTAGGTGAAGCGGATTTAATCTTGTTTGTGCTAAATTATAACGAATCATTAACAGAAGAAGATCGCAAGTTATATGAAGTTATTAAAAATGAAGATGCCATTGTCATAATTAACAAGATGGATTTAGACAAACAATTAGATATTTCAGAAGTAAAAGAAATGGTTGGAGATATGCCAATCATTCAAACATCAATGTTAAAACAAGAAGGTATTGATCAGTTAGAGATACAAATTAGAGATTTATTCTTTGCAGGAGATGTCCAAAATCAAGATATGACATATGTATCGAATTCAAGACATATTTCATTGTTAAAACAAGCGAGAAACTCAATTCAAGATGCTATAGATGCTGCAGAAGCTGGTGTGCCAATGGATATGGTTCAGATAGATTTAACGAGAACTTGGGAAATTTTAGGCGAAATTATCGGAGAATCCGCAAGTGAAGAATTGATAAATCAATTATTTAGTCAATTCTGTCTAGGAAAATAAAAGGGAGGAAAAAGTATGGCTCAAGAATATGATGTAATAGTAATTGGAGCCGGACATGCTGGTATTGAAGCTGGACTTGCTTCAGCAAGACGTGGTGCCAAAACGTTAATGTTAACAATAAATTTAGATAATATTGCATTCATGCCATGTAACCCATCAGTTGGTGGCCCGGCTAAAGGAATAGTAGTTCGTGAAATAGACGCATTAGGTGGCCAAATGGCGAAAACAATCGATAAAACGCATATCCAAATGCGTATGTTAAACACAGGCAAAGGCCCAGCAGTAAGAGCACTTCGCGCACAAGCTGACAAAGTTCTTTATCAACAAGAAATGAAAAAGGTAATTGAAGATGAAGCAAACCTTGATATTATGCAAGGCATGGTGGATGACTTAATTATTGAAGATGAAGTCATCAAAGGCGTACGTACGAATATCGGCACAGAATACTGGGCAGATGCGGTCATTATTACAACTGGTACATTTTTACGTGGTGAAATCATTTTAGGTAACATGAAATATTCAAGTGGTCCAAACCATCAATTACCATCTATTTCACTAGCTGATAATCTTAGAAATCTCGGATTTGAAGTAGTGAGATTCAAAACTGGTACACCACCGCGTGTTAATGCCAAAACGATTGATTATTCTAAAACAGAAATACAACCAGGTGACGACGTTGGTAGAGCATTTAGTTTTGAAACAACGGAATATATTTTAGATCAATTACCTTGTTGGTTAACATATACCAATGGAGAAACACATCAAGTTATAGATGATAATTTACATTTATCTGCGATGTATTCAGGCATGATTAAAGGTACAGGACCTAGATATTGTCCATCAATTGAAGATAAATTTGTAAGATTCAATGATAAGCCTAGACATCAACTTTTCTTAGAACCAGAAGGTAGAAATACCAATGAAGTTTATGTCCAAGGTTTATCAACAAGCTTACCTGAACATGTTCAACGTCAGATGTTGGAAACAATTCCAGGCTTAGAAAAAGCGGATATGATGCGTGCAGGATATGCAATTGAATATGATGCACTTGTACCGACACAACTGTGGCCAACACTAGAAACTAAAAAAATTAAAAACTTATATACTGCAGGACAAATCAACGGAACTTCTGGTTATGAAGAAGCGGCAGGACAAGGTATCATGGCTGGAATTAACGCAGCGTCAAGAGTACTAGATGAGGAAGAAGTCATCTTAAGCCGTTCAGACGCCTATATTGGTGTTTTAATAGATGATCTTATAACAAAAGGTACCAATGAACCATATCGTTTATTAACATCACGTGCAGAATATCGTTTATTATTAAGACATGACAATGCAGATTTACGATTAACAGATTTAGGTTATAAATTAGGTATGATTTCTGAAGAACGTTATGCGCGTTTCAATGAAAAACGTCAAATGATAAAAGATGAGCAAGCACGCTTAAATGAAATTAGAATAAAACCGCACGAACGTGTACAAGAAATTATTGAAGCGCAAGGCGGTTCACGCTTGAAAGACGGTATATTAGCCTTGGAGTTATTGCGTAGACCTGAAATGACGTATAACTTGATTCTAGAAATTTTAGAAGAAGAAAATCAATTACCTAGTGATGTTGAAGAGCAAGTTGAAATTCAGACAAAATATGAAGGCTATATCAATAAGTCGTTACAGCAAGTTGAAAAAGTAAAACGTATGGAAGAAAAGAAAATTCCAGAAGACTTAGATTATAGTAAAGTTGATAGTTTAGCGACTGAAGCACGCGAAAAATTAGCGGAAGTTAAACCGTTAAATATTGCGCAAGCATCTCGGATTTCAGGTGTAAATCCTGCAGATATTTCGATCTTATTAGTGTTCCTAGAACAAGGTAAAATACAAAGGGTGGAAAATTAAGATGAGTGTAAAATGGTTAACTGAGCAACTCAGCACACAAGATATCGAACTTACAGAAAAACAACAACATCAATTTCAAACGTATTTTCAAATGCTCGTTGAATGGAATGAAAAAATGAATTTAACAAGCATTACTGAAGAACATGAAGTGTATTTGAAACATTTTTATGATTCAATTGCACTAAGTTTTTATACGGATTTGACACAAGAGCTAACAATTTGTGATATTGGTGCTGGTGCTGGTTTTCCAAGTATTCCATTAAAAATTATGTATCCTAATTTAAAAATTACAATTGTAGATTCATTAAATAAACGCATCCATTTTTTAAATCAATTAGCAGAAGCATTAGATTTAGAAAATGTGAATTTTGTACATGATCGCGCAGAAATTTACGGGAAGGGAGACTGCAGGGCGTCTTATGATATTGTAACTGCACGTGCAGTTGCTAGACTTTCCGTATTAAGCGAATTGTGTTTACCGTTAGTTAAAAAGGGTGGACAATTCATTGCTTTAAAATCAGCTAAAGGCGAAGAAGAATTGAAAGAAGCGCGTTTTGGTATAGGAATCCTCGGTGGTAAACTTCAGGATGTCATTTCATATGAATTACCAGAAGATGCTGGTGAAAGGCAAATGATAAAGATTGATAAGAGAAGTGAGACACCAAAGAAATATCCAAGAAAACCAGGAATGCCCAATAAGTCTCCATTACTTGAAAAAGAAAAGTGATTTAATACAACTAATTTAGAGGGAGCGCATAAAATATGAAGAAACCTTTTTCTAAATTATTTGGTTTGAAAAATAAAGATGACATTGTTGGTTATATAGAAGAGGATCATAATAGTGTTGAATCTATTCATACTGAACGTATTGTGCCAAATCGTTATCAACCAAGACAAATATTTGAGCCAAATAAGATTAAAGAACTCGCAGAATCAATAGATGAGCATGGATTGTTACAACCGATTGTAGTACGTCCTATAGAAGAGGATATGTTTGAAATTATTGCTGGAGAGCGTAGATTTAGAGCCTTACAATCGTTGAATAAGACATACGCAGATGTCATTATCAGAGATTTAGGTGATGAAGAAACTGCAGTGGTTGCTTTAATAGAAAATATCCAACGTGAAAATTTATCTGTTGTAGAAGAGGCGGAAGCCTATAAAAAACTTTTAGAACTAGGTGATACTACACAAAGTGAATTAGCTAAAAGTGTAGGTAAAAGTCAAAGTTTTATAGCAAATAAATTGAGATTATTAAAATTAGCGCCAAAAGTGATAGAACGTTTACGTGAAGGCAAAGTTACAGAACGTCATGCACGTGCGATGCTAAGTTTATCAGATGAAGATCAAGAAATATTAGTGGAAACGATTATAAGCCAAAAGTTAAACGTGAAACAAACTGAAGCTAGAGTAAAACAAAAAGTCGGCCCTGAAAAAGTGAAAGCGCAAAGTTTTGCATTTGAAAAAGACTTAACAGATGCACGTGAAGCGGTAGGCAAAAGTTTAGAAGAAATTGAAAAAAGTGGCATCAAGTTTGAACATCAAGCTAAAGACCATGATGATTATTATGAAATAAAAATTAAGCTTTATAAAAAATAACAGTTGAGTTTAATTGAACATATCGCTTATTCAAAAAGTACAACTTCGTTTTAATTTAAATGAGGTTGTACTTTTTTTATTTATTATAAGTGTTAATGAGTCAGATATCATTTAAATGTAAAGATTATTTTAAAAGTATATTTTATTTTATATTCCCCAAAAATTAAAAATAAATAAATAAAAAACATTTACATGATTGTAGAATAATAAAATATGTGATTAAATTAAGAAAACGCTTACATATTATTAAAGGGGGATGTTAAAATGGTAACGTTTATTGTATCTATTGTTTTATTAGTTATAGGTTATTTCACTTATGGGAAGTATATCGACAAAATGTTTGGAACGAAACAAGATAGACCAACACCAGCATATAATCAACGTGATAATGTCGATTATTTACCTATGAAGACATCATCAAATTCACTCATTCAACTATTGAACATTGCAGGTGTAGGACCGATTTTCGGACCGATTATGGGGGCATTATATGGACCTGTAGCATTTATATGGATTGTTGTGGGATGTATTTTTGCAGGTGCAGTACATGATTATCTGACTGGAATGATTTCAATTAGAAATAAAGGGGCACATTTACCGGAGCTTGCTGGTAAATTTTTAGGTCAGGTCATGAAACACTTTGTAAATATCTTTTCAATCTTATTATTATTGCTAACTGGAACAGTTTTTGTAACAAGCCCGGCATTATTACTACATAATTTATTAGATGGTCGAATCGCATTAGGTATCATTATCTTTGTCATTTTTGTTTATTATATTTTGTCTACAATTTTACCTATAGACAAAATCATTGGACGCATTTATCCAATTTTCGGTGCATTGCTATTAATTAGTGCAGTAGGTATAGGTTTCCGTCTTATTCAAACAGGTGCACCGATACCTGAAATTAATTTGAAAAATATGCATCCAGATGGCGCTCCTATATTTCCACTACTATTTTTTACAATTACTTGTGGTGCTTTATCTGGTTTTCATGCTACACAAACGCCTATTATTTCGAGAACGACAAACAAAGAGAAAAATGGTCGTTTCATATTCTATGGAATGATGATTGCAGAAGGTATTATAGCAATGATTTGGGCAGCTGCAGGCATGAGTTTATTTAATGGATATAGTGGATTAAGTGATGTTTTAGCACGTGGGGAAGCGGCTCTTGTTGTAAGTGAAGCATCACATCTATTATTGGGTTCTGTGTTTGGTACGATTGCAGTACTAGGTGTTATTGTCTTACCAATTACAAGTGGTGATACATCTTTCCGTAGTGCACGTATGATTATAGCTGATTATTTAAATTATGGTCAGCGCAGTATGTTAAAACGAGTGATTGTAGCTGCACCATTATTTGTCGTAAGCTTTGGTTTGACTCAGGTAGACTTTACCATTTTATGGCGCTATTTTTCTTGGGCAAACCAAACTACAGCTGTTGTCGCTTTATGGGTAGGTGCAATGTACTTACTTATCGCGAAAAAGAATTTTTGGGTGGCTGCAATTCCGGCAGTCTTTATGACTTGGAATATTTTCACTTATATTTTAAGTCAGAAGATAGGTTTAGGTCTGGATCTTAATTTAAGTTATGGCCTCGCATTTGTATTTACAATTTTATGGATTGGTTACTTTACTTATCAATATAAAAAAATTACTGCAGGTGCTTCATTTGAATTAGATCATCCTATACCATATCAACAACAACAAACAGCCACATAAATATAAAATTATGATGGGATACTGATTTCTTAACGCTATGATACAGGTTAATTAATTAATAATAATGATAGGAGTAAGATACGTGATTAAAAACATGATTTAGTTGCGGTCTTACTCTTATTTCTTGTAAGTCTAAGGGAGGTCTAAAAAAGACGCTATAGCTATATGACAAAAACTTTTTGCATAATTAAATGTGCGCATGTCAATACAATTTGGTAGTCTAAAATAGAATCACACTATAGTCTCAAGTTAAAGGAGCTTGGCAAATGAACATAGGTAATCAAATTAAATTTTTTAGACAGCGTGACCATTTATCACAAGAAGAATTAGCTGCAAAATTGTATGTTTCACGACAAACAATTTCAAATTGGGAAAATGATAAAAGTTATCCAGATATACATAATTTGTTAATGCTTAGTTCTTTGTTTCAAGTTTCTTTAGATAATTTAGTTAAAGGAGACATAGAGATTATGGAACAAAAGTTAAAACAGAGCAAATTTAATTTATGGAGTCATTTAATGATTTGGCCTATGTTATTATCCGCAATTTTAGCAGGTCCAACACTCTACTATTGGACGACATTATGGATTTCAGCTGAACTTATACTCTTAATAACTATGATTATTGCATCATTTAAAGTAGAAGCCTTAAAAAAATCGTATAGAATACAAACGTATGACAGGATAGTTGCTTTTATGCATGGGAAAGACCCTAATGATGTTTATAGTAGTAAATTGCGTAATACTGTAACTTTTATGTACAGTTTTATAGTTTGTGTCGGATTATTTATTATAATTGTGCTATTAAGCATGCATTTTTTTGATGTATTGTAATAGTTACTTTTCATAACACCTTGTAGTTAAAGATTTATCATAACTATGAGGTGTTTGATTTATGAAATCTTTGATTATTGCGATCGTATACCCCACGCATTAGTAAATATTATTTCTTACAATAATAATATTCAAATCTTAATAATAGTATTGCTTTACTAACTGGGAAATATTAATATTAAGTAAATAATTTGTAAATAAAATGTTAAGGAAAAATAATTGCTAATTTAGGGGTGATTGTATGTTTCGTTTTTTAAAGCCAGCAAAACATGTGGATCCTTTACCATCTGAAAAGGTAGATGATACATATAAAAAGTTACGGTTACAGGTTTTTTTAGGTATTTTTATCGGTTATGCGGGTTACTATTTGCTGAGAAAAAACTTTTCATTAGCGATGCCTTCATTAATTGAAGATGGTTTCAGTAAAGGAGAGCTTGGTATTGCGCTATCAGCCATTTCAATCGCTTATGGATTTAGTAAATTTGTAATGGGGACCGTAAGTGATCGCAGTAATGCGCGTGTATTTTTAACTTTAGGTTTGATGCTTACGGCAATTGTTAATTTACTATTAGGATTTGTACCATTTTTTACTTCTAGTATCACAATCATGTTTATTATGTTATTTCTAAATGGGTGGTTTCAAGGTATGGGATGGCCGCCATCAGGACGTGTACTTGTGCATTGGTTTAGTGTTAGTGAACGTGGTAGTAAAACGTCTATTTGGAACGTGGCTCATAATGTTGGTGGAGGTCTAATGGCACCGATCGCAACATGGGGAATATCTATGACTGCCCTTTATAATTTTGGTTATTTAAGAGGATTTGAAGGCGTATTTATATATCCAGGATTACTGGCAATTGTTATCGCAATTATTGCATATTGTTTAATTAGAGATACACCTCAGTCACAAGGTTTACCTCCTATTGAACGCTTTAACAAAGATTACTCAACGACGTCGCATGAAACACTTGAAACAGAGTTAACAACAAAAGAAATACTGTTTAAATATGTATTGAATAACAAATGGGTATGGGCCATTGCTTTTGCTAATATTTTTGTCTATTTTGTACGTTATGGTGTGCTAGATTGGGCACCTACTTATTTAAGTGAAGAAAAGCAATTTAATTTAAGTGAATCAGGTTGGGCTTATTTCCTTTATGAATGGGCAGGCATTCCAGGTACACTACTTTGTGGTTATATTTCCGATAAAGTATTTAAAGGGCGCCGTGGTCCTGCAGGTTTCTTCTTTATGCTTGGCGTTACAATCTTTGTATTAATTTATTGGTTGAACCCTCCTGGTCATGCATGGTTAGACAATTTATCATTAATTGCAATTGGATTTTTAATCTATGGGCCAGTGATGTTGATTGGTTTACAAGCATTAGATTATGTACCTAAAAAAGCAGCCGGAACAGCTGCAGGTCTAACGGGTTTATTTGGTTACTTATTTGGTGCTGTGATGGCAAATATTGTTTTAGGTTTTGTCGTACAACATTTTGGATGGGATTTTGGTTTTGTCTTATTAACAGTTATTAGTATTTTAGCGATGTTAAGCTTTATTTTAACTTGGAATAAACGAGGCCAAGAACAATTACATTAATAAAACAAGCATTATAAGGCGTGACTATGAGATCAATGAAATGATTTTGATTTCATAGTCATGTCTATTTTTTATAAACGAAATCTATTTTTGAAATCATTATTGTGATTGTTATTTGTGTATGTAATCAACAAGATATAAGTATTTTGAAGCGCTGAATATGAAATATTTCATTAATAATGGTTATTTAATGAATAATTTATATAAAATTGTGGTAATTAAATAATAAGTAAGTACACTAAAAATTTTTTATGGTATGGGTACATCATTGATTTAATGCAAAAAGTTGCTCAATACTTCAGTTGTTTCACTAGTAAAATACGCATTAAGGCACCAAAAATATATTTAAACGAGCAAAACTACATGAGACTGTTTTGCAATAGTTTAATTAAGAAAGGTGATTTATTATGTATAAAAATATTTTACTACCATACTCTTTTGAAAATGATTTCGATAACATTCCTGAGAACTTAGCGAAATTAGTTGGAGAAGATTCCACTGTAGTTGTTCATAATGTCATGACTGAAAATGATTTATTGGCAAGTGTACGTTATGAAAATAAACATAAAGAAGATATCATCAAAGAAAAGGAAGAAGAACTTACTCCATTTCTTGAAAAATTAAAAGAGCAAGGTATTAATTATAAAGTAGCCATCGAATTTGGACCTGTAAAAGATACCATACTTGAGAGAATCAGTTTTGGAGATATGGATGTAGGCGATTTTGATTTAGTTGTAATGAGTAACCATCGCGTAAGTATAGATATCAAACATGTACTTGGAGATGTGACACATAAAGTTGCTAAAAGAAGTCCTATACCAGTACTTATAGTGAAATAATATTGAAGTCAAAGTATTGAAATGCTTTTATTATAGCGATGAGCGTTATGTTTCCGCATAAAAACATCATATTTTAGACTAGAATGTAATGGTTAAAATTACTTTCTAGTCTTTTATTTTTTAAATTAAAACATAAACAAGTTTATTTTAAAGTTAATGAATTCAACTTTAATAAATATATTTATAGAAATATTGAATTTTTATGTTTAGTTTTGTAATCCTTTTATGACGGCTTTAGCCACACGATATATATGAAAACAAACGTTAGTGCTGTTGTTTTCATATATAAAGTCTGTTATTCTGCCTAATGTTCAATTATAAGGGAGGTTACTAATTTTGGAAAATAAACAACATAATGCTAGTGGGAAGAAACTGTCTTCTGTTTTTACTTATAGTATTATTATTACCGCAATAGTTGTATTGTTAGGTGCAATATTTCCAAATCAGTTTAATTCAATAGGGACAAATATTACTGGTTGGATTACTGAATACTTTGGTTGGTATTATATGGTTATTGTAGCTCTAATGATATTCTTCTGTGTCTTCTTGATATTTAGCCCAATCGGAAAATTGAAATTGGGTAAACCTGAAGATAAACCAGAATTTAACACAATTTCATGGTTTGCGATGCTATTTAGTGCTGGTATGGGAATTGGTTTAGTATTCTGGGGAGCAGCTGAACCAATCAGTCACTTTGTATCACCACCATCTGGAGAACCACAATCAGCACATGCTTATAAAGAAGCTTTAAGAGGTGCATTTATGCAATGGGGCTTCCACGCATGGGCAGTGTATGGTGTTGTTGCGTTAGCGTTAGCTTACTTCCAATTTAGAAAAAATGAACCTGCATTAATTTCAAAAACATTACGTCCAATTTTCGGAAATAAAGTAGACGGTCCGCTTGGTACAGTTATTGACGTAGTGTCTGTTTTCGCCACTATTGGTGGTGTAGCGGTATCTCTAGGTCTAGGCGCTATGCAAATCGCAGGTGGTCTAAACTACCTATTTGATATTCCGAATAATATTGTGACTCAAGGTATTATTATTGTGATTGTTACAATCTTATTCTTAGCTAGTGCATGGTCAGGATTAAGCCGTGGTATCCAATATTTAAGTAATGCTAATATTGGTTTAGCAGGAATAATCTTATTATTTATTTTTATTGTAGGACCAACCGTTTTAATCTTAAACATGTTAACAAGTTCAACAGGTGAATATTTGAATACGTTATTATTTAACATGTTTGATACTGCACCATTAGATCCACAAAAAAATGAATGGATGAAATCATGGACTTTCTTCCAATTAGCTTGGTGGATTAGTTGGAGTCCATTTGTTGGTATATTTATTGCACGTGTATCTAAAGGACGTTCAATTAGAGAGTTCGTATCTGGAGTTATGTTAGCACCGGTACTTGTAAGTTTAGTTTGGTTTGCAGCATTCGGTGTTCTAGGTATCGAAACTGCAAAAGACAATCCAAAAATATTTGATATGCCACCAGAAACTGCATTGTTTGGTGTGTTTAATGAAGTACCATTAGGCTTTGCTTTGTCCATTGTGACATTGCTCTTAATAGCAACGTTCTTTATTACGTCAGCCGATTCAGCGACATTCGTATTAGGAATGCAAACAACATTTGGTTCATTAAACCCATCAGCAATGATTAAAGTGGTTTGGGGTGTTGCACAAGCATTGATCGCATTTATCTTATTATTCTCAGGTGGAGATAATGGATTAAATGCCCTTCAAAACATGGCAATCATGACCGCCTTACCATTCTCTATCATCATTCTTTGTATGATGGTCAGTTTCTATAAAGATGCCAATAAAGAGCGTAAGTTCTTAGGTTTAACACTATCACCAAACAAACATAGATTAGAAGAATATACGAGAATTGCAGAAAATAGAGGCGCCAACAAATCAGAATAATTATTAAATATAAGAAATATCTGAGACACAAACCTCAATCTCAAAATAAAGGACTAATTCGTTTTCAAACGGATTAGTCCTTTTTATATGAAAATATTACGATTTTGATCGTACATGCTTGCCTGGGGATATGGCTCGAGCCTGTAGTCTCTCGCACATATCATTTCCCCGGGCGTCCGCACGATGCAAAATCTCTATAAGTGATGTGTTTTAATACGATAGAAAAAAGCTTCGTATTATCTAACTTATACAACTAATATTAAGTTAGATTTTAATTAACCAATTGATAGATGAGTCCTTTTTATATAAAAAATATTATGATTTTGATTGTGCATGCTTATTCGGAGTAAGTTGTAGCATAGTTCGCGAATGTTCTTTCTCATTCATGTCATTTCTACAAGTAACAGTTCAATCCAAAATTGCTACAATGAAACATAGTCACGCAATGAGTACCGATGTCCTATAGCAACAAAACAAACGTCAATGCCTATCATTGTAATAGAAATTGACGTTTATGTTTGAATCAGAATATTAATCTCCTTATTTCTTTTTTATAGTTAAAATAATAATAAATAGAGAACTGCGTATTTAGTTGTAAAGTAGCATAAGTTTTTACAAATACTTCAAAACTTAGCGCTTTCTTATTTTATATTTTTGATGTGAATCAAACATTATAAAAAGATTTGAGTATGCTGTCACTTTCACAAAAATTGATAAACTTATCTAACGTGACAGGTAGTTATAATGTTTTCTTTCCTGTATGACACCCATTTTTAGAGCCACAAGAACTACATTTACCTGCTTTTGCTTTCTTGAAAAAGTTGAATAATGTAAAAACAACATAACTAATAATAGCTAAAAAGATAACTACATTGATAATAATCGTCATTAAATCACATCCTTAATAAAATAATAATCCGATTTGATAAAAGACAAACGAAAGTAAATATGCAGTGATTAATGGATATGCTACAGCCAGTACAGTCCATTTAATAGAATATGTTTCTTTGCGAATGGTTGCGACTGTAGATAAACATGGTATATATAACAAGATGAAAATCATAAACGAATATGCCGATAATGGTGTGAAATGACTTTGTATAATGTTTACAAGACCAGCTTCGTCTGATGCATAGATAATTGCCATCGAGCTAACGATAACTTCTTTTGCTAAGAATCCAGGTATTAATGTAGCACCCGCTTGCCATGAACCAAAACCTAATGGTGCAACTAATACAGCAAAGAAACTTCCAATTGAGTGTAAAAAGCTATCATTAACGTCTACATTGAAACCGCCAGGACCTGTATAATTCAATAACCAAATAATTACCGAACCAGCAAAGATAAATGTTCCTGCTTTTTTAACAAAACCTTTAGCCTTTTCCCATGTACTTCTCCATAGTGTTTTGACTGATGGTAATCGATAAGTAGGCAATTCGACGATAAATACAGAGTCATCATTTTTTAATACCGTTTTCGTTAATAGTACACTTGTTAATAAAGCCACAACAATACCAAGTACATATAAGCTTAGGACGATGAGTGCCTGATGAGATTCAAAAAACACACCTACAAACAATGCGTAAACGGGTAATCTCGCAGAGCAAGACATAAATGGTGCAATCAAAATCGTTGTAAGTCTTTCCTTCTCACTTTCAATACTACGTGCTGCCATAATACTTGGCACGTTACATCCAAATCCTATAATCATTGGTATAAAAGATTTACCACTAAGACCAAAGTATTCCATAATTCGATCCATTAATATGGCAATACGAGACATATAACCAGAGTCTTCTAAAAGAGAAATAAAGAAGAAAAGCACCAGTATTTGTGGCACAAATACAAGTACTGCACCTACACCAGCAATAATACCGTCATTGATTAAATCTTGTAAAAAGGGAACGAGACCTAATTTATCCATCAAGTTTGATACCGTATCCGTAAAAGTGCCACCTAAAAATTCATCTAATGCGTCGGATATAGGTGTACCGATCCAAGTGAAGGTAACGTGAAAAATCAACCACATAATGATTAAAAAGATTGGGATGCCTAAATATTTATTTGTTAAAATGCGATCTATCCGATGCGTGAAATATTGTCGTTCCTCATCAGGATATTCAACCGTATCTTTTAAAATATTGTCTATATATGTATTGCGTGTTGCTTGTATCTCATCACGTATAGAATTATCTAATTCTTCTGATAAATTTTGACGTAATAATGTTATTTCTTTCAAAACAGTGTCATCTAGAAATTCATAAATTTTTGGGTTCTCTAATAAAAATTGTATTGAAATAAAGCGTGTTAAATGTTTATCAATAGAGGTGCTTGATGTTAAATGTGCTTCAATTTGCGATATTGTAGCTTCAATGTTCTTACCATAATTTAATTTCAATGGTCTGTTTTTTGATAAGCCATTGTCTTTCAAAGATTCTAATAATTGATGCGTCCCTTTGCCATTTCTTGCTATGATAGGTAGTAATGGCAATTTTAATTTTTTCATAAGTGCTTGTTGGTTGATACGAATACCACGTTTTGTAGCAACATCAACCATATTTAATCCAATAATTAAAGGTGCGCCTAATTCCATGAGTTGAACGGTTAGTTGTAAGTTACGTTTTAATTGGCTTGCATCTACAATATTAATCATGCCAGAAAAAGAATTATTCAATAAATAATCCGTCACAACCATTTCGTCTTTAGATATAGGTGACAATTCATAAATGCCTGGTAAATCAACTAGGTCTCCAACATGTTGTTTGAGGCGACCTACTTTTTTCTCTACAGTTACGCCACTCCAGTTTCCTACATATTCGTATGTGCCAGTCAATGCATTAAATAAAGACGTTTTACCGACGTTAGGATTTCCTAAAATACAATAACTATTAGTCATTGGCTTCCTCTAATTCAATCTGACATGCATCACAACCACGAATACTTAAACATTGACCATTCACTTCTAATATACAAGGACCCTTAAACAGGCACTTTTGCTTAATCTTTAATTTAGTACCATTCACTAAACCAAGTGCATTTAATCGATGGCGCATGTGTTGATTTTTAATGTTCATTTCTTTGATTTTGTAATTCTTTTTTAAGTTTCCACTTTTTATGCTTAACATAAAACTCACTCTTTCTTATAATGAGATAATAATAATCATTATCAATTATACAATTTTATCAAAAACAATAGAAGTAAATTTAATATAATTTTGTGAATGTTTTGTTAAGCATTATTGTACGTAACATATATTGGTTTGATTTTTTGCTTTTGAAAAATAAATGACCAATAAATGAGCAAAGAAATTGATATAAATTAAATGTAATATTACACTTGAATTAAACAATAATTTCCTAAATATGAGATGACATGCCCTTAGTCCAAAAGATGGTTTGATGACTGACTGTTGTTCAAAATTTTTGAGCTTCGGATATGAATCATGAATCGTTATATAAAAATATGTGTTTTTAAAATTGATTTACATATTGAGATAGGAGGGATTCAAATGGTTATCCGTGATAATAAACGCATAAAAGTAAAACGTTTAAATGAAACGCGCTCAAGTGGGATTTCCGTCATGATTGAAGAAGGTGGTTTGGGAGCTGACCAATATTATCAAATTGAAAAGCAAAATGCGAAAACATCAGAAGAACATTTACATCAATTTGAACATGAAGTGAGTGAAAAAAATAATGCTGAACTGATTGATCTCCTAATTATAAATGCACAGGAGAGTACGAATAAAGCCTATAATGAAGCATTAAAGACAATTCAGCAAGAAGTGTTAAACCGAATGAAATCATAAATAATGTATTTGTAACCAAAGACAATAAAGATTGAAGGTTAACCATTAAGACTATTGATAAAGCTATTTAACAGCTGTATCGATAGTCTTTTTTGTATTTAAATATAGGTAAGACTTAGGGTACGCTATATTAAGTTATAAAACATTAGAAGTAACAAAAATTAAACTAATATAGTTATAAGCTAAATAATCATAAATTTATTAAAGATTCTTTTTTAAAAGGATATGTACATTATAGTTAAAAATCACTATACTGTAATATGTGTTTGTACATAATTAGCAAGGAGAAAATTAATGAATCTTTTAAAACAAATCTTCAAAAAAGAAGATATTTCTAAATTTCAAAACAAAGATGCTCATTTAGAGCGCACGTTAAGAATAAGAGACTTTTTAGCTTTAGGTGTAGGTACAATTGTTTCTACTGCTATTTTTACATTGCCTGGTGTTGTAGCTGCTGATCACACAGGTCCATCAGTCAGTTTGTCCTTTTTAGTAGCAGCTATTGTAGCAGCTTTGGTGGCATTTGTTTACGCAGAAATGGCATCTGTTATGCCTTTTGCTGGATCAGCATATACATGGATTAGCATATTGTTTGGAGAATTTTTCGGATGGATTGTAGGTTGGGCTTTAATTGCTGAATATTTAATTGCGGTGGCTTTTGTAGCATCAGGATTTTCAGCTAATTTGAGAGGTTTACTAGAACCTTTTCATATATCATTACCTAATTCATTATCTAACTCTCTCGGTACAGACGGAGGTATCATTGATTTATTAGCAGCTATCGTGGTGATTATAACAGCGATATTGCTATACAGAGGAACGTCAGAAGCGGCACGTGTTCAAAATGCACTCGTAATACTTAAAGTATTGGCTATTCTTTTATTTATAATCGTAGGTTTATCAGTCATTGATATTGGTCATTACATACCTTTTATTCCAGAGTATCGTGAAACTGCAGCAGGCGCGTTTGGTGGCTGGCAGGGTATATATGCAGGTAGCTCTGTCATTTTTGTTGCTTATATAGGGTTTGATTCTATCGCTTCAAACTCTGGTGAAGCGATTAATCCGCAAAAAACAATGCCACGAGGAATCCTAGGCTCTTTACTGATTGCTGTTACATTGTTTATTGTTGTTTCACTTGTATTAGTGGGGATGTTTGATTATGCGCAATATAAAAATAATGCTGAACCAGTAGGTTGGGCTTTACGCATGAGTGGACATAGTACTGTTGCGGTCATAGTGCAGGCAGTCTCAGTAATTGGTATGTTTACTGCTTTAATTGGTATGATGATGGCGGGTTCTCGCTTACTTTATTCGTTTGGTAGAGATGGTATCTTACCGTCTTGGCTAGGAAAATTAGATAATAAAAATTTACCAAATCGTGCATTAATCATACTATCGATTGTTGCAATTATTATTGGCTCTGTTTTTCCATTTGGCTTTTTAGCACAATTAATTTCAGCAGGTGCGCTTGTAGCGTTTATGTTTGTTACAGTAGGTATTTTTTCATTGCGTAAAAGAGAAGGTCATGACCTACCAGAACCAGCATTTAAATTGCCATTTTACCCAGTGATGCCAGTGATTATTTTTATTTGTGTATTTATTGTGTTCTGGGGATTAAGTGGTCAGGCTAAGATCTATACATTGATTTGGTTTTGTATCGGCATCATTTATTATGTACTGTATATTTTAAAAAATCTTAAAAACATCAAAAATTAATATGTTAAAAATAATAAAACGCTCTTTAAAATTTTCACTTTTTAGTGTCTATTTTAGAGAGCGTTTTTAAATGTGTGTAAAGTATTATAGCTATTATTAATTGATAGTAGGATAAAAAATATAATGCTAACCATCATAACATCTTATAAGTTTATATATCATGTTTTGTAAATTGAGTTAGCTATTTTAAATATCAGTATAGTCTTTGATTTTAAAATCAGATAATAAATCATCATAATCAAGTACGTATTGTGAATGGATAGTTTGATCATCCTTATCTTGCTTTTCTACTTCAATTGTAATTGTATCACCTTTTTTACTATATTTAACGACTTTTGGATCTGAATAATCTGCTTCGTCACCAGATTCCACTACTTTTTTCATATGATCAGCCGTGTCAGTGCCATGTTTTATATAGCTAGAAATATAACTATATTCTTCTTCTTCATATGCCTCGTTCAAATCTTCAGTATAGTCTTCTATGAAAGTTTGAACATTTTCTTTAATATCTTTATTTTCTTGATGCGCTTTAATTTTTTCATTGTCAAAAGACAAATCAATAGGTACTGGTTCATTCTCTTTCTTAGGTTTAGGTGCTTTAACTACATTAGATTTGAATTTTTTGTCATCAACATGTGCTTGTGCATATACTTCTATTTTTTCATCTGGTTTGTATGGACCATATAAATAACTATCATAATCATCTTGAGCGGACAGCTTTTTATTATTAATGTATAAATCTATTTGAGTATCGCTGTCTAGTTCGCTATCATCAATGTTAATATCGAGATATTTCTCATTAAATTGTTCTTGAACCTCATTTTCATCAGACATATTGATAATTAATTGCCCATCGAATTTTTCATTGTTTACTACTTTTTGAGCTTTTAATTTATAATTTCCTAATGGTAATGTTGCAAAGGTTTTAGATTCATCTTCAGATAATTTAATTTTATGTTTTTTGCCATTGTATTTATATGTAACTTTACTATCAGATTCAGGAGTGATTGAAACTTTTTACTTAGAAACTTCGAAGTCATAATTATTAAAAATACCATATTTTTTACCATTTTTATGAATATGAATAACTTCCGTATCGTTGATATCTACTGAAGCAGTGTCCGATTTATCTTTTGTCATCTGTTTAGTTTTATTTTCAATATCATCAGCGATTCTTTCTGGGTTATCAACATCAACAACATATTTATAAAAGGCTTTTGCTTCATCTTTATTCAAATTTCTATCATTGAATATTAAATGATTTGATAAGTTTTTAGTATCACCCTTCTTTAAATCTTCAGAAATTGTTTTAGCTTCACTCTCTGGCGATAAGCTTGCAGCAACGATTTTATATAAAATAATTAAAAGAATGATGATAGCTATAATAATACCTATTACTAAATACATTTTTTTATTTCGCTTTGATGTATTATTTTGATTTTGAAGTGGGTGGCCACACTGTGTACAAACTTTTTGATTATCCTTTACATGGGCCCCACAATTTTTACAATACTTCATTACCTTTCCTCCTAATATGGATTGAATTTAATCTTTGCAACAATGTCTTTCTTTTAAAGCCAAATTAAACTTTTCTTTGAACAACTGATATTACTAAATACAAATATCTAAAATAATTGCCTCGAAATTTAAATAAATAGCCCAATATTAACTGTTTAATTATATAAATTGAATTGTAACATATTTATTAATATGTAATTAATATGAAATTGATTTTTGTTGGAATTTCATATATAAATAAGTTATTTATTGTGTATCATATACAAATTGAATCATTTGATTAAAATTTTAGAATGAGTAATATTGTGTGATTTAGCAAAATAAAAAAACATGAATCCAATATCAGTTTTTGGAATCATGTTTTGGGTTTAAGTTAAATTGTTTATTCTATGTTATGTTGTTTTTTTAAGGATAAAGCTAAAATGAGTACGATAATCAGTAGAATACCAATAAGTTGAAAACTACGAAATGTAACATTAAGCCAAAGCGCGCTTGCTAATATGGCCATAACAGGTTCGATTGTGCCGAAAAGTGTGGTTTCTTTTGCTGATAAGTAATTTAAACTTTCAATAAAGAAAAAGAATGCTATAGCAGTTCCAGCAATAACACCAAAAGTTAAATAAAATGCAGTCGATCCTGTTAAATGGGACCAATCAAACTGCCATATAGGTGCTTTGAAATTCATGACAATGCCTGAAATTAACATTGTCCAACCGACAACTAAAATAGATGGAAAGCGAGTTAATAATTGTGTTGCGTAAAGTGTATAGAATGCAAGTGCTAAACCAGATATAATCCCCCAAATTACACTTGGTGTAGATACCACAAGTTTACTAAAAGATCCGTTGGTTAGTAGCAAAAATGTACCTGATAATGTAAGGACAATCGCGATCAAATCAAAAAGTTTAAAGCGCTCTTTACGTCTGATAACATACCAAATAATGATATATACTGGCGCTATATATTGGAGTAAAGTAGCGATTGCTGCATTACCGAAATTGATAGACGCCATATAAGCGTATTGAACGAGCAACATACCAAAAATTGAAAAAATAAAAAGTTGGAATAGGCTATGTTTATTTTTAAATATATCGAATAATGAAGATTTTCTATTAATTATTTTGTAAATCATTAATAAGACGAAGCCGCTGATTAATAACCTCGCAGTCACATACAAATTGATATCAATGTTCCTTTGTTGAAAAAGAAAATCTGATACCGTGCCACCGAGCCCCCAAAATGATGCTCCTACAATAGCTAATAAAATACCTACGATTCGAAATTTTGTTTCATTTACCATATGATCACCTGTTAAATATTAATATATTCATACTATAGCGTGAAAATACGCGATATAATATATAAAAATGAGCTTAAAATAGCAAAATATTGAGGTGTCTAATTTATGTATCAAGAAATTATCGTAGAAAATACAAGAGAAGAGTTAATACAATTTCCTGATAAACAATGGAAACATATTATTTTACATACGTATTTAAATCGCACGATATTTGGCTACATTCCTATACATTGGCATCACGCATTACAATTCGTGTATGTGATTAATGGAGCACTCAATGTTTCAATTGGTGACGACACATTTAATGTTAAAAAAGGAGACGGGCTTTTTATCAATTCAAATGTTGTGCATGAGTTAACGAGTGAAGTATCGCATACAGAGTATTTTTGTTGGAATATTGAGATACCAGAAACTACCAATTATGTAGAATTTAATTATGTGTCAGAAATTATGAATAAAGCACATCATGTGCCGTATATATACTTATCTCAAGATGACAAACAGCAACAAGAACTTATAGAGATTATTAACTCAGCTGGGCAAATATATGAAAACCAAAATTTATATTTTGAACTAGAGATAACTGCCAAATATTATAAAGCAATAAAATGGTTATTACTGCATTCAGCAGTGATAAATGAACAAAAACGATACTATTTTGACTACCGTATTAAAAGACTGATAACGTTTTTACAAAGTCATTTTCACAAGAAAATTTCATTACAAATGTTAAGCGAAGAGATTCATATGAGTAAATCTGAAACGGTTAGATGCTTCAAATACTATGTAAATCAGACCCCTATGCAATACTTAGTGAATTTACGATTAGAGCACAGCGTAAGAATGTTGCGTAGTAAATATCCCTACACAATTACAGATATTGCAATGGCATGTGGTTTTTCAACAACGAGTTATTTTATTAAAGTTTTTAAAGAAAAATACAAGCTAACACCAAAACAGTTTCAGAAAAAGCAAATTGCCACTAAGTAATGATTCAATGTTTATTAGAAAAATTGTTAATTATAATGATAAGTAGATAAAATGAGTTTAATGCTAAATAAAGGGGGACTTTTATGAAAATTAAACTGATTGTCGTAGACATGGATGGCACATTTTTAAATGATGACAGCCAATTTAATAGTGAGACTTTTCAATTGTTAAAAGAAAATTGTGCAGATCAAGATATCCGCTTTGTTTTTTGTACTGGTAAACAATGTGAACGTGTGGAAAATATCGTAGGAGACCTCGCAACAAATACATTTATTGTAGGTGATAGTGCAACACGAATTAAATATAATGGAGATTTTATTTACAATGCAGAGATAGAAAATGAAAAAGCAAAAGAAATTATTGATACGATAAGGGAAATTGATGATACACAAACTATTCTGGCTTGTTCAAAAACTGGCGCTTATGTGTTAGACAATATTTCGGAGTCAGAGAAAAGGCACGTGCATGGTTCTTATCAACATGTGAACTATATTAAAGATTATAACGATATTGAAGAAGATTTATTAAAAATTACAGTTCATGATGCAAGTGGTCATTGTAAAGAGACTGCCGACCGTCTAAAACATTTTGAAAAAGACGTTTATATCGTAGCTTCAGATGAGGCATGGATTGATATTGCAGACTTGGGCGTGAATAAAGGAACCACAATTAATTGAATTCAGAATTTACTTCAAATTACGCCTGCAGAAACTATTGCATTTGGTGACGGATATAATGATTTAGACTTATTTAAAGCTGCCAAATATAAAGTCGCAATGGATAATGCCTATCCCGAATTAAAAAAAGAGGCTAATTTAATTGCAATTAATAATAATGAAGATGGTGTTGTACAAACTTTAAATTTACTTTTAGGATTCAAATAAAAGTAAATTTTTAATTGAATTAGAAAAATAGTAAAAAATCATAAAATAAATTGTACTTTGTATGATAATATCTATCTAGTGCGTATTTTTATATGCAATATTTAGATGAGGAGGCTCATGCATCGTGAGTACAAAGCAACAATCAAACAACAAATTGATTTTAGCTATTGTGTTAAGTGTGTTAACGTATTGGCTTTTTGCCCAATCGTTTATTAATATATCTACACAGGTTCAAAATACCTATCAAACAACACCAGGCGTTGTTAACTTATCTGTCAGTTTAGCATCATTTGCTACTGGTATTTTTATGGTAGGTGCAGGTGATGTTTCTGATAAAATAGGAAAACTAAAAATGACTTATATTGGTATCATTTTTAGTATTTTAGGCTCATTACTCATTATTGTATCTAGTGTGACAGCGTTCTTATTGGTAGGACGTATGCTGCAAGGACTTTCTGCGGCTATTTTACTTCCTTCTACTGTAGGCGTGATAAATGAGCAATTTAAAGGTAAAGAAATGCGTAGAGCATTTAGCTACTTGATGATTGGTAGTGTTGGTGGTATCGGTTTAGCATCGATGGTTGGTGGATTGATAGCTACATATGTCAATTGGCAATCTAACTTTATCATCTCTATTATTATTTCAATTATCGCATTTTGGTTATTGTGGGGAACAGAAGAAGTAGAAAAAGAAAAAATCGACACAAGACCATTTGATTATATTGGGATGTTTTTATTTGCAGTTTTAATAGGAAGTATTACTTTATTTGCTACACAAGGATTTGAACAAGGATGGTTCAGCACCTTTTCAATTACGTGTCTTGTAATTTTTGTACTTTCTACAGTTGTCTTTATATTCTTTGAAAGACAAAAACATGCACCATTCATTGATTTTTCACTATTTCGAAACCGTGGATTTGTGGGTTCTTCAATGATCAATGTTGTACTCAATTCTGGCGTAGGTACAACTACAGTATTTAATATGTATGCGCAGACAGAGTTAGGGTTAAATGCCTTTCAAGCAGGGCTTGTGACTGTACCTTATGTCATTATGGCAGTTGTGATGATCCGTTTAGGAGAAAAATTATCCTTACGCTTTGGTGGTAAGCCACTGTTATTAGTAGGACCATTATTTCCAGCAATAGGAATTATGTTTATTAGTTTAACTGTATTACCAACAGATTGGTATGTAGGCATTGTCGTGTTTGGCTTTGTCATTTGTGCTATAGGAAATGGTTTATGTGCCACACCAGGAATTACAGTTGCAATTTTAACCATACCTGATGAAAAAGTTGGTTTAGCTTCAGGTATCTACAAAATGTGTGCAACACTAGGTGGCGCGCTAGGAATTGCGCTTAACACAACTATTTTTGCAGCAGTACAAGTCAACCATAGTGCTAGTGTAGCTGCGACTACTTCATTTTTAACAGGTTTATCAATTATGATTATTGGTGTGATTCTGACTCAAATCATTATACCTAAAAATATAAAAGCTTAAGCATTTATTTATAAATGATACTGTGCTATAAATTTCATATTTAAAAGGCACCTTGTCAAATAGACAGTAAAAAATAAAATGTTTATGAGTCTGGTACATAAATCCCAGAAAAAGCACTCAGATGATTTAATTCATCTGAGTGCTTCTTTTTAATTCAATACTTCGTATTGTTGGCTCACTTTCTAAGGGGACAGCTTCAGCCTGTAGTCTTCAGCTTGTCCTGTTCTCTCAAGAGTCTCGCCAAAATACGTCCCATTTGCCCAAGAACTTTATGTCTCTGGCTAATTTTTAATGTGCTTCGTTTTTTATTAAAAATGAAACTATGAACGATGTTAGAAAAGCGTTTGAATTTTATAGTTATGTTTCCGACCGGTTACGTTATATTGGTGACCTCTTACGATAAAAGTACTGACAAAATAGAAGGGAATTATATAGTATAAGTAAAAAGAGGGGGCGGTACTATGGAAAGTGACGTACGAGTTCATCTGAAAATAGACGAAGTTCGCACTATAACAGAAGTAAACATCAATACTTTTGATAGAAAAACAGGTGAAAGTTTATTAGAACACATTAATAATTTCACATTTTCAAATTTAGATAAACTGGGGATTAAAACATCAGAAGGTATATTCATGATCAGTAAATCAGATATTATGTTCGCTGAAATATTTGATAAAGAAATCACAATTACGACAACAGAAAAAGAACTTACAACACGCATGTCTTTAAGTACATTACAACATAAATTGGCCGGAGCTTTCTTTATACAAATATCTAAATCATCAATTATTAATGTTCATTTTATAAAGAAAGTTAACCCATCATTCTCAGGTAATCTAATAGCTACACTTACGAATGGTAAGAAAGTGTCTATATCTCGAAGATACGTCAAAAATTTAAATAAAGCATTAGGCATATAACATATAAGGAGAGGATTATAATGAAAAGAATCTTAAAAGAAATGTTACAAGGTGTTGGATTTAGCAGTAGCATTACGATTATATTTCTCGCAGCTAATCATATGAGCATTGGTTTTGGTGATGTAATAGGAATATATTTCTTTGGAGCCGTTTGTGGTTTATTATCTAGTATTTATGTAGTAGATAATATACCTTTATTACTGCAATTATTCATTCATTTAAGTGGTAGTGTTATTTCATTTATTGCTGTAGCTTATCTTAATCATTGGTTACCAATGGAGGTTTCCACAGTAGTTTTATCAATTACTATATTTGTGATTATTTTTCTAATATTATGGTTTATATTTTTTATTAATAATATAAAACACAGTAAAAAAGTTAACGCTAAACTAAAAAACTAAAATAGAATTTGGCACAAAAGCATGGGTGTAAAATTCAAAAGAAAATAGCAATATAATCATTTTCGCTTACAGTACAGCACATCCGAATGATACAAAGATACCACAAAAAATAATTAGTATTTTTCAATAATCTCTTGCTTGATATCGCACTCTAAGGTTTATGGTTGGAATATATTCAAAGGAGGTTATATAATATGGGTAAATTTAATAGTCTACAGGACAAAGTTGTAGTTATTGCTGGTGGTGCTAAGAACCTTGGTGGTTTATTAAGTACTACTTACGCTAAAGAAGGAGCCAAATTAGTAATCCATCACCATGATGAAAATTCTTTAGATGATGCAAAAGCGACACTTACAAAAGTTGAAAACTTAGGCGGAGAAGGTACATTATTTTCTGGTGATTTGACAAACGTTAGTAATGTCCAAGCTTTATTTCAACATGCTGAAGAGACATTTGGGAAAGTTGATATTACAATAAATACTGTTGGTAAAGTGCTTAAAAAACCTATTTCAGAAACGACTGAAGAAGAATTTGATAGTATGGCAGACATCAACGCAAAGTCAGCTTATTTCTTTATTAAATATGCTGAAAAATCTATGAATGATAATGGTAAAATCATCACTTTAGCCACTGCATTGCTTGCTGCATACACAGGCTTTTATTCAACTTATGCTGGAGGCAAATCGCCTGTTGAGCATTATACACGTGCAGCCTCAGCAGAGTTTATGGATAGAGGCATCTCAGTAAACGCGGTCGCTCCTGGACCAATGGACACACCATTCTTCTACCCACAGGAAAGCGAAGATGCTGTAGCATTCCATAAATCTCAAGCGCTTCATAACCAACTTACAAAAATAGAAGACATCGCGCCAATTATTACTTTCTTAACTTTAGATGGATGGTGGATCAACGGACAAACATTATTTGCTAACGGTGGTTATACGACACGCTAGTTTACTTATTAATCATGAGGAGGTCATTTTGATATGAATTACTTTTTAGCAATATTTAAAGGGAGAGAAACAGATATCAAAATTATTACAGAAACAAAGGTAATAGATGAAAAGAGTGTATCTGTGCCAAGTCATAATTACGTTAAATCATTAGCTGAAGAGATTATTGAGCTATCGCATCAAAATAATTTATTCCATAATGATATTAAAGGCATTGGTTTAAATATAGATGATCCTGAACACATTGGTTATAACAGTGTGGAGTCATTAAAGAACGATATGACATCAACATTTGGATTTGAAGCTATCATTGATAATGACTATGAAGATTTACTGGTTCAACTTATGAAATAGACAAAAAGGTGACTTTATAAAGTCACCTTTTTTAGGAGGTAAATTATGCAAGTAAAACAAGTTGCTGATAACTTAGGCATCAGTGAACATACCATTCGATATTATGATAAAGCAGGACTTTTTCCATTTGTTCAGAGAAATAAGAATGGTTATAGAGATTTTTCAGAAGAAGACTTATATTGGATTGAATTTATAAAATGTATGCGCCAAACTCATATGCCCATATCAACGTTAAAAGAAATTGCGGAGTTATATCATCAAGGAAGTGACACAAAAACGAAGCGAAAAAATATATTTTTAGAACATCAAAAAAATTTAATTGAACAAAAAAAGATTATAGATCAAGGACTTCAAACACTAGAAAAAAAACTTAAATTGTTAGAGAATGAATAGTAAAAGTACAGTACGAGAGAGAAAAAAAGGGAAATACAAATTACTTCTTTCATTTTTTTATAGTGCTTAACTTTAAATAACAAATATAGTTAACTAGAGAAAATCAATGCGATAGGAAATGTAATTTAAGAGTATTTTGTATCGATTTTTATTAGTTTCTTTGAAATTATAAGATATAAATATAGCCAAAACACATACACTATATGTATGTGTTTTAATTTTTTTAAAAGCAAGATATAACTTAATAAAAATACTCAAGATACTAAAAATAAATCTGGTATTTTGAAAATAATTAAATTTATCATGTGTAATCGTTTCAATAAAAAGGATATACTATCAATAAATTATGGACAATGTAGGAGTAGATTAAGATTAAAAATACAAATAAAAAGCCACTGTTAGTAGAACTGAATGAAGATGATTTATACAATTATTATTACTGGAAATATTTAGATCCTTTACAAAAAGCTAAGGAATGGAACGGACCATATATCGAAGAAGAAAAAATGGCGTTTACTGAATTCAAAAATAAATATAAAGAAAACAAATATCTTTATAAAAATGCATTACCTATCTTAGCAATAAAGTATGAAAATGAGTTCGTAGGTATAGTTTCATCATATTGGAAAGATAAAAAGTCCAAATGGTTAGAATGTGGTATTGTCATATACAAAAATAATAACTGGGGACAAGGTTTAGGTTCTCAATTATTCAATAATTGGATTAATTATCTTTTTAAAGAAACAGATGCTAATAGAATAGGTATTTCAACGTGGTCAGGTAATATTAGAATGATGAAAGTAGCAAGTAAATCTGGGATGATTGAGGAAGCACGTATACGCAAGGGAAGAGTAGTTGAGGGTGATTTCTATGACGCGATACAAATGGGTGTTTTGAGAGAAGAGTGGGAAATTTAAGAGTATTTTTCTAAATATCTAACCTGCTCTATATATGTGTTGAAAAAGTGTGAAATGACTACTTGAGCTGAATCTCATCCATAAATCCTACTAACGCGATTAATTCAAAAGTGGTATTTTAATTTTTAGTTCAGTCATCTACTGATAAAATGAATGTGTCTGGGACGAATCAATGTTGTCCCAGTTTCTTTTTATCCTCTCAGGTAAAATTTACTTTTTTGATAAACTATTTGATTTATATACCCCTCATTCAACTATTTTCATATTTTTCTTAATCCACTTCTAAAACTGTCACAGCAGATGTTGTGCGTGTTTTCACAATTCACTATAAACGTAAAATTTAAAATTTTTGCATAAATTTCAAAAATAATGGTATATTACATGTAAGGGCTTACATACATAAAGAAAGGAGATATTTATAACTCAAAACTTTAATAGTTGGATTAAACATAGATAGGAGAAACTGTATGAAAATTATTCCATTTTCAGATTTGAAAGACATCGTAAATCAAGGTGATGTTATAGCTCTGGCAGCCTTATCTACAGCAAATTTACCAGCTGAGATACTTAAAACGTTAGTCGAACAATATGATGAAGATCAATCACTTAATAATTTAACGTTCATGCTTGCAAATGATATTAGTGATTATAGAGGAGACAGTTATGATTTAGATTCATTTGTTTCAAGGGGTATGGTCAAACGATTAATCACGAGTATTATTACTGGTTCACCAGTAACGATTCAAGCAATGCAAAACAATGAAATAGAGGCTTACTTCCTGCCTCAAGGTGTAATAACCACACATTATCGTGGAAGTACGGAAGCTTTTCCAGGTCCGATTACTAAAATTGGATTAAATACAAACGTGGATCCACGTTATTCAGGTGGCAAAGTCAATTCATGTACGACTGATGATTTAGTTACTTTAATAAATATAAATGATGACACTTATTTGAACTACCGTTTTCCAGACATTGATATAGCTTTACTAAGAGGTACATATGCTGATGAAGAGGGCAATATTTACATGCAGCATGAGACACATTTAGGAGAAGGTTTTAGTTTAGCAGCAGCTACGCATAAAAATAAGGGTAAAGTCATTGTTCAAGTTAAAGAAGTGATTCAAAGTGGTCGTTTCAATCCAAATGAAGTGTTTATACCTGGTAAATTAGTAGATTATATTGTGGTGAACCGTGATCCAAAATATCATAGACAAGTGATTCAAACGTATTATGATCCGGCACTTTCAGGACATTATCAAATTACAGAGATGCGAGAACCATATATAGCATTGAACACTCGAAAAGTAATTTTGAGACGTGCTGCTCAATTTTTACTTCAAGGTGATGTCATCAGTATTGGTTTTGGCATAAATAATGAGTTATCCAATCTTTTAACTGAAGAAGGCGTTAATAATTTAGTACAGCCCAATATAGATACAGGCGTGTTTGGTGGTTTGATTAGCAGCGGAAAATATTTTGGTATGAACTATAACTTAAGTGCACGTATGAGACACGATATGACTTGGGATTTCATTTATAACGGAGGTGTTGATATAGCATTTCTAAGTTTTGCTCAAGTAGATTCCAAAGGTAATGTAAATGTCTCAAAATTTGGCAATAAAATGAATGGCTGTGGTGGATTTATCGACATAAGTCAAACGGTAAAAACAATTGTCTTTTCCGGTTCGTTAGTTGTCGGGGGTCAACTAAGTTATGAACAGCGCAAGGTAAATGTAGAACAAGAGGGTCATATACCAAAATTTATCAATGAAATTGATAATATCGATTTCAATGTTGAAAATGCGTTTTTGCTTGATCAAGAGGTGTACTTTGTCACCGAAAGGGCTGTATTTGAACTTACACAACAAGGATTAAAACTCATTGAAATAGCTCCTGGTCTTGATTTAGAGCGGGATATTCTAGCAAATATGGAATTCAAGCCGCTCATTGCAACACATTTGAATGAAATGAATAGCGATATCTATCAAGATAAGTGGGGAGGATTGTCTGATGCAATAAAGTCGGATTATCGTATTTAAACTAAGGGGGAGAAAAATATGAACTACGACTGGATTAAAACGAGAGCGACATTTGACGATGAAAAAGCCGCAGTGATTGACCCATTCAAAGGCACAGAATGGACCTATCAAGATTTGAATATTCGTGCAGAAAATTTAGCTAATTATTTACAAGATCAAGGTGTAAAACGTGGTGATGTCGTCGGTATATTCACACCTAATGATGTAGCATTATTAGATTTGATGTTCGCTTCATTTAAATTGGGTGCTGTATACTTGCCAATTAACTGGCGTTTGAAAACACAGGAAATAAAAAGTGTGATTGAAGATTCCAATGTCAAACTCATTTTTTACGCTGAGAAGCATGTTTCAAGTTTAGAAGGTATTGCAGATGATTTGCTACACATGGATATTGACTCAAAAGTATACGATGAAATAGTAGATCCTTCGCAACACCGTCCATTCAATACTGTTAGTGTGGAAGGAAGCGATTTAGCGTCATTAATGTATACAAGTGGTACGACAGGGCTGCCTAAAGGCGTTATGTTTTCATACGATTCTTTTGTAAATAACCCAATTAATATAGCACTGACTTATAAAATTAATTCGACATATACAACAATTGTTTCCACACCAATGTTTCATGTCTTAGGATTTAACGATTTGACACTGCCTCTATTAATGGCTGGCGGCACACTGATATTACAGCGTTACTTTAATGGCGAAGCGTTAAATGATTTAATGGCTCAGTACCAACCTAATTATTTAATTCAGATTCCAACGATGTATTACGCCATGTTAGTAGCTGAAAATTTCGATCTAAAAAACTTTGAAAGTATCGATTTCTTAATTCAAGGTGGTTCATCACCTTTACCAATGGTACAAAAGAAATTTAATAGCTTAGGCTATTCAATTATTAACGGTTATGGTTTAACTGAAGCACCGCTTGTCATGGTTAATACACCCGAGAATGGTGCACAGAAACCAGGCAGTATTGGTAAGCCGGTCATGTTTATGGATATATGTATATTTGATGATAATTTTGAAGAAGTAGAAGTTGGTGAAATTGGTGAACTTGGCGTTCGTGGTAATAATATAACACCTGGTTATTGGAACAAACTGGAAGAAACTGCAAAAACATTTCATGGCGAATATTTCTTAACAGGTGATTTAGCAAAAGTAGACGAAGATGGTGATGTCTATATTGTTGATCGTCGTAAAGAAATGATTATTACTGGTGGTGAAAATGTCTTACCTTCCGAAGTAGAAACGGTATTAGCAGAACACCCACTCGTAGCTCAAGGTGTTGTCGTTGGGTATGACAGTCCTAAATATGGTGAATCAGTTGCTGCAGCAGTTGTACTTACCGAAGATGACCCGGATTTTGAAGCAAAATTAGATGCGCATATGCGTGAAAATATTGCTGGTTATAAAATACCAAGACTATATCTAAAATTGACACACATGCCATTGAATTCAACGTCAAAAGCAGACAAATTAGAACTTCAGAAATACATGAATGAGAAAGCCCAACAAGAAGCAAAAGATGTTGATGATTTGAATTAAAATAAAATGCTGAAAAGCACAAAATTTTTTTACTATAAATGTAAGCGCTATCAAAAAATGGAGGTTTTTATTATGCCAACAAAAGAAGAAACATTAAAAGCATTGTACCCAGAAGATATTTTAAGTATTGGAAAAGATTTAACAGAAGGTGAAGTTAAATTATTAAAACAATTAAATGACATGTTAGAAGAAAAGTATCGTGATTCTGTCAATGAACATTGGTTAAATGCCACTGAGCCAGAAGATTATTTTGACGAGTTAGGTAAACTTAACTATTTTAATAATCCATTGCTTTTTGAAGGACGTGAAGGCGCTCGTACACCGAGTCAAATGTTCCAATTTTTCATGTCATATACGATTGCAAGATTTGATGTATCTTTAGCAACGTTGTTAGGTGTACATCAAGGATTAGGACATAATTCATTCTGGTTTGGCGGTAGTAAAGAGCAACAGGCATATTACCTACCAAAGTTACAATCGCATGAATTACGTACTTGCTTTGCACTAACGGAACCAGAACATGGCTCTGATGTCGCAGGTGGATTAGAAACAACTGCAAAACGTCAAGGCGATGAATGGATTATTAATGGTGAAAAGAAATGGATTGGTGGAGCAAATGTATCAGATGTCATGCCAGTTTATGCCGTAGATGTTGAAACAGGAAAACCTAAAGGCTTCATTATTGAACCAAGCCAAGAAGGTGTAGAAATTGAACTGTTAGAACATAAAATTGCACTAAGAATCGTACCTAATGCAAAAATTCGTTTGAAGAATGTCGTTGTCAAAGAGGAACAACGCTTACAAAATATCAATAGTTTTAAAGATATAGCGAAAGTTTTATATTCAACACGTGCAGGTGTTGCATATATGGCAACAGGTGCAATGGCCGGTGCATTGAAAGCAACGACAGATTACGTAACAAAACGTAAACAATTTGGTAAAGAAATTAGTAAATTCCAACTCATTCAAGAAAAATTGGCAATGATGCAAGGAAACTTAGCACAAGCCATGGCTACATGTGCACAGCTCGCACGTATGCAGGCTAATGGTGAATACGATGAAGTAGCGACTTCAACAGCTAAAATGATGAATTCATTAAGATTAAGAGAGACTGTAGCTATGGGTCGTGGTGTTCATGGTGGTAACGGTATCTTAGCTGGAGAGTATGATATTGCTCGTTTCTTTGCGGATGCAGAAGCGATATACACATATGAAGGTACGCACGAAGTCAACGCACTGGTTATCGGCAGAGCAATTACAGGAGATTCCGCATTTATATAAAAATTTATGCTTAAATGGTTAATGAAAAAATTGGAGGGTTTAGTATGACGATAAGAAAAGCAACAGTGCTAGGTGCAGGAACAATGGGTAGTCAAATTGCTGCACTACTTGTAAATGCAGGCTTAAAAGTTAAATTATTGGATATTGTCATTGATGAAAATGATCCAAACAAAATCTCGAAAAAGGCTTATGAAATAATAACAAATCCTAAACGTCCACAACTGTTTGATTTATCATTTGCCTCAAACTTATCATATGGTAATTTCAATGAAGATTTACAAGATGATGATGCAGATATATATATTGAGGCAGTGAAAGAAGAAGTGGACATAAAGCATCAAATTTGGGATCAAGTTAAAAAAGTAGCAAATGACGATGCAGTGTTTGCAACAAATACTTCAGGTATTCCAATTGAAGCAATTGCAGAGGTATTTGACGATAGTGATAAAGAAAGATTTTTCGGTATGCACTTCTTCAATCCACCAAGAATAATGAAATTAGTGGAAGTTATCCCAAATAAACAAACGCATTCAGAGGTTGTCGAACGGGTACAAGCTTTTGCAGAAGATGTATTAGGTAAAGGTGTAATTGTAGCAAACGATGTACCTGGATTTGTTGCCAATAGAGTCGGCACACAAACAATGAATGATATTATGTATCGAGCAGAACAACAAGGTTTCTCTATTACTGAAGTTGACGCATTAACAGGTCGCAGTATTGGTCGACCTAAAATGGGCACATACGGGTTATCTGATTTAGTAGGATTAGATATTGCTATGGCTGTGATCAAAGGATTACAAAAAATTCCAGAAGAGCAACCATTCTTCAAGGATGTAGCACTTTCTGAAAAATTAGCAAAAAATGGTGCATTAGGTAATAAAACAAAACAAGGTTTTTATAAAAAAGTAAATAAACAGCGTTATGTATATGATGATAAGCAAAATGACTATGTTGAACCTAAACAACCACAATTAGAAATTTTAGGTCGCTTTAGTAAAGATCTTGCCTCAAATTTAGATGTTATCTTTAATGCGCAAGATGATGCGGGCGTATTCTTGTGGGAAACATTACGAAATAATTTCTATTATTCAGCAGTGAATGTACCAAAAGCTGCGGAAGATTTTAAAGACATTGATCGCGCATTAGTTTGGGGCTTTAACTGGAAATTAGGACCATTCCAATTATGGGATTTAATGGGATATGAACGTGTTAAATCTCGTATGAAAGAAGAATTAGGTCAATTACCAGATTGGATTGAGCAACGCAACGAAGCGTTTTATGCTGAAGGTGAATCTATTGAACGCGTAACACCAGTAACAGCTTATATCGATTCAGAATTGTGGGATAGATCGGATTCTAATTTATCTATAGCGAATAAAGATCAACTATTATTAAAATTACAAAGTAAAAATAATGTCATTTCAAATAGCTTTTTATCTGACTTATTAGAAGCTATTGATAAGCTTGAAAATGAAGACTTTACGAGCATGGTGATTTACGCAGGCGGTAACAACTTTAGTGTAGGTGCTAATTTATATCAAATGAAGAAAGCACATGAAGACGGAAAAGTAGTTTCTGAAGTAGGTGAAGCGGTTGAACAATTACATCATGTATTTGCGAGACTGAAACATGCATTGAAACCTGTTGTAACAGCTGTTCAAGGACGTGCATTAGGCGGTGGTTGCGAACTCGTACTACATTCACCAATTGTTGTAGCGGCAAGTGAGTCTTACATTGGTCTTGTAGAAACAGGTGTAGGTTTATTGCCAGCAGGTGGCGGACTCGCAGAACTCACGGATCGCATTATGCGTACAAATCATAAAAATGATGATAAACAAGCGTCTATTACTAAAATTTTAATGCAGATTGGTTTTGCTAAAGTATCTACAAATGCTTATGAAGCTAAGAGATATGGCTATTTAAAAGAAACAGATACGGTTATTTTAAATACCGAAAGACGTATTGAAATTGCATTGAAACGTGCGCGCTATGAATCCGAAGCAAATTATGTACCACTTCCAAAATCTCAATACATCGCCTTAGGTAGAGACTTTAAAGCCTTAGCAGAAGGTCAATTAGATGCACAGCGTGTAGGTCACTTTATTAGTGATTACGATTATGAAATAACATTGAAGGTTGCAGAAGTACTGAGTGGTGGAGATGTTCCACGTAACACTTATGTAAATCAAAGATATTTACAAAAACTTGAAAAAGAAAGATTCTTAGAATTACTTCAAAATAAAAAAACTTACGATAGAATTTCTCATATGTTAGAAAAAGGAAAACCACTACGCAACTAATAATCGAACATTATAGAAGAAAGGGTGAAACTAAATGCGAGATGCATATATAGTAGCTTATGGACGTTCAGCAGCTGGTAAGGCAAAAAATGGTGCAATGACTCATGAAAGACCTGATGAAGTTGCTGCAAAAGTATTGAAAGGTGTTTTAGAAAGAGTTGGAGGTTCGTTTGAGCCTAATATGGTTGAAGATGTCATTGTTGGAAATTCATTTCCAGAAGGCTTGCAAGGGCAGAATATTGCTAGAACGATTGCTTTATTAGCAGGAATGCCAAATGAAGTACCAGGTCAAACAGTCAATCGTTATTGTTCTTCAGGCTTACAAACGATTGCACATGCAGCAAATCAAATTAAAGCAGATCAAGCGGACATTCTTGTTGCCGGAGGTATTGAACTTATGAGTGCAGTACCGATGGGAGGCAATGAACCGACCAATAACCCAATTCTGCAAGACGAAGATTCTGGGGTTTCTTATCCGATGGGTTTAACTGCTGAAATGGTTGCTGAAACTTATAAGGTTTCTAGAGAAGATCAAGATGCCTATGCAGTACAAAGTCATGCTCGTGCTGCTAAAGCACAAGCAGAAGGTAAATTTGAAGATGAAATTATTCCGATTGAAGTGAATAAAGTAGATTATAATGAAAATGGTCCAGTCGTATCGCAGGAAGTATTTAAAGATGATGAATTGATTAGACCAGATACGAATCAAGAAGCATTATCTAAATTACCCACTGTTTTTAAGGCGGATGGCACAGTGACTGCAGGCTCCTCGGCACCCTTGACTGACGGCTCAGGCTTTGTAGTCGTTATGTCAGGAGAAAAGGTGAAGGAATTAGGCGTAGAACCGATTGCAAGATTCGTAGGCTTTAAAGCAGTTGGAGTAGATCCTAAATTGATGGGTATTGGGCCTGCCTATGCAATTCCTGAAGTGTTAAAACAAGCAAACTTGAATGTAGATGATATTGATTTAGTAGAGTTGAATGAAGCTTTTGCATCTCAAACAATCGCTTCAATGAGAGAGACAGGTTTAGATACTCAAAAGACAAATGTTAACGGCGGTGCAATCGCCTTAGGTCATCCATTGGGTGCTACGGGTGCGATGTTAGTCGGCAGATTACTTTCAGAAATGAAAAAACGCCCAGATACACAATATGGTATGGTTACAATGTGTATCGGTGTTGGTATGGGCGCTGCAGGTATCTTTGAATATGTAAGGTAATAATTTAATGATTAAGTAGTAATAAAATTTTGAAATACTAATATTTTGTTAGGAATACGTCTAGGACAATTGATATGCTCCCTTCAAAGTGACATTTAAAAAATGAAACTTGGAGGGAGCATTTCTATGCCCAAAAATTATTTTAGCATATACTTATCATATCTATAGCGATAAGACATGATAAGTATTAGTAGGTTAGGTTTGTGTACGTAAGCGTTGTTTAGCAGTGTGTGTAGCTTTGGTTACTTTTTCAATTTTACGCGCTTTTCCTAAACCAAAATCTGGCATATTTATATAAATATTTTCGTATTGGTTCGCATCGACATTATAAGTCTCATGATAAAAACCTACAGCATCATTATGCTTAAGTTCTTTCATAAATCGCCGCCACGCTTTTAAATGTACAGGCATTTTTGAATAAGAAAGTAATTTTTCATTAGATTCCCAATATTGAACAATCATCACACCACGATATTTAAATAGCATTTCAAAAGATAAACAACCCAGCGTTTGATCTTTTGATAATTCTCTGAGCATAGGTGGCATAGATAAGAGTACAGGTAACCATTTATGAATTTTATGCCATTTATTTATACGAAGCCCTATTAGAAAAACTGTGACCGATGAATTGGGTATTACAGTGTATCTACCTTTATTCATGTTTTTCATCCTTCCTTTTTGAAAGCATAGCGTTAATCTCATTGATATCTTGTTGGTTACGCTTCGTTTCTATTGACCAAATGATAAAATAGACAATGGTATAGATGACGACAAAAGATAATAAAGCTGAAACTTTAAGTGGAAACCATCCCGCTAGTATTGCTAAAGGTAGCATGATGACGAACATTAAGGTGAAATGAAGTGAAGTTTTAAATAATAAAGATTTTCTAGAATTTGAAAATATGAGCGCCCCAAAGCTGAATGTAATACCAATTAATGCCCAGATGGTAACTGCGATAAACATCGTTTGTAATTCACTTAAATATTGAAAGTATAAATGACCCATTGTTGAGACAGGAGAAACTGGATGAAATGAGCTATGTGAAAAAATAGTTGAAAACAATAACGAAATTATAACTCCAATAGCAATACCTGTGATTGCGCCGTGTAATAAACGTTTCATAATTTTAATGCCTCCTTGATTAATGGTAAGTACCTTCTTGATGAATAAGTGAAATCATTATTAGTAAAACGAACTTCAATTGTGCCATTTTTATTGAGTTTCAAATAATCAATATAATTAATATTGATTATTTCAGATTTAGAAATTTGTAAAAAATAGGTGTTGAGTTGAGATTTGATTTCGTATAGTCGTTGATTCATGGTGAATTGTTTATCTGTAGTAATCATAGTTAGGATTTTATTTTCTATGCGAAATGAAATAATATCTTCTTGTTTTATAAAGTGTGTTTCTCCTTTATATTTTCCAGGAAATAATTTGGTTTTAGATAATTTGTTAATATAGTTAACGATGTCATTCACATGTTCAGTGTGCTCATTTACTTCAATGATGATTTGATTGTTGTCTAAATTTTGATTATATATTACTTTCACATCCATGCTCAGTTCGCCTCCTTCTTATGATAAGTAAAACAAATATATGTCTGGGTTACCATACTAAATGGATAAGTGGTCGTAATCATATGCTAAATGGCATACTTAACGGTATATTTAGCATTAAAAAAACCACCTCAATACGATTAACTATAAAGTAATTGCTAAGACTGTCGACAAAGTCTCCGACTTTGTTGGCAGTTTTTTATGCACGCTTTCCGCGGGCACTGCCTTAGCCTGTAGTCTTCGGCTAGTGCTATTCCTGCAGGAGTCGGCATAAATCACTGCCAATATTATAATATATGTAAATTAAGCAGTGGCGGTGTTTATTATGATGAATAAATCAATGGATAAAAGAGATCAATATGAAATGATTTCTATCTCTGAATGAGTCCTTAATAATCATTTATTACGTAAAGTCGATGCGATATTAGACTTAAAATTTGTGGATGAACTTGTCGAAGACAAATATTTGAGAAAATATTAGAAATAGCTGTCAAAAATAATATAATAGATCACTCATCTTTATTTATTGATGCTACGCATATTAAAGCAAACGCAAATGCAAATAAGAATAAGTATACAACTGATTTAGCTGAAAAGGACACACTCCATTTTCAGAAGATTTAATAATGAAATTAACGAATAAAAATTAGTTCAAGGGTAAAAGTTCTATTTGAAAAAACGATATAAATAGAAAATAAACCAACCCATCGCAAATTAATGCGAAGGGTTGGTCTATTTTCTGTACGATTAACTTTAAAGTAATCACTGAGGTGGTCGTAGGGTTAAAATTGATGTGATGATAGCGTAGTGTCTGGCGCAACTATCAATAAACATCACGTTGATATCTTTGATTTTTAATTAGTTCTGTTAAATAATCTTCTGCTTGTGCTTGATTAAAGTTACCGTGCTGAATGAGTACATTGACAAAGGATTGGTGTACACCTTTTGCCATCTCTTCTTTGTCACCACAAAGATAAATGGTTGCACCATTTGTTAGCCATTGATAAAAATCTGCCCCATTTTCTTCAATTCGGTGTTGAACATAGATTTTATTTTCTGTATCTCTTGAAAATGCTAAATCTAGTTTGCTAAGCACGCCTTGATCTAGCCATAATTCTAAATCATTACGATATAGGAAATCTGCATCAACATTTTGGTTTCCAAATATGAGCCATTGGTTTCCTTTAAGTCCTAAATGTTCTCTTTGTTGGAGGAATGCTCTGTAAGGCGCAATGCCAGTACCTGCGCCAATCATAATGACTGGTGTTTGCTCATCATAAGGGAATTTAAAATTTGGATTCTTTTTAAGATAAACAGGTAATTTATCGCCTAATTGTGTACGATCTGCAAGTTGTACAGAGCATACGCCATGGCGTTCACGATGATGTGCTTCATATTTAACCACGCGTACAGTTATATGGACGGTATGTGGGTTTACTTGATTGCTGCTGGCAATAGAGTATTCTCTAGGTGGCAGTTTTCTTAATAAGTCTTTTAGCATATCAGGTGACAGCGCGACAGGTGTAAAATCTTTAATTAAATCTATAAAATCTCTGCCATAAATATAATCTTGCACCCATTCCTTGTTTTGTACATTTGCATTTAGCATAGGATTTCCAAATAATGCAGCTGCATTATTTAATATAGATGGTGTTAATTTAGCAATTTCAAACTCATTCGTAAGTGCATCCTGTATAGTTGCACTATTGCCGCTATTGTCTATATCTATGGTTGTTGTGCTATCCCAACCCAATGTATTGATCACTTCTGCTACAAGTTCTGGATTGTTTTTAGGGATAATTACTAAACTGTCTCCAGGTTCATAGGCTTCGCCATACCCCTCTAAAGATAATTCAAGATGTCTGACTTCACGGGTAGCAGTTGGTTCAGTTAACACACTATTTTTGATGATTTCAGCATAAAATGGATGTGTTTTTGAATAAGCTGCTTGTGATTCTTCGACAACAACATCTTCATCTTTGGGTTCATTGTTTTGACTACCGGGAGATATTTGAGACAAAAGTTCAAGCATGTCAATAATCCATTGCTCAGATACTTCTTCAAAATCAAAGTCACATTCAACACGATCAGCTAAGCGATGACCGCCTAAATCACCTAAGATTTTGTCGAAATCTTTACCTGCTTGGCAGAAATCAGGGTAATCTTGATCACCTAACGCGAGTACTGAGAAGTTTAAATGACTTAAATCTGGTGCCTCATCGCTATGCAGGTAGTCATAAAAATCTAACGCATTAATCGGAGGTTCACCTACGCCATGCGTTGAGGTAATGATAAACACATGGTTAACTTTCGATAAGTCCTCTTGAGGAAAGTCATCCATTTCCCACGTGCGAACTGTAAAATCGTGTTCTTTTAATTTCGTTTCAAATTCATCAGCAATTTCTTCAGCATTGCCTGTTTCTGTACCAAATAAAATGTTAACTTCGATGGGTTCATCTGTAGATATTGTCGAATGTGACGTATCTTCTGTTGGTGCTTCAGCAGTAGTTGTGTGAATGGATGATGTTGATTCAGCTGTTGCGTTTGAGTGCTCAGATGGTTCAGGATGATCAGTATATTGTAATGGGTCACCTTCATCTGTAGAAGCATTAAGCAAATAGCCGCTTAACCAAGACTGTTGATTTGATGACAGTGTTGGCATGAGTTGTTGTATAAGTTCCAATTGATTTTCATCAAAAGGGGAATTTGTTCTATTTAATTCCAAAAAGGTCACCTCGTATTGTATTAAAAATTTATAGTAAAGCATGAACAATAACACGCTATTTATATAATAGAATTTAATTGAAGTATAACATTGATTTTAATTTTTTAAATGATAGAGATTATCATCTGTCAAAAATCCAACTTATGACCTATGTATTTATTCCATAAAAGTGGGACGGGATAGAAATCAAATATGGTATTTGATATCAAATTCCCGCCCCAATTAAGTTGGTAATATGATTTAATATGTTGGCTTCTATAAACAGCAAATGATAATGATCTGTGTAGTATCATTTCAAATCGTTACGTATCAACATGATCATACTTTAGAATTTATTTATGATTTATAAAAGAGAAATATCAATATAAGAAGTGCTCAATTTCTTATATATTATAATGGCTAGGTTTTATAAGTTTCATATTATAGAGGCGAAATGGACGGTTTCGCATCATGTTTATGGTTTGATAGCAAAGGCACGTACTGGAAATCCAGGTGCTTTGTTTGGTTTTGGACTAATAGCATAAATAATGGCACCTCGTGTAGGCAGTTGATCCAAATTCGTTAGTAACTCAAGTTGGAAAGTATCTTGACCTAATACGTAACGCTCACCGACAATATCACCATTTTTGGCAACATCTACGGAAGCATCTGTATCGAATGTTTCATGGCCGATAGATTTGACTTGTCTATCTTCTAGTAAATATTGTAAGGCATCCAAGCCCCAACCAGGTAAATGTAGTTGTCCTTCTGCATCTTTATTTTCAAAGCGTTCAATATCTGGCCACCGTTTGGACCAATCGCTACGAAAGGCAACAAAAGTGCCGGGTTCGATTGAACCATGTTCAGCTTCCCATTGTTTAATATGCTCACGCGTTAAAATAAAGTCAGCATCAGCTGCTACTTCTTGTGAAAAATCTAAAACAACAAGTGGTAATACGAGTTCTTTTAAATCAAGCTCATGAAGATAGCGTGTTTTTTCGACAAAATGTATCGGCGCATCTATGTGTGTCCCATACTGAGTCACAATATTCCAATTTTGGACATAGAAGCCATCGTCAGCAACATTAAATAGTGTAGAGACTTTTGCGCGTTCAAATTCACTAAAACATGGAATGGTTTCATCAAATGTATGGGTTAAATCTACCCATGTTGAAGTTTTTAATTGTTCTAACTGTTCCCATAGTGGATAATTCATTGATATCACCTTCGTCATTAATGATTAAACTGTTGCTGGATTTGTTGATTTACGTAATTTGTCTACTGAATTCACAAGCACAGTCAATGCTTCTCTTACTTCGTCCTCTTTACGTGTTTTCAAACCACAGTCTGGATTAACCCAGAATAAAGAACGGTCAATTTCTTGTAAAGCGCGGTTAATCGCTTCTGTAATTTCAGATTCAGTAGGGATACGTGGACTATGGATATCATATACCCCTAATCCGATACCTAAGTCATAAGTAATTTCTTCAAAATCTTTAATTAAGTCACCATGGCTACGAGATGTCTCTATTGAAATAACATCTGCATCTAAATCATAGATAGCATGAATGATTTGTCCAAATTGAGAATAGCACATATGTGTATGAATTTGCGTTTCATCGGCAACAGATGATGTAGCTAATTTAAATGAATGAACAGCTTTATTAAGATAATCTTCATGATATTCTGAACGTAATGGTAAACCTTCTCTCAATGCAGGTTCATCAACTTGAATAATTTGGATACCAGCTTTTTCTAAAGCTAAAACTTCTTCATTAATCGCTAATGCAATTTGGTCCTGTACAGTTTCACGTGGTAAGTCTACACGTTCAAATGACCAATTCAAGATAGTCACTGGTCCTGTAAGCATACCTTTTACTGGTCTATCCGTTAAACTTTGTGCATAAAGTGTCTCTTTTACTGTTAAAGGCTCTGTCCATTTTACATCACCATAAATGATTGGTGGTTTTACCGCACGTGAACCGTATGATTGCACCCATCCATACTTCGTCACTAAGAAGCCTTGTAATTTTTCGCCGAAGAATTCTACCATGTCATTTCGCTCAAATTCACCGTGTACTAAGACATCTAAGCCGATATCTTCTTGGATTTTAATCCAGCGCGCAATTTCATTTTTTAAGAATGTTTTATAATCTTCATCTGTAATTCGATTATTTTTCCAGTCTGCACGGAATTTTCTTACTTCTTGCGATTGCGGGAATGATCCAATCGTTGTCGTTGGTAAATCAGGTAAGTTAAGACGTGCATCTTGTGCTTTTTTACGCACTTTAAATGGTGACTGACGTGTAGTGCGTACACTGTCGAAATCATACTCTAGATTTTTAAATGATTGATTTTGGAAGCGATCATAACGTGCTTTTAATTCATCAAATTTTTGGGTGTCATTGTCATTAAATAATCGTCTTAATGCATCTAATTCATCTAATTTTTCAGTGGCAAAACTCAAGCCCTCTGCGATAGATTCATCTAATGTTTCATCGTCTAATGATACTGGCACATGTAATAGAGAAGAAGATGGTTGAATGACAAGGTTATTTGTAGCATTTTGTAATGTGTCGATTAATGATTTTTTAGCTTCAATATCTGCTGCCCACACATTACGACCATCTATAATACCTGCATAAAGTGATTTGTTATTGTCTAAGTCTCCATCTTTAATTTGTTTTAAGTTATAGCCATTATCATGTACAAAATCTAAACCTAATCCTTTTACAGGTAAGCTGTTTAGGAATTTTAAATTTACACGTTCAAAATAAGTTTGAATCACAAGGTGATTACTTACGCCTGCTTCGTCAAAATAGTTATAAGTAGTACGTGTAATATCTTCAAATGATGCACTATCATCTTCCACAAGTACAGGTTCATCGATTTGAATGTATTCCGCTCCTGCATCTACTAAAGACTGTAAAACTTCTTTATATAAAGGCAATAATGTATTTACTTTTTCTTCAAATGATTGTGAACCTCCCTTAGAAAGTTTTACGAATGTTATTGGGCCCACGATCACTGGGTGTGCATTCACGTTAATAGATTGTGCATATTTGAAACGCTCTAATAATACGTTGTCATTCAATTTTGGCTCTACGTTGTCCCATTCAGGTACAATATAATGATAATTTGTGTTGAACCATTTGATCAATGCACTTGCAACATGTTCTTTATTACCTCTGGCAATGTCGAATAATAAATCATTGTCTAATGTTCTGCCTTGGAAACGTTCTGGAATAATATTGAATAATAAAGATGTATCAAGAATATGATCATAAAGAGAGAAATCTCCGACAGGGACACTTGTTAAATTATAATTCTTTTGTAGCAATAAATTCTCTTTATGCAAGTCTGTTAATTGTTGATTTAATGTAGGGGCATCTATTTTATTAGCCCAGTAACTTTCTATTGCTTTTTTCCATTCTCTTTTTCTACCTAATCTTGGGAAACCTAAATTTGATGTTTGAATTGTCATAATATTGCCTCCTGTTTACTTGAAGTAATTGATTGTGAATATGATGCAAGTGCTAAAGTGTAATCTACTTTCTGGAACGGTGTAATTAAATATAAACCGTTAAAATATTTATGGACGGTATCTATAAGTTCCTTAGAAAGCTTAAGGCTTAATGCTTTCGTTTTTTCTTTATCATCTTTAACAGCTTCAAATTGTTCTAAAAAGTCTTCGGACAGTTTAATACCAGGCACTTCGTTGTGTAAAAATAGTGCATTATTATAGCTAGTGACTGGCATAATGCCAATAAAGAATGGTACGTCCAAATGTTTGGTTGCTTCATATATTTCTTCGATTTTTTCGGTGCTATAAACTGGCTGTGTTATAAAGTAGTGTGTGCCACTTTCTATTTTTTTCTCAGCACGTTTGACTGAACCTTCGAGTTTACGAACATTCGGATCAAAAGCACCTGCGATGTTGAAATTTGTTTTCGTCTTCAGCGCATCACCATCAGTGTTAATACCTTCGTTAAAGCGTAATGCAATTTCTGTTAAACCTTTGGAATTCACATCGTAAACATTCGTTGCTCCTGGCAAGTGACCAATTTTTGATGGATCACCTGTAATGGCTAATATTTCATTCACATTTAGTAAGGATAAGCCTAATAAATGTGATTGCAATCCAATGAGATTACGGTCGCGGCAAGTAATGTGAACGAGCGGTTCAATATTATATTGTTGTTTGATAATACTCGCTGCTGCAACATTACTGATACGCACAGTGGCTAAGGAGTTATCTGCTAAGGTCACCGCATCAATTTGAGCATCGTAGAGTTTTTTGATATTTCTGAAAAATGTTTTTGTATCTAAGTGCTTTGGCGTGTCTAATTCTACTATAATCGTAGGTCGTGCTTTAACTTTAGTTGTTAAATTTTGTTGCTGTGTATTGGCATGTGAAGGGCTATTGTATTTTTTTATAGGGATTACATTTTTACTGGATACCGGTTTGAGATTGGCTACTGAGGACTTAATGTATTGAATATGTTCTGGTGTAGTCCCGCAACATCCCCCGATAATCCTAACGCCTTCTTTAATCAATTGTTCCGCCACTTTACCAAAGTATTCGGCATTGTCACTATATTTAAATCGACTATTTTCAATATCTAATAAACTTGCATTGGGATAGCAAGATAAATACGCATTGTCAGGTAATTCAATATGTGAAAAAGATTGCTGCATGTGATGAGGACCATGGTGACAATTGAGTCCAACGATATCAGCGCCACTGTCAACAACCCGTTGTAAAGCTGTATTAATTTCTGTACCATCTCTTAAATAATTTGTGTTTAAAGCAGTTAATTGAGCAATGATAGGAATATGATGTTTTCGTTTTGTAGCTTTAATAATATTAGTAAGCTCTTCTAAATCATAATAGGTTTCAAAAAGTAAACCATCGACACCTTCTTCAACTAAAGTATCTACTTGGATTTCGGTATGATATTGAATGGTTTCTAAACCTAAATCTTCTTGTTTCACACCTCGAAACCCACCGACAGTACCTAATATAAATGTTTCGTCATTAGCTGCTTTTTTGGCAATTTGTACTGCAGCTTTGTGTATTTCTTTAACTTTGTGTTCTAAACCAAATACTTTTAATTTTTCAAAGTTTGCACCATAAGTATTGGTCTGAATAATATCAGCACCAGATTCAATGTAGGAGCGGTGTATCCGTTCTATTTTGTCAGGGTGGGTTAAATTATATGCTTCTGGACAAGTATCTAAACCATCAGAATATAGAATGGTTCCCATTGCACCATCAGCGACTAAAATGTTCTGTTTCAGTTTGTTGATGAGTTGACTCATTGAAAGCCTCCTTCAGTGCGTAGTTTAAATCAGCAATTAATTCGTCAGCATTTTCTAAGCCCACACTTAATCTGAATAATCCAAACGTTATATTGCGTGCTTCACGAACTTCTTTTGGTACAGCAGCATGAGACATAGTAGCAGGGTGAGATAAAATAGTCTCGACACCACCCAAACTTACAGAAACAAGTGGCAGTGTGAGTGCATCTACAAAGGCTTGTGCCTTCGATTCATCTTTAAGCCTTAAACCTAAAACAGCACCACCATGTTTTGCTTGAGACAAGTGTAACTTGTCATTTCCCGGGTAATAAACTTCTGCAATTTCTTCACGCTGCGATAAGAAATCATAAACTTTCTGTGCATTTTCCACAGATTGATTGAAACGTACAGACAATGTTTTTAAGTGTTGTGCTAACGTCCAGCAATCATGTGCAGATAGTGCAGTTCCAGTACCGTTTTGTAATAGATAAAGTGCGTCTGCTACTGCTTTATTGTTTGTGATAGCAGCGCCAGCAATAATATCACTATGGCCACCCAAGAATTTTGTAGCACTATGTACGACGATATCTGCACCTAAAGCTAAAGGTGACTGACCAAGTGGCGTCATAAATGTATTATCAACAGCGAGTAATAGTTCGTGTTGTTGTGTAATACGAGAGACGCCTTTAATATCAGTGATTTTAAATAATGGATTAGATGGTGTTTCAATATAAACTAGTTTTGTATTTGATTGAATAGATTCCTCGATTTCTTGTAATCGCGTTGTGTCTACTGTCGTAAACTGAATATTAAAACGTGTTAAGATTTGTTCTGTTAATCTGAAAGTACCACCATAGACATCATCGGGTAGGATGACATGATCACCTGCATTTAATGTAAGCAGTACAGCTGAAATAGCTGCAATACCTGATGCGTAAGCAAATGCGTAATCGCCGCCTTCAAGTGCTGCTAATTTTTCTTCTAACAAAGCACGATTAGGGTTGCCACTTCGCGCATAATCATATTTAGCATCGCCACCTAAAACTTTTTGATGAAATGTCGAAGAAGCATATAATGGTGGGTTAGCTGAATCGTATTCAACACCTCTTTGTGCGTCAAATATCACTTCTGTTTCTTTTGATAAACTCATATAATCACGCTTTCTTTAGATTTTTCTAATGCTTGTATAATGTCTTGTTCAATATCTTCGTAATCTTCAACACCGATGGATAATCTTAGTAAATGTTCATCAATGCCTCGTTTTTCTTTTTCTTCATCTGGCATATCAACGTGTGTTTGAGTATATGGAAATGTTATAAATGTTTCTGTTCCGCCTAAACTTTCTGCAAAGATACATACTTTTAAGTTTTCTAAAAATTTATCGGCTTTATAATTTTTATTTAAACGTAGACTCATCATTCCTGTTCGACCACAATATAAGACTTGGTCAATGCCTTTTAAGTTATAACATCGTTTGGCTAATAATTGAGCATTATATTCTGAACGATCCATTCTTAAGTGCAATGTCTTTAAACCACGTTGTAGTAAGTAGCTGTCAAAAGGTGATAAAGTTGCACCAATCATGTTATGAAATTCACCTAATTTTTCAGCCAAAATTTCGTCTTTAACTGTCACTACACCAGCAAGTACATCATTATGACCACCTATGTATTTCGTAGCAGAATGTAATACAATATCTGCACCATCTTCAAGTGGTGTTGAGAGATATGGTGTTAAAAAAGTGTTGTCTATAATCGTCAATAAGTGATGTTTTTTACTTAAAATATAATATGGATCAACATCTACTTCTTGCATTTGCGGATTTGAAATCGTTTCTATAAATAGTGCTTTGGTATTTTCTGTAATGTTTTCTTTGACTGTTTCATAGTTTAAGAAATCTACATATTTGAAATGTACACCGTATTGTTGCTCATAAAAATCAAATAGTCTAAATGTGCCACCATAAAGGTCGAATGAAACGAGTATTTCATCGCCAGCTTTAAATAAATTACATATTAATTGTATGGCTGCCATGCCACTTGCAGTTGCAAATGAAGCAGTACCACGTTCTAACTTAGCAAATGATTCTTCAAAAGCTGAACGGGTAGGATTTTTAGTTCTTGTATAATCAAAACCAGTTGATGTTCCTAAATGAGGATGCTGATATGCTGTTGATAAATAGATTGGATTTGCAATCGCTCCTGTTGCATCTTGTGTCAGTGCAATTTGTGATAACTCAGTATTTTTCATAATACAGATAACCTCCTTTAAAAAATAAAAAAAGCTTCCGTCCTTTAAACCCGACTCAATCGGATGTAAAGGACGAAAGCTTAGCTCGCGGTACCACCTTTGTTCATTACTTTATCACTAAAGTAACCTTATCCAGTACGCCAAATTGCATTAATTATTTGTACTGAACTTGCGCTACCGTAATATGTTCAAATAAAAAACTCACTGCCACTGAAAGTGAAATGAGTATTAACGACATATGCAACGCTTGGAATAATCCAGTACGCCATTAAACAAAATGTTAATACTGTATCGCTATAACGGGCGATCCCGTTGACACCTCATATTGGCATCAACACTCAAAGGCCATTTTCAAACTTTCTTTCTGTGTCTTCTTTCAGCAGGTGAAGACTCTCTGTGTCAGCAGTGTAAGTTCTACTTTCCTTATTACTGTGTGTTGCTATTTCAAATTTGTTATCACTTAGATTACACATTAAAATAACTTTTGTCAACAACTTATCTGAAAATTTTGATTTAACCGATAATTTAAAATAATATTTTTCATTGTTACTGTGATGATATACTATGTTTAACTAAAAAAATTATTTTATTTAAGAAAGTAGGTGTAAAAATGAATGATTCTATAGATGAACGACTCAAAGTAGACAACAATGCGCACGTAAAAGAAATTGCAATTAACAGCATTAAACCTAATCCTTATCAACCTAGAAAAACATTTGATCAAGAACGTTTAGAAGATTTAGCTGAGTCGATAAAACTTCATGGTATTTTACAGCCTATCGTGTTACGAAAAACAATATCTGGTTATAGCATTGTAGTTGGAGAGCGACGTTATCGAGCTTCAAAACTAGCAGGATCAACGACAATACCAGCTATTGTAAAAGTGCTATCTGATGAAGACATGATGGAACTCGCTGTGATTGAAAATTTGCAGCGCGAAGATTTAAATGCGATTGAAGAAGCAGAAAGTTATCGTAAGCTAATGGATGATTTAGAGCTGACTCAACAAGAAGTTGCACAGCGATTAAGTAAATCTAGACCTTATATTGCCAACATGTTGCGTTTACTACAATTGCCTAAGGAAATTACTCAAATGGTTAAAGATAATAAATTATCAGGTGCACATGGACGTACATTATTAGGGATAAAAGATAAACAAAAGATGAAAAGCATTGCTGAGCAAGCCTTCCAGGAGTCTTGGAGTGTACGTACATTAGAACAGTATGTAAATGAAAACAATGAAGATAAAAAAAAGATTATAGAGAAACAACAAGCAACTAAAAAACCAAAGTTTATTCAACAGCAAGAGCGACAACTCAAAGAACAATATGGTTCATCTGTGACGATTTCTAACAAAAATAAAAAAGGTTATATCACCTTTGAATTTAAATCCGAAACGGAGTTCAGAAGGTTGATACACCAATTGAATGAGAAATATAATTAAAATAGAATTTTTACTTGTTAATTAATAAGTGTAAAGTATTTTTAAAACAAATTAATAAGAGTAAATAAAAAAGTTAAAACCACAAGCCAACCCATTTATCGTCTGGTGCATGTGGTTTTTAATTTTTGCTAAAACTAATTTCTGAAAAAATATATTTATTTTAAATTATATTATGAATGAAAGTAAGCGATATTTTCCTATATGTTGTCTTTTAAAAAATTGTTAATCATAAAATAGTTACAAATTAATGAATATTGAATGTGAAAATTATGTGAAATAAAACACATTCTCTTGTAAGTAAACGAATGGCGTACAATAATGGAGGTGAAGGAATAACTAGGAGGGGTTTTATGTTAAATCAAGAAGAAATACAGACTATAAGAGAAACGGTACCATTATTAAAAGATAAAGGGCAGACAATAACATCAACTTTCTATAAAAGATTATTTGAACAGCATCCTGAATTGAAAAATATATTTAATCAGACTAACCAAAAAAGAGGATTACAATCTTCTGCATTGGCGATGGCAGTGTTAGCAGCGGCAGAAAATATCGAAGACTTATCACCGATTGTTCCCGCAATTATGCCTGTGGTTTACAAACATTGTGCTTTACAAGTAAAAGCTGAGCATTATCCAATCGTTGGTGAAAATTTAATTTGGGCAATTCAACAAGAGACTGGTTTAAAAGAAGACGACCCAATTATCCAAACATGGATTAAAGCATATGGAGAAATTGCTGATGCATTTATCGGCTTAGAAAAAGAAGTATACAGTAAAATGGCTTGGGATGGTTTTAAACCATTTACCGTAACAAATATCAATGATGAAACTGAAATAATTAAATCATTCACAGTAACATCAGAGGACATTGATTTAAGTCAATTTGTGCCTGGGCAATATATTACTGTAGATATATCTAGTGAGAAGTTGCCATACAGAGCTAAAAGACATTATTCTATTGTAGATGGGGACAAAGATTTCTTAACATTCGGTGTACGTAGAGACGTTACGGAAGAACATGAAGGAGAAGTATCTACAGTGCTACACGATGAAGTGAACGTTGGCGACACGCTATTGCTATCTGCACCAGTAGGTGGATTTGGATTGGCAAACAAAGATAATAAACAATTATTCTTAGGCTCTGGCGTAGGTGTTACACCTCTCGTTTCAATGTATAAAGAAGCGGTTGATGCTGGTTTAACTTCAACATTCCTTCAATCAACATCTGATGCTCAAAATGTAGCATTTGAAGAAAATTTAGAAGCAATCACAGCACAATCTTCAGTAGCACAATTTGATAAACATTTCCGTGATCAAGACGGATTTATAGACGCTGAACAATTAAAACAATACCTTGATGGTGAAACAGAAGTTTATGTATGTGGTGGTAATTCATTCTTAAAAGCTATGATTCAAGAATTACAAAAATTAGAAGTACCAATGGAGCATATTCATTTTGAAACATTTATCCCAAGATTGAGTTTTTCAGTGTAATTTAACTCGGTTTACACATTATATATAGATTCAAAAAATATTAAAAAATAGACATGGTATTTTATTTATCTAATGAATCTCAAAAGTTGTATTTTGGTTTAGTATCATATTCCAAAGGCTTGTTTCCTAAATTATTTAGGAAACAAGCCTTTTAATTTAGTGCTTTCATTATCAAAAAAGTATATATTTTTTGAATAGATTGTTCCAGTTGAAAAAAATCACCAAAACTTTCTCCATAAGATATCTTATATATTTTGAACAACTCTTTTAATATTTATAAATGAGTAATACAATATAATAGAAGAATTAAAATTTTGGAGGGATACCCAAGTCTGGCTTAAGGGAAATTAATAGATAATATTAATTAGAAGCATCTTGCTTGCGTTGGTTCGAATACTTCTCCCTCCGTTGAAAATCATTTAGTCAAGCCTTTCTAGTGCTTGATTTTTTTATGATATATAAATATTGTTCAATGCATTATAAATTAAGAGAAAGTAGGTTTACAATGTATTTCACTCACTTGAAAGTTGATGAATTTGAAAGTTTTACTCATAATTATGCATCACATTACACACAAAGTGCCAACCATTTTCATTACAGAAACCAACATAAAAATGATGTCCATATTGTAGGTGTTAAAGATAACGAAGATAATGTTATAGCAGCATGCCTTTTAACTGAAGCACGTTCCTTTAAATTTTTTAAATATTTTTATACGCATCGAGGACCTGTTTTGGACTTTTCGGATTATCAGTTAGTAAGGTTTTTCTACAAAAATTTAACTAAATATTTAAAAAAGCATCGTGGTTTATATGTTTTAACAGATCCATACACGTTAGAAAATATAAGAAATGCTCAAGGTGAAATTTTAGAAAGTTATAACAATAAACCACTTATTAAGACTATGGAAGATATCGGTTATAAACATCAAGGGTATACAGTAGGGTATTCTCAAATAAGTCAAATTCGTTGGTTATCTGTTCTGGATTTGAAGAACAAAACTGAAGACGAACTACTTAAAGAAATGGATTATCAAACACGTAGAAATATTAAGAAAACATACGAGATGGATGTACAAATACGTACACTCCCTATTGAGGAAACAAGTAGATTTTTTAAATTATTTAAAATGGCTGAAGAAAAACACGGTTTTAAGTTTAGAGATCAGCATTATTTTAAAGCAATGCAAAATATTTATCATGATAATAGCATGTTAAAGTTAGCATATATCGATTTGTCAGAATTATTAGTAAAGCAAAATAAGCAATTAGAAAAGTTAAATAGGGACTTAGAAAATACCAAAGAAAGTTTAGAAAACAATCCTAATTCGAAAAAAAGTAAAAATAAGTATGATCAAGGATTGCAACAAATAAAAGCACAACAAAGAAAAATAACTGAAACAGAAGCATTAATCAAAACGGATGGAACCATATTGGATTTAGCAGCAGCACTTTATATTTACAACAATCATGAAGTTTATTATCTTTCAAGCGGCTCCAACCCTAGATACAATACATATATGGGTGCCTATAGATTGCAATGGGAAATGATAAAATTTGCGAAAGCGCACAATATCCATCGTTATAATTTTTATGGTATAACAGGAGATTTCAGTGAAAATGCTGAAGATGCTGGTGTACAAAAATTCAAAGCAGGCTTCAACGCGCATATAGAAGAGTATATTGGAGATTTTATTAAACCAATAAGACCTTTACTTTATAAAATATATGCATTAATAAAATAGGATTGATTTACTTAACGTTTTCGTTTTATTTACTGAAACGAAGAACAATCACCCACTTTAACATTGCATATTAATATATTTTAATTAACCATTGATTTAAATTTCTAAAAATTTAAATGAGAAAGCCACCTTTTTATAAAAGGTGGCTCAGACTGTCGACAAAGCCTCAGACTTTGTTGGCAGTTTTTTTGTGCACGCTTTCCGCGGGCACTGCCTTAGCCTGTAGTCTTCGGCTAGCGCGCTTCCCGCAGGAGTCGCCCCAAATCACTGACAATATCACACTAAAAATATTACTTATTCAGAGACTATTTTGTCTCAAATTAATGCAAAGGATTTGTCTACGTTTTTAACCATCTTTTTATAAAAGGTGGCTTTTAAAATACAGGCAAAAATGAAAAATCTAAAAAAATTCAGAAAAATGTGAAAAGGTGGTAGAAAAGGCGAAAATTCAATATAACAAGGTTGTTATAAAAATAAATTAACTTAGAAATTAAAAGTGCCTAAAATACTATAACTATGCACTTTCTATACAAATTTAATAAAAAATGTAACTAATGCGTGCGTTCAAATATACACTTGACATAAAAATTTACAATGAGTAAAGTGTAAATCATAATTATTTTCAAATAATTCTAAATTTATAATAAATCTAATTATAATGTATTCATGTACGTTATGAGGGGGCGAATAGATTAATGTTTGAACCAAAAGTTACTTATGAACATTTTAATGCAAATATCTTTGAGTCAATAGATATTGATGATGAAACAAAAGGTGCACGCGAAATCGTCTCATGGGCTTACCAAACCTATGGAGATTCGGTTATTTATGCCTGTAGTTTTGGCGCGGAAGGCATGATTTTAATAGATTTGATTTATAGTGTTAAGAAGGATGCACAAATTGTATTTTTAGATACAGGCCTTCACTTTCAAGAAACATATGATTTAATTGATCGTGTTCAAAAACGCTACCCAGAACTACGTATTAAACTTAAAAAACCGGAATTAACTTTGGAAGAGCAATCATCACAATATAACCCCGCACTTTGGAAAAACAATCCAAACCAATGTTGTTATATTAGAAAAATCAAACCATTGGAAGATTTCTTGTCTGGTGCTACTGCTTGGATTTCTGGATTACGTAGAGCGCAATCGCCAAGCCGCCAAAATACGCAGTTTATAAATAAAGACGAACGTTTCCAATCAGTTAAAATTTGTCCATTGATACATTGGACATGGGATGATGTATGGCAATATATTAAAAAATATAAATTGCATTATAATGAATTACATGATTTTAACTATCCAAGTATAGGATGTATACCGTGTACGACAGCTGTTGAAGGATCAGAAGATTCAAGAGCGGGAAGATGGACCAATTCAAACAAAACAGAATGCGGCCTTCATACCACAGACCATACATCTTTATAATAATAAATTTTTTTGATATTAAATCCTAGTATTCCCATCGGATAGATAAATCTAAAGGGTGATTAAACAAAATAATCTTAGGTGATGGTTAAAAATTTTTCTGAAAAGAGTAGGGCGTCAATTGTTGAGTGAGTTTAAACAAAATGATTGTTAAATAAAAAATTAAAATGAGGTGAAATGGTTGTGAACTTATCCGTAATAAATAGTCCATTTGATGAAAATCAAGCCACACAACTAAACCAAATTATTCAAAATCTTACGATTGAGCAGCAAGTTTGGTTAAGCGGTTATTTAACTGCAAATTTACAAAGTGTTACTACAAAACAAGAAACACCATCGGAAGTAGCTCAGTTTGTATTAAATAAAGAAAACACTTCAAATAGTGAGAGACATATCACTGTATTGTATGGTTCAGAAACTGGTAATGCACAAGGTTTGGCTGAAAAGTTAGCTGATCGTCTTGTCGAACTAAATTTCAATGTGAAATTGAGTGCAATGGGTGATTATAAAACAAAAGATTTAAAAAAAGTAGAAGATTTATTTATTATTTCTTCTACTCATGGTGAAGGAAATCCGCCCGATAATGCCATTAGCTTTCACGAATTTTTACATGGTAGAAAAGCACCTAAGTTAGAAGGTGCACGTTTTTCAGTTTTATCACTCGGGGACGCATCATATGAATTCTTCTGTCAAACAGGTAAGGACTTTGATGCACGTCTAGAAGATTTAGGAGCTTCCCGCTTAGTAGATAGAGGAGATTGTGACTTGGATTTTGATGATATGGCTGAATCTTGGATGGATCAAATTATTGAACAGTTAAGCGAAGCCTCATTGAGTGAAGAAAAGGTGACAACAACGAACGCGGTACAATTGACAAATGAAAAACGATATTCAAAAACACAACCTTATGAAGCTGAAATATTAGAAAATATTAACTTGAATGGTAGAGGCTCTAATAAAGAAGTTAGACATATTGAATTACAATTTGAAGATTATGGTGAAGACTATGAGCCAGGTGATTGCTTGGTAGTGATTCCAGAAAATGATGAAAAACTAGTAGAAGTCTTACTGGATAAATTAGATTGGGATGCTCAAACAGAAATACCAATCAATGACAAAGGCGATGTGCTTTCATTAAAGGATGCACTACAACATCATTTTGAAATTACTAAATTAACTAAACCACTACTACAAAAAGCAGCTGAGTTGTTTGGAAATGAAGCGTTGGCAGAAAACGTCTTAGATCAAGCGTGGGTTAAATCTTATGTTTATGGTCGAGATTTAATTGATTTAATTCAAGACTTTAAACCAGAAAACCTGGCCCCTGAGGTGCTATATCAATTTTTAAGAAAATTACCACCTAGAGAATATTCTATAGCGAGCAGTTATGAAGCAAATCCTGATGAAGTTCATATCACTGTAGGCGCTGTAAGATATCAAGCACACCAACGTGAGCGCCAAGGTGTTTGTTCAGTTCAATTAGCTGAACGCATGGAACCTGGCACATCTATATCTGTATATCTAAAGAAAAACCCGAATTTTAAATTTCCATTCGATGAAGCTACACCCGTCATTATGATTGGCCCTGGAACAGGTGTCGCACCTTTTAGATCTTATTTACAAGCACGTGAAGAGTTAGATTTATCAGGACAAACATGGTTGTTCTTTGGAGAACAGCATTTTACAACAGACTTTTTATATCAAACAGAATGGCAAGATTGGCTTAAAGAAGGTGTGCTGAGTAAGTTGGACTTAGCATTTTCAAGAGATACGGATGAAAAAGTTTATGTTCAACATAAGATTGTGGAACAAAGTGAAACTTTTTATGAGTGGTTAAAAAACGGTGCATCTTTATATGTATGTGGCGATGAACAAAATATGGCTAAAGATGTACATAAAGCGATACATCAGGTCTTAGTTAAAGAAGGTAATATGTCAGAGGAAGAAGCTGAGACTTATTTGACACAAATGAAAAAAGACAAACGATATCAAAGAGACGTTTATTAGAAAAGGAGCTGATCACGTGACAGAGTCAAATTTAAATTTTTCTCAAAAACTTGATGAGATGGAACGTATCAAAGCTGATAGTAACTACCTTCGTGGCACAATTGTTGAAGGATTAGCAGATAGAATTACAGGTGCTATTTCAGAAGAAGATACTAAATTATTAAAGTTTCATGGGAGTTATATGCAAGATGACAGAGATCTTCGCGATGAACGCCGTAGACAGAAGTTAGAGCCTGCATACAGTTTCATGATAAGAGTGCGTGCTCCGGGCGGTGCTTCGACTCCAGAACAATGGATTGCGATGGATGATATCGCGAATCAATATGCAAATCAAACGATTAAATTAACGACGAGACAAGCGTTTCAATTCCATGGGATTTTAAAAAGAAATTTAAAACAAACGATGTTTGATATAAACCAATCTTTATTAGACACGCTTGCAGCATGTGGAGATGTTAATCGTAATGTGATGTGTAACCCTAACCCTTATCAATCTGATGTGCATGCGAAAATTAATCAGATTGCGAGTGATATTAGCCGTCACCTTTCACCTAAAACACAGGCTTACCATGAAATTTGGTTAGACGGAGAGAAAGTGTTAGATACGAGTGATCAAGAACCAGAACCAATGTATGGCAAAACCTATTTGCCACGTAAATTTAAAATTGGTATTGCAGTCCCACCCTCTAATGATATCGACGTATTTTCACAAGATATCGGGTTAATTTCAATCATTGAAGACGGTGAATTAGTTGGATTTAATCTCACAGTTGGTGGCGGCATGGGTATGAAACATGGAAATACTGCGACGTACCCACAAGTTGGACGATTGATTGGCTATTTCCCAAAATCACAGGTCATTGATGTTTGTGAAAAAATCCTTACGATTCAGAGAGATTATGGAAATCGTGAAGATAGAACGAATGCACGTTTTAAATATACTGTGGATCGCAAAGGGGTAGCATGGATCACGGATGAACTGAATCGTCGTTTAGGTTGGGAATTAGAGTCCAAGCGTGCATTTCACTTTGAAGATAATGGTGATCGATATGGTTGGACTGAGGGCAGTGGTAAGCATCATTTCACTTTATTTATTCAAAATGGACGTGTTAAAGATACGGAAGAATATAAATTGAAAACAGCGTTAAGAGCGATTGCTGAAGTACATACTGGAGATTTTAGACTTTCACCTAACCAAAATTTAGTAATTGCGAATGTTGAAACAGAGAAAAAGCCAGAAATTGAAGCACTCATAAAGCAATATGGTTTAACAGATGGTGAACATTATACTGGGTTGCGGAAAAATTCCATGGCTTGTGTCGCTTTTCCTACTTGTGGTTTAGCAATGGCAGAATCTGAACGGTATTTACCTTCATTAATTACCAAAATAGAAAGCTTGTTAGATGAAGCGGGCTTAAATGAAGAAGAAATAACTATTAGAATGACGGGATGCCCTAACGGTTGTGCGCGTCCGGCATTAGCTGAAATTGCATTTATTGGTAAAGCACCAGGTAAGTACAATATGTACCTAGGTGGCGGTTTCGCTGGTGATCGTTTAAATAAATTGTATAAAGAAAATATTGATGAAGCAGAAATATTAGAAAGTTTGAGACCCATTTTATTGCAATATGCACAAGAAAGAACAGATGGTGAACGCTTTGGTAATTTTGTAGTCAGAGCAGGGATTGTTGAAGCAGTCACAGACGGCCAATTATTCCATAGTTAATCAATTAAAAAGGTGGTGTCAGGATGGGAAAAGTTTTTTTAGTAGGCGCAGGACCTGGTGATCCTGATTTAATTACAGTTAAAGGTAAAAAATCGATTGAAACGGCTGACATTATTTTATACGACCGTTTAGTTAATCCTGAGTTATTGGAGTACGCATCTATAACTGCGCAGTTAATATATTGTGGTAAAAATCCTAACGATAAATCTGTTTCGCAAGTAGATACTAACCAACTACTCGTTGATTTGGCTCAAGAAGGTCACACGATTACACGTTTGAAAGGTGGAGATCCTTTCGTTTATGGCAGAGGCGGCGAGGAAGCAGAAGTATTAGCCGCCAATAATATTTCATTTGAAATCGTACCAGGTATAACTGCAGGTATTGCAGCACCTGCATACGCAGGTATCCCTGTAACACATCGAGATTACAGCTCTTCTGTTGCATTTGTTACGGGTGTTATCAACAAGGAAATTGACAAGGATGAATACTGGAGACATCTAGCTTTAGGGCCGGAAACGTTATGTATCTATATGGGCGTTAAAAAGCTGCCAGAAATTGTTGAGTTGCTAACTAAAAATGGGCGTAATAAAAATACGCCAGTAGCGCTTGTACATATGGGTACTTCTAAATTACAAAAAACCGTTGTTGGCACATTAGAAACCATTGTCCACGGTGCAAAAGATGTTGAAAACCCAGCGATGATTATTGTGGGTGAAGTCGTGAAATTGCGTAACCGCATTAGTTGGTTTGAGGAAACATATAAAAATGAATTATTAACACAACTCACATAACAGTGGCTGGAGGGATAATTATATGCAAGGCGTCTTATATGTTAGTCATGGTAGCCGTGTAGCAGAAGCAGTTGAAGAAGCAACGTCATTGATTGAGCGTGTTCAAGCAAAAGTTAATATTCCTTTACAAGAAACATGTTTTTTAGAACTTGCAGACCCAGATATATCTGAAGGTTTTAGGAAATTAGTGCATCAAGGTGCAACTGAAATTTCCGTGATCCCTGTATTACTGCTTAGCGCAGGTCATTACTACAAAGATATACCTGTAGAGATTGAACGTATTAAAACTCAATTTCCCAACATAAAAATCAATTACGGTAAGCCTTTGGGTGTACAAAAACGATTAACTGAAATTCTTAAACAACGTTTAGAAGAGCGTGAAATCACGCCTAATGCTGACGCTAAATTATTAGTTATTGGCAGAGGTAGTTATAATCCACAAACGAAGAAAGATTTTTCGATAATAAAGTCACAATTATCAGAAATGTTTCCTTCTCAAAGCATAGAAGTGTGTTATTTGGCAGCTTGTGAACCGCTATTTGAAGGTGCGTTGGACCGTTTAGTAAACGCAGGTCATTCGCAAATATTTATTTTACCGTATATCTGGTTTACAGGTATTTTAGACCAACATATCGCTGATGTTGTGAGTGCATACCAATTAAAAAGTGACATTATTTTAGCAGCTCATCTAAGCCATCACGAGCAATTACAAATTGCATTAAAAGAACGTGTTGAAGAGACGTTTGATACAGTTTAGTCATTTTTATCAAAGTTGAAAGTACTTATCTGAGGAGTGACATCATGTCTTACATCCCTTTAGTGGTTGATATTTCACAAAAACAAATCGTTGTTATAGGTGGCGGAAAAATAGCTGAAAGACGTGTCAATGTTTTAAAAACATATACAAAACAAATTCAAATTATTAGTCCCACGCTAACAAATAGCTTAGAACATCTTGTTGATAAACAAGTCATTCAATGGCGGAATAAAACATTTGAAAGTAGTGATGTGCAAGACGCGGATTTAATTATTGCTGCGACGAACGATACAGACGTAAATCAATCCATATTACAAGCCAAGCCAGACAGGGCATTAATTAATATGGCGGGTCAAGCGTTAGCTGGCGATGTATTCATTCCAAGTATATTACGACGTGGAAAGTTAATGATTAGTGTTTCAACACAAGGCGCCAGTCCTAAACTGACAAGCCAAATTTTAGCTGAGTTACAACAACATTTTAATAGTGCATATGGTGATTATGTTGATTTCCTATATGAATGTAGGCAACAAGTTAAACGTAGCTCACTTTCACCTGAGGAAAAAGAACGGTTTTTGAAGCAAATCTTAAATGAAAAATATTTAAAAATAAGTAAGCAAAATGAAATTAGAAAGTGGTTATCAGCGCTGGAATAAATTGAAAGGAAAGGGGGACATCATATGTATAAATTATTTGTTTTTGCACTGGCTGGTTTTCTCGCTCAGTTAATTGATGGTTCATTAGGCATGGGGTTTGGCGCATCGTCTTCTTCGATATTATTGACATTTGGTGTGGCGCCAGCAATCGTATCAGCTACAATTCATTTTTCAGAAATTGCTACTACAGCTGCGTCAGGAACGTCGCACTGGAAATTTGAAAACGTACATAAACCTACGATGATCAAATTAGCGATTCCTGGAGCGATAACAGCATTTATTGGTGCTGCTATATTGAGTCATATACACAGTGATTTTATTAAACCATTTATCGCTATTTTCTTGTTATCAATGGGACTCTATATTTTATACCAATTTTTATTTACCAAAGAAAAACCATTATCGAAAGCGAATGAAAAGACATCTCGACTTGTGTTAATACCACAAGGTGCAGTGGCAGGATTTTTAGATTCAATTGGCGGTGGAGGCTGGGGACCAGTCAATACGCCATTGATACTTGCTCAAAAGAAATTAGAACCTAGGTATGCGATTGGTACGGTATCCGCAAGTGAGTTTTTCGTAACGGTGTCTGCGTCTCTAAGCTTTATTATTTTTCTTGGCTGGAGCCAAATTAATTGGTGGCTTGTCGTATCATTAAGTGTCGGTGGTATGATTGCAGCACCATTTGCAGCATGGTTAGTTAGACTGTTACCGATGAATATTTTAGCTGTTTGTGTGAGTGGATTGATTATTTTCACAAATACAAATTCACTGATTAGTGTTGTTGAAATCAATCATGCTTTATCAATCACAATAAAAATTGCATTGATTGTGATTTGGTTCGGATTAATTCTGTATGCTTTATACCAAAATAATAAATTACCATTTGCTACTTTTAAAGATGAAACAAATGTAAATAAATTAGATTAATTCATTAAGGAGTGTGACGACATGTCATTAATAAACGAAAAAGAACAATCTACCATCCAACCTCATGGTGGTTCACTTATCAATAGAGAGGTGCACGGTGCAACGCGAGAACAATTGCTTAAAGAAGCTGAAACACTCGCATCTATCACATTAAATCCTTGGAGTTTATCAGATTTGGAATTAATTGCAATCGGTGGCTTTAGTCCATTGACAGGATTTATGAATGAAGCTGATTATTCTAAAGTTGTTGAAGACATACACTTAGAAAATGGTTTGGTTTGGAGTATCCCAATCACATTACCTGTGACAACAGAACAATCTCAAAATTTGAATATCGGCTCTCGTGTTGCTTTGTATGGTGAAGATGGTGTTTTATATGGTGTGATTGACTTAGAAGAAAAGTATACGTATGACAAACAAAAAGAAGCGCAACTTGTATACGGAACTACGGATGTTGATCATCCTGGTGTCAAAAAGGTCTATGAAAAAGGAGATGTGTATCTCGCAGGCCCAATTTATTTATTAAACAGACCTAAACACGACGAATTTGTGGATTATCATTTAGACCCTAAAGAAACAAGACAACTCTTTACAGACTTAGGATGGCAAACTGTGGTAGGTTTTCAAACTAGAAACCCAGTACATCGCGCACATGAATATATTCAAAAAGCAGCCTTAGAAGCAGTGGATGGCTTGTTGTTGAATCCTTTAGTAGGTGAAACAAAATCTGACGATATTCCAGCATCAGTGCGTATGGAAAGTTACAAAGTTATATTAGAAAATTATTACCCGGAAAATAAAACGCGTTTAGTTATTTACCCTGCTGCAATGAGATATGCAGGACCTAGAGAAGCGATATTACATGCTACAGTACGTAAAAACTATGGATGTACACACTTTATTGTTGGACGTGATCATGCAGGCGTAGGTGATTATTACGGCACCTATGAAGCGCAAGAACTGATTTCTAAATACGAAGCAGAATTAGGTATACAAATATTAAAATTCGAACACGCCTTTTATTGTAAAACGTGTGAAAATATGGCTACAGCAAAAACGTGCCCACATGATGCTTCAGAACATTTACATTTAAGTGGTACGAAAGTTCGTGAAAAATTGAAAAAGGGAGAATCGCTACCGAAAGAATTTTCGAGACCAGAAGTAGCTCAAGTCCTTATAAATGGATTGAAAGAACAGAAATAAAGGAGTGTAGATGTAGTAATGGGAGAATCTAAAAATATAACATGGCATGCTTCAGAGGTTACCAAGGATGAAAGATTACAGCGTAATCAACATAAGAGTGCAGTTATTTGGTTTACAGGACTTTCTGGCTCAGGAAAATCAACGATATCTGTAGAACTTGAAAAAGCATTGTTTAATCACCAAATCCATACATATCGTTTAGATGGAGATAATGTTAGACATGGATTGAATCGAAATCTAGGATTTTCACCTGAAGATCGTAAAGAAAATATAAGACGTATAGGTGAAGTTAGTAAATTGATGGTAGATGCAGGTTTGATAACAGTCACAGCTTTCATCTCTCCTTATAAATCAGATAGAGAAGCAGTACGCCATTTATTAGATACAGATGATTTTATAGAAGTTTATACGCAATGTAGTCTATCAGAATGTGAAAATAGAGACCCGAAAGGTTTATATAAAAAAGTAAGAAGTGGTGAAATCGCAGAATTTACTGGAGTAAATGCGCCGTATGAAGCACCTACACAACCAGAGATTACATTAGATACAGAAACACTTTCTGTGGAAGCATCAGTATCCAAAATTATGGATTATTTACAAAAACATCAGTATATCGATGACATTTAAGTTTAATAATAAAAAATTGAAGGGGCAATCGAATGGAGATATTAAATATCATTGCCATAATATTATTTATTATATTTATTTTAGTAGTATCGTGCGGATTGTTACTTGTGCGTTTAGGCCAAAGTAGAAAACATTTTTTTGTAGAATTGAAAGTGATGGTCACAATTATGGTAATATGTTTTATTGGCATAGGTGTATCACTAATAATACTAGGTTATTATCATCAATTATAAATTATATATGCATTGATAAACAGGGCTACGAAATCAAATGACAAGTTTGATTTCACCCTTTTTTTATATTTAAATAAGTGTGTTTCTATTTAACAATCGTTATTATATATTGTTTTGTAGATAAGCAAACAGTATCAATGATACTTATATGTTTTATAGTAAAGTGAAAATTAAAGTGTTATATTAAGTAAATCAAATTTATCTGATTGGCGTTTTAAACGTAATGAATACAATATAAAGGTAGGGACATTTACTAAAATGGATCAAAGTATAAAGGATATTCCTAAAATAGAATTACATTGTCATTTAGATGGTTCAGTCAGTAAACATTTAATTCGACAATTGGCACAAGAACAACGCATACCTTTAAACGAGGATTGTCTTACGGTGCATGAAGATTGTGAAAGTTTAGAAGCGTATTTGAAGTGTTTTGATGAAGTATTAAAAGTATTACAAACAGCAGATAGCCTAAAGCGAGCAATTGTAGATGTTGCGCAACAAGCTTATGAGGATAATGTTAAATATATAGAGATTCGCTTTGCACCGTTGCTACATATGGAACAGGGTATGACGCTTTTAGATGTATTAAAAGCTGTAGAAGCGGGGGTTAATATCATACAAGACACATTGCATATGAAGGTGAATTTACTCATTTGCGCAATGAGGCAGCATGCATCATCTGTGAATAAACAACTATTTGATGATGTGTCTATATATAATAGTGAAAAAATATGTGGTATAGATTTTGCGGGGCCTGAAGTAGGATTTCCTCCATATGAAATTCAAGATACGATTCAATACGGATTAGAAAAAGGTATGAATTTAACACTCCATGCAGGTGAGTGTGGTTGTATACATAATGTTTTAGAAACGATAAAAATAGGGGCTAAGCGTATTGGTCATGGTGTTGCTGCTAACTTAGATGAAGCTGTATTAAAGGAAGTTAAAGCGAAGGATGTATTGTTAGAAATATGTCCTAAAAGTAATTTGCAAACCAAGGCTATAGAGACATTGTCACAAATAAACATCCCCTACTTATTAAAAAACGATATACCTTTTATTATCAATACAGATAATCGTATGGTGACACAAACTTCATTAAATGAAGAATATACGTTGTTATTAAAACATCAGTTAATAAATATAAACCAGATTAAATACATTAATAAGCGTGCAGTTCAATATGCCTTTTTAACCGAAGAAGAAAAAAGTCAAGTGCTTCAATCAATGTCATAACGCGTAAACACTTTATACAATATGAAGGTTTATCATTAACATTTTATAATACTAAAAGTATACACTACTGTTTATTTTTAGTATTCAAGCGCAACAGATTTGATAGTTTGAATAAAATGAGTCATAGCAGGGCTTAAATGATAATTTTTATTCCAAATAAAATCCGTTGAGATATTACTATAGTTATCAGGCAATTGATAACTATACAATGAACCGTTTTCTAAGTCATTTTGTACGGATGATTTTGGAACTAAACTGATACCGATACCAGATTTAACACTACCAATAATTGTTTCCATCGTACCAAATTCTACAAGTAAGGGCTTTTTAATATTTTCGGATTTTAACCAGGCTTCAAGATTTCTTCTATAATTACATCCATTTTTAAACACCAAAAATACAGCGGATGTTATATCTTGTAATTGCGTCATCTCTGTACTGGATATTAACACAAGTTTTTCTTTAAATAACTCTACTTTATTTATATTATGATGATGTTTGAAGCCTGTGACAAATCCACAATCCAAGTTTTGATTGACTATTTTTTTAGAAATATTGGCAGTAACATCAGTATGTAATGATAGAGAAATTTGTGGCGATTTTTTTCGAAACATTGATAATAGCATAGGTAATTTAGTAATCGTTTCGACAATCCCGATATCAATTTTACCGTTAGATGGTTCTTGTTTGTCAAAATCACGTTCTATTTCATTTAATGTTGCTAAAATTTTTTCAACATACGTTTGGAATTTTTCACCATCTGCCGTCAAGGTTGTACCTTTATTATGACGTAAAAAAAGTTGTGTGTTGAGTTCTTGCTCTAACTGTTTTATACGAAATGTAACATGGGATTGCACATAATTAAGTGATTTAGCAGCCTTACTGATACTTTGATGTTGACTAACACTTTGAAAAATTTTAAAATCTTTGATTTCCATAAGATCACCCGACTTTTCGTTTGAGGCTATTATACATGAAACCTTTTCTTTTATGCTGAAAAAAAGCACTGCCGTCGCTATGACGGCAGTCTTATTATGTTGCATATTTTTTAATTAAAGTTTTGAAGAAGTCTATAGATCGTTCAAATGCTTCGATTTCTACATATTCGTTGGGTTGATGTGCTAATGTTTCTATTCCAGGTCCATAAATTAATGTAGGAATGTTGCTATTAGGGTTTAGCACAGAGCCATCGGTGTAATAAGCCATTCCAGTAATATCATTTTCTTTAGAAGTATCTATGGCTTTTTGAATAATTTCAGTGTTCTCATCAGTTAGAATCGTAGCGCGATCAAGCAATATTTTTGTGCTTACTTTTGGGGCGTTCCCATCAGAAAATATTTGGTTTAAACGTTGATTAAATTGCTTATACAGCTTGTTATGAATATTCGGTGTTACTGTTCGTATATCAACATTTAATACACATTTATCAGGTATCACGTTCGTTTGAATACCACCATTGACCATATTTGCAGAGATACTACTTTTACCTAATGCTGCAGTTTCTTCTGACCATTCTTCTTTTAAATCATTTATCAATTGAATGACTTTGTTTATGCCTTCAACTGCATTAATACCTTGTTCTGGCATCGCGCCGTGTGCAGTTTTACCAGTCAAAGTGACTTCTATCCATAATGCGCCCTTATGTCCAATTGCAACTTTCTCAGTCGTGGGTTCAGCTATAATGATAGCAGTGACATTATCCATATTTGTGTTTTTGACGTAATGTTCCGCACCTATTGAATCTACTTCCTCTCCTGCAGTGGCTAAAAATTCGATATCTTTCTTTAATTCACAGTTTTCCTCAATTAAGGATTCTAATGCGAGATATAAAGCGGCCAAGCCACTTTTCATATCTGTTGTTCCTCTTCCATATAATTTTCCACGATCAATATCACCTTTAAAAGGGTCATAATCCCATTTTTGTGCACCTATCTTTACAGTGTCGGTATGGCCGGATAATATGAGTTTGCTAGCGTTTGGCTGCTTGGATTTTAAAGTTACTGAAAAATTGCTTCTATTATCACTTAAATTTGTAATGCTAAAAGGAATGTTTCGAGACGCACACCGTTGTTTAAAAAGTTTTACAACGTTATTTTCATTAGCAGGTGGGTTGGTGCTATCAACATTGATGAGAGATTGTAAGAATTCTAAATTTGATTGTGTCATGTTCAAACCCCCCTAGCTTTATTAAAAACTTTGTCTTTATTTTCAGGTTGTAAACTTGGACGTGTTATTTTAAACAGTGATATATCCTGTTTGGATTTACCTTTAGTGGTTAATTCATATAATATTTCTCCGACTGCACTTGAAAATTTATAGCCATGTCCTGAAAAACCAGCAGCAACGACAATATGTTCATGTTCGGGATGTTTATCTATCACAAAGTGTTCGTCTAATGTATTTATAAACATACACGTTTTACCAACATTAATATTTCCGTTCGCTTGTTGCATGTATTGGTTCAAAAAACCACTAATATCGTTTTCGTCTTTTTCATAAGACCCAAATGATTTATTGTAATAAGTTGGGTCGATAGGGTCTCCATTATTGTAACGTCCAATTTTTAAACCAGTGCCATCAATAGAAGGGAATCCATAATATACACCACTTGGGACGTCGGCAAAAAAGCCCGGAAACCCATCTGACTTATACAAAATATCGTTGGAATCAAACCACGCAATCGTTTGTCTAGAAGGTTGGAGTTGAAGTTTTAAATCTAAATCATCTAAAATTTTTTTATTCCAAGCACCACCAGTGATAATTAATTTATTTGCGGTGAATGTTTCGGAATTGGTTTGAACTTCGACTGAGTCATTAAAAATATCAATATTCATGACTGGCGCATTGGTTTTTAATTCAGCACCATGATTTAAAGCAAGTCGTTTAAATGCGCGGATACAGTTTTGAGAAAATAGCACTCCGGCCTCAGGTTCATAACAACCAATTTGGCAATCAGGTATTGTAATACCTGGCCAAGTGTCGTTAATTTGTTTAGCTGATAAAGTTTCAGTATTTAGATTATATTGTTGAGCACCATTGATTGCGGTTTGTACAAACAATGAATCGCTTGGGCCAAAAGTAATGACACCAGTATTTAAAAATATCCGTTCATTTGTTTGTTTTTGAAGTTCATTCCAAAGTTCTTGTGCTCTCAAAGCAATAGGTACATACGCTAAACCTTCTCCACAAGCATGCCTTATTAATCTTGTGTCACCACTATGACTACCATTTTCATGTGGTGGGTCAAAAGCATCTATCATTAAAGTATCCCATCCACTTTTTGCCAAATAGTATCCAGCTGACATACCCATAGAACCGGCACCGACAACGATGACATCGTAATGTTTTCCCATTTCCATCTCTCCTTAGTTGAAACAAATTTAATATTTGCCAAGTATTTATTTCAAGTCTAATAGCAACTAGTCTTAGTGTAAAATTACAAAATGAGATGGTTGATATCTCTAAAAGTGATATCGATATACGTATGTATTTTGCCTAACTGTACTTTTTTTATTAATTTAAGACAGTTAGGAACTTAACTATACGAATTGAGAAAAATTTAACATTTAAATTATTAATTAGCATACAATGTAATTACACAAACAAGTAAAGGGGTGTATTGACATGATGATTGCAGATATTATCGGTGGTATCATTAAATTAATCAAAACTTTAGTTGACACTTTCGCGTAATTTTCAAATAACTAATTAAATCAATTTAAAGGAGTGCTTACATTATGTCAGGTATCGTAGAAGCAATTTCAAATGCAGTAAAATCAGGTTTAGATCACGACTGGGTAAATATGGGAACTAGCATTGCGGATGTAGTAGCTAAAGGTGCAGACTTCATCGCTGGATTCTTTGGTTAATAAACATATTTTTAAATAAACATATACTTAACAAAAAAGCTACTGTTTCACACGTAAAGTGTTAGAAAACAGTAGTTTTTTTGTTGTTAAGTTAATTAAAAAAGTAATTACTGATTTTGAATAACTATACAAATAATATACATTATAGTTTGTATAATTATACATTTCAGAGAGATTAGGTTAACTGCCCAGATGCTAAAAACAGACTCGCATCTTTGTTCATAAATATATTTTTGCCTTGATAAAAAGTATGGCTATTTATATTTGAAAGTCCTATTTTACGTAATGCTTTGTGGATATCCTTTTGTTCGAATCCATTATATATATTCGGGTGACTAACATTTTCATTTTTATCGAAGTCTACTATGATCAGTATGCCATTACGATTTAATTGAGTAGCTAATTGTTGTAGTAACGCCATGTAATTTCCACTATGAAGTAGTACAAGTGAAAGTAATATCACATCATATGATTGGTGAAGTTTTGTTTTGTTTGGAGCTAGTAAATCGCCTTCAATGGCTTTAATGTTTGTTTTATTTAATGATTTAATTTTGGCATTACATATTTCAACCATTTTAGGTGATGCATCTAAAATAGTAATGTGATTGAAATGATGTGTGATATCGAATGCGACAAGCCCAGTGCCACCACCGTAATCTAATAACGAATCATACGTAGCTTTTTTAAACAGTAAATTTAATTCGGAAGAGATCGTTTTAGTTAACTTAATTCTTTCGTCATTATCATAATTTTGTGCTATTTGATTAAATTGAGATTGATTCAAGCTCATCATCCTTTAGAATAGATTTTCTTTTTGTATTTTTAGAGTTATTATAGATTTGTAAAGTCTTTAATTGATTTTAGCATACTAGGTAAATTTTTTTCAATTAAATGACGTTAAGTTATCTTGTAATATTTAAAATTATAGATAATCAATGGTTACTTTTAAAAAATATATTTGTTCAATTTATGCACGGATAAAACATTTAAATAAAATTACATAATATACTAATAACATATTAAATTAGGTAAGCCTAAAGTCTGATTGAGTATGTCTGTTATATTTGGTTTACTAGGTGGTGAACGTTTATAACGAGGTGCAGAGATGAAGAAAAATATGAAAGTAATTAGACGGCGGTTAAAAGGCCTAGATTACGGGATGCTAATTAGTTTTATTATATTAGGTGTTTTAGGTGTCGTCATGATATATAGTGCGAGTATGGTATCAGCATCTAAGGGTGCCTTAACTGGCGGCGTTCCAATTGAAAGTGATTATTTTATGAAAAGACAATTTATCTTTTTGATTGTGGGTATTTTAACGGTTATATTTATTGCATTATGCATAAACATAAACTTTTTTAAAAACACGCATGTACAAAAATTGATGGTTATCGGCACCTTATGCTTATTATTAATTACGACTTTAATAGGTAAAGAAATTAATGGTTCAAGAAATTGGATTAATTTAGGAATATTTAGTTTACAATCCTCGGAATTTCTGAAGTTAGCTTCGATTTTTTATCTTTCTTACATTATTAATCAGCGTGTGAGGAGCCACCAAGATTACCAATTAAAGCATATGTTACCACCACTAGCCATATTAGGTATTGGTTTATTGCTTGTGTTGATGCAAGGGGATTTGGGCGGAACGTTACTTACAGTAGCTATTATTGGCTGTATATTAATATATTCCGATATAAAAAATAAAATCAAATTTCAAATTATGGGAATTACGCTTGTGCCATTAGTTATTTATGGTACTTATACACTGATTTTTGATTCTGAAAATTTATATAGGCTAAAAAGGATAAAAGTGATGCTAGATCCATTTAAATATGAAGATAATGATGGTTATCAGTTAACGAGCGCGTTAATCTCGATTGGTAATGGCGGCCTGACTGGTAAAGGTTTAGGAAATGGTCTAGCAAAGTTAGGTTATTTACCAGAACCGCACACTGATTTTATATTTACCGTTATTTCAGAAGAATTGGGGCTACTAGGTGTGCTATTTACGCTCATAATTTATGGTTATATCTTAATAAAAGGACTTATATATGCGAATAAAACGAACAATCAATTTTATAAATTGATTTGTGTTGGTGTAGTCAGTTACATATTTATGCAAGTTTTCATTAATTTAGCTGGTGTATCTAGTATTGTTCCATTAACTGGTGTGACTTTGCCTTTGTTGAGTTATGGTGGTTCTTCTATGTTGAGTATCAGTATAGCTTTTGGCGCACTTTTAGCAGTGGCTAGAAGAATTAACAACGACAGAAAGGAAACTTTAAAATGACCCGTATTTTAAAAATTACACTACCAGTTATTTTGCTTATTGCTATTTTGATTGGTATTGCAATAGGTATAGCAAAACCTATAGATCAAGCGATTTATAACATGTTACATACATATTTAAATATAGATGTTATAAAACAATATCTATATTTTGTTTCAACTATTTTTGACCCTAAAATTTGTTTGATTTTAACATTATGCGTTTTGGCTGGTTTGTTTTTCTACCATAAATTTAAGTTTTTGTGGTATGGCTTTTGGTGCTTTTCAGTATTTTTAATAGGTACTTTTATGAAATATGTCATTCAACGGTCGAGACCATCCGAACATTTTGACGGATATAGTTTTCCCAGCATGCATGTTTTAAGTGTATGCATATTAGTGAGTCTAATTTTATTAATAAAAAGGAATAAAACATTATATTGTATAGCCATTATTTTAGTGGTTTCAATTATAGTATCCCGTATTTATGTGGGCGCGCATTATTTTACTGATACTATGGGAAGTTTATTAGTGATTTCAGTTATGATTCAATCACTTAATTACAATAATCATGCAAGCGAAAAACTAGATAAAATCGAATGATTTGTTAAGCTAAATGCTAATCTATAAATTATTTATTGATTCATACATGGAATGATGAAGGGAGTCATTTGATTGAATTATGAAAAATATTTAAACAGGACAGTCGAACTTGCTGAGGAAGCATTAAATTATGGTAATGAACCTTTTGGCTCACTTTTAGTGGATATTGAGGGTAATGTTTTATTTGAAGATTATAATAGAATCAGTAGTGGTGATGCGACTGAACACCCAGAAATTGCTATCGCAAAATGGGCAGCAACCCATCTTACTCCTGACGAAAGAAAGCATACTATTGTTTTTACTTCCGGAGAACATTGTCCAATGTGCGCAACTGCACATGCACTCGTTGGTTTAGATAAAATTGTATATGCGAGTTCCTCAAAACAATTGAGTCAATGGTTGGAAGCCATCAATGTTGCGCCTGCCCCTTTTAAAAATTTACCTATTGAAAGTGTAATTAGAGATGCTCATGTTGAAGGACCTTTTGAAGCAGTGTCATCTAAAATTAAAAAATTGCAAATTCGTTATCATCAACAATAAGTGGAAATATGAAACCCCTCCAGTAGTCAAACTGCTGAGGGGTTTTATGTTTTTTAGCATTTTTTGTCTTTAAATACTTATAAATTGAAAAGCTTTGATGGTTGTGATAAAAGCATTTGTCATGTTTAAGAATATACAGAATGGGAAAATTATGCATAATATCGTAATAACACAACTAAGGTGTTTTTGATAAGGGGGACAATTAGATGAGTACGTTAATTTTTCTTTTAATTCTAGCTGTAATCATTATTATTTATTTACTAGTGAAACAAAGTTTTGCTAAAGATTTTAAAGCTCAAAAGCATAAACGTTATAGAGAGAAGCGAGTGATAGATTTTATTCAGAGCGCATATAAAATTGATAATATTGAGGCAATTCACCGTAAAAATAATCATTTAGAGCTCATTTATAATCGTAAGACGTTAGATGTAAAAAGTGAACAAGTTATTTTTGTCGACGAAACAGATCAGGAAGATGTTGAAACTAACTTTAGCTTAGCTGAAGACGATGAAAGAGAAGACTTATTTGATAAAATTTTAGAAAATACGTATTTTTATATGACAAAGGAACGCTTCAATCATTTATTGATTCAGTCTAAAGCGTAATGGTTAATGCGTATTCGTGAATAATGATGACGGATGTTTTAAGAGGAGGAGGACTTTCTTATGAAACCAGTAGTTAAAGCTTATAAGAATGATAGTGAGTTAGAAGTGGATGTTACTGCATTACAAGATAAAGGTATAGGTAATCAGGACATTTATGTATTATCCTTAGATAAATCTCGAACAGAAAAAATCGTAGAAGATACGAATATTTTAGGTATAGATATTAAAAAAGAAAATGATTCTGAAAGAGAAGCCTTGAAAAGAAAGTTGATTGATTTAGGTGTAGAAGAAAGTGAAATCGCAACTTTTAAAAGTGATATGGATGACGGCAAAGCTTATTTGATTGTCACTGATGTAAGAGTCAAAGGGTTATTGTAAAATTTTTTAGATGGTCAACATCGCTTCAATATTTTAAGTAAACAAAATGCCTATGTAGTTCATGTTTTGAATGCTCTGAACATTGAGTTGAATGAAGATAAAGTTGATGGATTAATAGTCTTAAAATAGGTATAAATGCTTAGAACAATGATGCGCTTAAGCGTAAACAAAATCGTCTGAGACATAAATCTCAGAAAAATAGCACTCAGATGATTTAAATCAATTCATCTGAGTGCTTCTTTTTTATTCAATGCTTCGTATTGTTGGCTCGCTTTCTTAGGGGACAGCTTCAGCCTATAGTCTTCAGCTTGTCCTATTCCCTCAAGAGTCTCGCCGAAATACGTAACATTATTGAACACGAAAAATGTAGTATAGGTTAGGAAAACAAACAAGACAAAAGCGAACCTGGTTTTGTATTAATAGTGCTTAATATAAGAAAGTAGTAGCTCAACGAGCTAACTATAATCAAAATAATAATGAAAAAGGCAATTTCTATATTATTTCAATAGAAATTGCCTTTTTTCACTTGTCTAAGAACTTTATGTCCCGGAGTTTATTTAATCAACAATATTGATGTTCTAGACATTGTATTGTTATTTATACGTGTTTATAAGGTGCGACGTTTTGGTTTACTATCGTCCGAAAGTTTAAATGATAATAGTAATCCAATTGCTGAGATAGCTGTAGCAATAATAAACGTTACGTTAACACCATGAATAATGCCGGTAATCCCGTCTTGAGGTATTGCTGAAACTGACATTATAGTAATAAAGACTGCAGTACCAATAGCACCTGCCATTTGTCTGAATGTATTGTTCATGGCAGTACCATGTGCGATTAAATCGTTTGGCAATTGGTTAATCGCTAATGTCGTCATAGGCATCATAACCATGGCGATCGAAACCATTCTCAATGCATTAGAAGTAGCGAGATACGTAAATGTTGTATGCTCTGTTAACATTGTAAATGGTAATGTCGAAACAACTAGTACGAATAGGCCGATTCGAGCGAGCCATTTACCACCGAATTTATCGAATAAATAACCAGTTATTGGGTTCATCATACCCATAATAATTGCACCTGGTAATAATACTAAACCAGATTTTAAGGCTGAGTATTGTAGCATGTTTTGCATATAAAGTGGCAAGATAATATTTGTTGCAATAAGTACACCAAATACAAACATACTTAGTACCGTACCTAACGTATAAATACTGTAACTAAATACTCTGAACTCAAGCATAGGTTCTTTTAAGTTTAATTGACGACGGATAAATATAACGAGTGAAACGATACCAACAACAAGCGGTGCAATAAATTGTACGCTAGTCCAACCTGCTTCACCAACAGAACTGAAACTATATAGTAAGCCACCAAATCCTAATGTAGATAAGATAACTGAAGCAATATCTAATTTTGGATGTGTTGTTTCTGTAACGTTCTTCAATAGGAATATAGAAGCAATAATGATAATAATCGCGATAGGGAATACAACATAGAAGACACTTCTCCATGATAGGTGTTCGACTAATATACCTGATAAAGTAGGTCCGATAGCTGGAGCAAATGCGATAACAAGTCCAAACAGACCCATTGCAGTACCGCGTTTTTCTTTAGGGAAAGTTAAAAATAGTATTGTTTGCATTAACGGCATCATTATACCTGCGCCTGCTGCTTGTAAGACACGTCCGATTAATAGCATTGAAAAATCAATACCGACTGCACAAAGCAGCGTACCTACTGCAAAAATACTCATCGCAGTTAAGAATAACTGCCTCGATGTAAAACGTTCAATTAAAAATGCAGTTACCGGAATCATAATCCCGTTTACTAACATAAATATAGATTGTAACCATTGTACTGTACTTTCTGACACTTGGAGATCTTTCATTATTGGTGGTAATGCTGTTCCAAGTAAAGTTTGGTTTAAAATAGTTATAAAAGCCCCTGATAATAGAACGATAAACAGAGGGATTCTCTTTTCAACATGGAAATTTCCAGTTTCTGTCAATGTACTCACTTCTTTCTTAACAAATTACACATCTAAATATTATAGCACTTGAAACGTTGTAAATCTAAAAGTTGAACTTATTTTTTAAAATTTATCTGTGAGAAGTTTGAAATATTGTCATGAAAGGGTTTTCTTAGGTTGAGTATATAGCAATTTAGTTCTGTTATGCAGCAAAAAATTGTATGAAAATATAAATGAGGGTGAGACATGAAAGGTGTCTCATACCCTCTATTTAATTAAAAGTAGTTGCATTCATTGATTTATAAATTAAGGTGTATTATTTAAATGGTTTGGTCTCATTTTCAGAGGAGAAAAAGCATGATCGACGTTATCCCAATTTAGAAAATCCGCGAATTTTAAATAAGACGCTTTGAAAAATTGAGTTATTGTATCGATATCATGATGTTGTTGATATTCGATTAGATATTCCATTAATTGTTGATCAAAATAACAATCTTTAGGGAATTGCTGGTCAGTATCAAAAGGTTTATCTGCAAAAGGATACGGTAAAACAAAGAATGTCGGACCTTTAAACTGGTCATCACCAAACCAAAAGCCAAATTCAATCATTTCTTCATCAAAAGCCGCACGTTCAATGACCATGCTATCATTTTCAAATGGTGCTGATTTATCTTTGACGATAATACAAGAAATATCAAATGTTCCCCAAAATAGGCCAGGTTTAGATTTTCTTACTCTTAAGCCATTAATGAAATTTGCCTCAGCATGGTAAGCAAATTTCATCAATGCTAATGCTTCTGATGCAATTTTATCATCGTAATGATGATGTTCTACGTCAATTTCAAACGGTATCGGATTTGGTACTTCTTGTGGCAGAGTGTTAACTGTTAAATGAATATCTGATTGATTTAACAGTTTTTCAATTTCATTATAATAATATTGTATAGTTCTTCCATTTTTTAAGGTAATATCATGTACATGTTGGTCAATGACAATTTCAATATGGTGTTGCATCAGGTTAACGCTTAACGCAAATGTATGTGTTCCATAGCTTAACATACCAGTTGAAAAGCCTTGGACATCTATATTTAGCATCACGTGTGACCATTGAGGTTCTTGATAACTTGCTTCTAATTTATATTTACCTAGAATCTGTGATAATAAATGTAGCGTATCTTTTTCATTTTCCCAATCCTTGAAATTCATATTATGAATACCACCTCATATATTATTTACTATAAATTTTATACCACAGATACTAAAGATAAAACACAATATAAAAATGCTTGTACCAAGTATATTCAAGTATCATTTGTTATAATGATAAAATGATATGAATATATGAACTAATCAAGTATGTGTTAATATGTAGTCCATAACAAAAACGAATGTGAACGCAATACTATTTTCTGAATAATCAAAATACAACTTGATATTGTTCTGTATATTGTAAAATTAATCACCGAAATAAGGAGAGTAACCAATGAATAAAGCAGATTTAATTGCTCCAGAAACATATAACATCGTTAGCGAAATTGAAAAATATGCAAATAATCCGTCAAAAAAAGCGATTATTTTTAATGATCAAACTGGTAAAGAACGGGATATAACGTATAACCAACTAATAAAAAATGCAAACAAAGTTGGCCATATGTTTTTAAAATATGGTCTGAAAAAAGGTGATAAGTTATTAATCATGATGCCACGTGCGATTGAGACATATGAAGTATATTTAGCCGCATGGAAATTAGGTATTATTATTGTGCCTAGTTCTGAAATGTTGCGTACTAAAGACTTACAATATCGTATAACACATGGTGAAATTAAGGCAGTTGTAGCCACAGGTGATAGCATCGAAGAGTTCAAAGGTGTTAAAGAATATGACTCATTACTTAAATTTATAGTTGGCAGCAAGGAAGATAATTGGATTAACGTTGAAGACGCGCAAACTGATGCCTCAGATGAGCTTGATACAGAAGCAACTTCAAGAGAAGATATCGCTTTATTATCGTATACTTCAGGCACAACAGGCAATCCAAAAGCAGTTGTCCACTCTCATGGTTGGGGATATGCGCATTTACAGATGGCTCCCAAGCATTGGTTAAGTATAACTGAAGATGATATCGTATGGGCAACAGCAGCACCGGGCTGGCAAAAATGGGTATGGAGTCCATTTTTATCAATTATGGGTTCAGGCGCAACGGCATTTGTTTATAATGGTAAATTTAATGCTGAGAAATATCTTGAATTATTAGAAACGTATCAAATCAATGTGCTTTGCTGTACACCAACAGAATATCGTTTAATGGCAAAATCTCCAGATTTAACAAAATATAATTTGTCACATTTACATAGTGCTGTATCTGCTGGAGAACCATTAAATAAAGAAGTTGTTAATAAATTCCAACAAAACTTTAACTTAACTGTTAGAGATGGCTATGGTCAGACAGAGAGTACGTTGTTAATCGGTTTCTTAAAGGATACAAAAGGACGTCCTGGCTCAATGGGTAAAGCTATTCCGGGTAGTTATGTAACAGTAATCGATGAAGATGGTAATCCTGCACAACCCAACGAAGTAGGAAATATTGCAGTGCCGCTAGACTTACCTGCATTATTTAAAGGCTATTATAAAGATGAAGCACGTACTGCAGATCCGCAAGTTGGTGAATACTTTATTACTGGAGATTTAGCAAAAATGGATGAAGATGGTTACTTTTGGTTTGAAGGTAGAAGAGATGATATCATCATAAGTTCTGGCTATACCATAGGACCGTTTGAAGTAGAAGATTCATTGACGAAACACCCATATGTAAAAGAATGTGCAGTCGTAGCGAGTCCACATGAAATTAGAGGGAATATCGTCAAAGCGTTTGTCATCTTGCAAGATGATGTTACGGGTGATGAAACTATTGTTAAAGAATTACAAAATTTTGTTAAACAAGACGTAGCACCTTATAAATATCCAAGAGCGATTGAATTTGTTGAAGATTTACCTAAAACAAATTCAGGTAAGATTAGACGCATTGAATTAAGAGAAGCAGAAAAAGAAAAATATTTATAAATCAATGTTGATTCATTTGAAAGAAAGCGCCCATCATCATTATTGTCAGTATGATGGGCGCTTGTTTTATGTGTGAGTAATGTTATATCAAAATAAAAACATGGAACGGCAGTGTTCCATGTTTTTTAGTAAATATATGTATTATTGGAAACTTGCTCCGATTAAGGCAAATCCAATTGATACAACGATGTACGCAATTGCCCAAATAATTGAAGCTTTTTTAGACAAACGATTCGTTGCAAAGAGCATGATGCCAAATACATATGCGCTGATGAGTGTTTGTAAGTTAAGTGCGGCTAACATTTGGTTCCCTTTATCAAAGACATTTAAGCTTGCAATATTATAATCTGTAGGCGATAAACCAGCAATCCATTGAATTAATAAAATAATTAAACCTACGATGCCAGTAATTATAGTAAAACTTAATGTTGCAGAAAAGATAGGTTTTGCGGTTGCATCAGATTTCATTATCTTAGAAATAACTAAAAAGATTAAAAATGTAATACCAATACCAAAAATGCCACCAATTAAACCAGCGACTATGCCACCGATTAAACCAATCATTTGCATATTGCCCATATCTTGAGCACTTGCACCTGCATCTTGATAAATTTCATTGTAATCAATTGACATAGCACCTACTGCAGTTGAGAGTGCAATGACTACGATTGCAATGATTAGTTTGAGTCCCCATTTAGGTTGTTCACGTAATTTTGAAAAATGTTGTGCGAATGGTAAGTTAGAATTTTCCATGAATCCCTTGCCCCCTATATATATTATTTTCCAAAGCATAACATTACCTACAATATTTTAAAACACTTTTAAGAAAAACTTTAAATAAAATTAAAAAAATTAAAATCTTTTTGATTACTATTGCCAATATTACAATATTGTTAGGTATATATTCACTGAAAAATATTGTATATAAAATAATGTTATGCATTATATTTTTTGTTGTGTGATTATGATAGTATCTAAAATGAATAATAATTTAAAGGAGTGTTTTAGCATTGAAGAAAAAGTGGATGTGGATTATCGGTGTTATTGTCATTATCGTATTAATTGCAATTGCATTAATTTTAAAGCAAGCAAATAGTAGCTCAGACAAAAAGGATGGTTATGATACATATAAAGTGGAGAAAGAAAGTCCACTCAATTTAGAAGGTAAAGCTTCACCTAAATCAGTTAAAACATATAATAACAACAGTCAATTGGGAACGTATGTAAGTACACAAGTTGATGATGGTCAATCAGTTAAACAAGGTGACCCACTCATCAATTATGAAATTAATAATAATAAACGCCAACAATTAGTTGATAAAGTGGACAATGCAAAAGATGAAAATGAGAGAGCGGAAGCACAACAACAACTTAACCAATATGATCGTCAAGTGAACGATAGTATTTACGCTGCTTTTGACGGTAAAATTGATATTCAAAATAAAGAAAACGTTTCTGACGGAGAGCCTATTTTACAACTTGTTGCAGATGAACCACAAATTAAAGCAACGGTGACTGAATTTGATCTAGGAAAGATTAAAGAAGGCGACAAAGTAGACGTTAAAGTAACAAGTACTGGTAAAAAAGGTAAAGGCGAAATCAAGAAAATTTCAGAGTTGCCAAAAAGTTACGAAGAAAGTTTAAGTAAATCTGGAGGCGGAGCGGCAGCTGGTTCAGGTAGTGAAGAAGACGGCGGTGCTCAAGCTTCTAATCCAGTTTCTGACCCAAGCAGTGGTAGTGATTCAGATTCATCTAAATATACAATCGTCATTAGTGATATTGATATCCCTGTACGTGCAGGTTATTCCATGGAAGTTGAAGTGCCATTAGATGCCATTAAATTACCAAAATCAGTATTAACTAAAGACAATAATGTTTTTGTATTAGGTAAAGACAATAAAGTTGAAAAACGTGATATTAAAATTGATAAAGTAAACGGTGAAATTTTTGTAAAAGAGGGTCTGAAAAAAGGTGACAAATTAATTAAAAACCCTAAAAAATCTATGAATGATGGAGACAAAGTTGAGGTGTCATCATGATAGAACTTGTAGATATCAATAGACATTTCAAAAACGGTGATGAAGAAAATCACATTTTAAAAGACATCAATATCAATATTAAAGAAGGAGAATTCATAGCGATTATGGGGCCTTCGGGTTCTGGTAAAAGTACACTCATTAACATATTAGGGTTTATTGACCGAGGCTATGAAGGCGATTATTTGTTTAATAAAGAGAATTATAAAAAAAGTTCGGATAATGAATTGGCAGAAATTAGAAATAAAACAGTAGGATTCGTTTTCCAGAACTTCAAATTAATTCAAAACAATACGATATTGGAAAATGTGAGCATTCCGTTAGTTTATGCAGGATTAGGGTCGCAAGCACGTAAAGAAAGAGTAATCAATACATTACATGATGTTGGACTATATGATAAAGAAAATTTAGTACCTAACAAATTATCAGGAGGGCAACAACAGCGTGTAGCCATTGCCCGTGCTATCATCAATAACCCGAAATTTATCATTGCTGACGAACCTACAGGGGCACTTGATTCTAAAACGTCTGAAGATATTATTAATTTATTTATGAAATTAAATAAAGAACATCGCACAACGATGATTCTCGTAACACATGATCGCAAAGTAGCAGATAAGGCAGATCGAATTATTCATATACTAGATGGTCGTGTCCAAAGAGAAGAGGTGGTTGAATGAAGAATTTATCGAATATCATCGCCATTTCATTCAAATCCATTTTAAAGAATAAGCGTCGTAATATTTTTACGATGATTGGTATCATCATTGGTATTGCTGCAGTCATTACGATTATGTCTCTAGGTAATGGGTTTAAACAAACGGCATCAGAACAATTTGAAGATACAGGTGCAGGCAAAGATTCTGCTACGGTTAACTATATGACGAGTAGTGGTGAAGGTGCGAAAGATAATCCTTTTAGCCAGCAAGATTTGGATATTGCTAAACAAGTAAATGGTGTTACAGATGCAAAAATCAAAGAGAGTGACGATCAAGGTTATTCTGCAAAAATGACGAATGCCCAGAAAAAAGGCGATGTCAGTATTTTAAAGAAAAAAGAAATGACTAGCCCAGAAAAAGGCAAAGGCTTTAATGAAGACGATAATGAACTGAACAAAAAAGTCGTTACAGTCGATGACAAAATTGCTAAAGATGTATTCAATAATGATGCGATAGGTAAAACATTATATATTGATGATCAAGGATTTGAAGTTGTAGGCATTGCAAACGACGCGATGAACCCATCAGCAGTTAATATGCCTGCAAATACATTTGATAGATATATGGGACAATTAACGCAAGATTTTCCATCACTCCAATTATCATTAGCAGATGGTGCTGACAAGAAAGAAGTCGCAGACAAAGTCGCTAAAGAATTGAATAAAAAAGGTTCAGGCGCAGGCGATGGTAACTATAGTTACACAGATATGGAAGAATTTATGAAAAACATTAATAAAGTATTTGATGGCATTACTTACTTTGTGGCTGCTGTTGCAGGTATTTCATTATTTATCGCCGGAATCGGTGTTATGAATGTGATGTATATTTCAGTAACAGAGCGTACAGAAGAAATTGCAATTCGTCGTGCATTTGGTGCAAAAGCGCGCGATATTGAGATCCAGTTCTTGGTAGAAAGTGTTGTACTATGTGTAATTGGCGGTATCATAGGTCTGATCATAGGTATACTCGTCGCAAGCCTAGTAGATGCAGTAACACCAGACTATATTAAGAGTGCGGTTAGTCTAAGCTCAGTACTCATTGCTGTAGGTGTTTCTACATTAATTGGTATCGTATTTGGTTGGATTCCAGCACGTTCAGCAGCTAAAAAAGAACTCATTGATATTATTAAGTAATATTTTAAAAAGATGTAAAAAGAGACATTATCTTTTATAAAATAGTTTCGTCATTTCATGCTATTCAAGTTGGCTAGAAAAGCGTAAACATTATCGCTCATGTATAAATATGACATGCAACAGGCTGGGACAAAAGAATTGTCTCAGCCTTTTATCCCATTCAACTCTAATTATCTTGGTTGGCTGGAACGATGTAGTCATTTTAAAAACAATTAACAGTTAATGGTTTTTAGTTATTGTGCATTTAGATATACATTTAATTAAAAATAATAAAAATAAATATTTTTGAAAAATGTATTGTGTATTATAACGAGGTGTATTATGTTAATTTAGAAAGTGATTTAATGTAAAAGTTTAAGATTTTATCAAAAAATGAAATACAGGGGGTTATCATGGAGTATTTGCTCAATGTACAAAATTTAAACAAAACTTACGTTGATTCAGATTTTAATTTAAATCAAATTAATCTAACAATTGAACCCAATACAGTGGTAGGGCTTATTGGAAAAAACGGTTCTGGTAAATCTACGTTGATTAATACATTAGTGGGAAATCGCTTTGCAGATGCTGGCGACATTCAGTTTTTTGATACACAGATTTCTCGCGATGACTATGCGTATAAAGAACACCTAGGCGTTGTATTTGATGATCTTCGACTGCCTAATAAACTTAACGCTAAACAAATTAGTAAAGTGTTTTCTAATATTTATCGTACATGGGATGAACAACATTTTTTTGAAATGTTAGAGAATTTTGAATTACCAAAAGAACGTCAAATTAAAACTTTTTCCCGTGGTATGAGTATGAAAATTTCAATATCCATTGCACTATCACATGATAGTAAACTTTTAATTCTAGACGAAGCTACGGCAGGGATGGATGTTTCAGGACGTGAAGAAGTGCTGGAAATACTTGAAGATTTTGTTGATGAAGGTAACGGTATTTTAATTTCATCACATATTTCAGAGGATATTGAGACGCTTGCAGATAAATTAGTATTTATGAAAAATGGGCGTATTTTATTACAAGAGCAGAAAGATACATTACTAAATGATTATGGCATTGTTTCGTTTGAAGAAGGGGAATTTGATGTTAATCACAGTAATGTTGTTGCTTATCGCATACATAAAGGAACAGGGAAAGCACTTGTAAACCAAAATAAAGATATAGAGTTAGCACAGCCATTAAAAAATATTGATGATGCCACAAAAATATTAATGAGAGGAGAATTAGCATGAAGGGTTACTTACTGAGTTATTATTTTACAAACCAAAAATCAATTTATATATATTTATTGTTAAGTATTCCAATTTGTTTGTTTTTCTCTTTTACAAATCCAATAATGGCTAGTTTCATGCCTATGATATTTTTAGTTTCACCAGCTACAGATAATTTAAAAAATGAAAAAGACTCAAAGTGGATGTACTTTGTTTCTACATTACCCTATAGCAGAAACACTTATGTGAGTAGTCATTTTGCATTTTATAGCTTATTGGCACTAACAGGGATGGTGGTGTCACTTGTGATTAATGCAATTGTTGCAGGTAGTATTGTTAGTGGAGTGAATTCAGCGTTGCTTGGTACAGGATTTATCGCGTTGTATTCGCTTATTTTCCCATTTACTTTTAAAATGGGTGCGGAAAAATCAAATGTCATATTTATGATTGTATCTATTATCGTAGTCATTTTATTCTTTGTTTATTATTTTGTAGGTATGGCCATATTATCAGGAACAGGTAATCTTATAGAAGAAATTAGTAAAAACCTGTGGTATGGTGGTATTTTTGCATTGATTGGCTTAATCGTTATGGTGCTTTCATTTATTGCTTCTAAACAAGCATTTAAGTATAAAGAGTTATAATGAACAAAGCTTAACATACTGTCTATCTTGACAAACACGAATAATCGTTATATCTTATTAATATTAAAAGTTTAAAATTTAGGCATACTTTTCTATGTTTTTCTATATAATTAAAGCTTTAGCAAGTTGTTAATCAGTGTGTATTGGCAAATTGAAAAAGTGAATAAATAGTAGTGGAAATAAGAAATTGTACGTCTTAACGTAAAAAAATATAAAATTAGCATATTTTAAAATAAATGAATATATAATAGGTAGCAAAGCAAAACACTCATCATATGTGCGTTGTAATGAAGCCGACAATGATAATAAGTCAGTATCGATTTATTATTAATTGTCGGCTTTTTTCGTGGAAAATATAATTTTAAATTAAGTGTTTTATTACTATTATAAATTTAAATGTCGTAGTACAGAAGGTAAGGTGATAATCGTGATTGACGCGCATATTTTTATAACATTATTATTTCTAACGCTAATTATTTCAATTTTAAGTAGTCTCTTTTTCTTAATAAAAAAAATATCGCCTAAATATGCACGAATACATATTTATTTTGTAGCATTACCGGCAATTGTGGCTAACTTAGGTCTTATATTGTCACAGAAAAATATAGAGATAGGTATATGGCGGTCTGACGTATTATCTTGGCTCATGGTTGGTTTTGTCCTCGTTATTGGTGTGATCATCCAACGTTACTGTATTCGTTATTTAGCTGGTGATAAAAGCTATAAAAAATACTTCACTTTATTTACTTTTACGACTACCTTCGCATCATTTGCTTGGTTAACTGCGGATATGAGAATTATGGTGATCAGTTGGGGATGTACATTATTAGGACTTACGATTTTGATTAGTTTAACAAGCGCCTGGAAAGTTACACGTGAAGCAGCGAAGGTAACAGGTAGGTTATTCATGTTAAGTTGGGTTGCGTTATTAAGTGCTGTTTTGTGGATTGGATTATCTACCGGTGAATGGCATTATTCTGTAGCTTTAAATGAAGCACATCTATCCATGCTTAACGGTTTGGCACAATTTGGTATTAATTTACTCATTGTACTGGCTGTTATGATTCCAGCGGCACAATGGCCCTTTCAACGTTGGTTAATCGAATCTGTAGCAGCACCTACACCAGTTTCTGCGATTATGCATGCTGGTATCGTTAATGCTGGTGGTATTATGTTAACCAGGTTTTCAGGCATTTTTAGTGGCGACATTGCATCTGTAATTTTATTGATTTTTGCTAGTGTCTCTGTATTACTTGGTGCAGGTATTAGTTTAGTCCATGTGGATTATAAAAGATTATTGGTGGGTTCTACGATAGGCCAAATGGGCTTTATGTTAATTCAATGTGCATTAGGTGCTTATATTCCTGCAATCATTCACTTGATTTTACATGGTTTATTCAAAGCGACTTTATTTTTACGCTCTGGATCGGCAGTGCGTCATTTTAGTGTACCGAGTCGTGCAAATGAAAGAATGTCATATGTATGGATAATCAGTGGTCGTATTTTAGCGTTTCTGATTGGATTAGGCTTTTGGTTGAGTGCACCAGAAGAAAGTTATCGTCTAGTGAGCGGTCTTATTTTAGCATGGTCTTTATCTGTATCATGGACACAGTTAGTAGCTTTTGGTGAAGGCAACTTTGGCCGTGTTATAGGTATGACGATACTCATTGTTGTAGGTGCAGTTTATTTTGTGGTACATCATTATTTTTCAGGGGCATTACATACGCTGACAATTCACAGCGTACAACCACCTACTTTTATCGTTATTGCCGTAGCAATCATTTTATTGTTGGGTAGTTTAATTAGTACCTGGGTAGCACGTCACCGGTCTTCTGTCGTATTTTCAATTCTGTATATGTGGATTGTTCGTTTAGGAGATGCAAAGGTTGAAACGGTTGAACGTCATCCTAATTATTTAAAATCTTATTTGTCAAAAGGAGGGCACTAAATGGGAAAGCATAAAGAAATGACAAACCAAAATCAGCACAAAGATGATATCGATCAAATAATTTCTAAAGCGAGTAGGGTTATCGTTCCTTTATCTCCTATTTCTGTGTTTGCCGCAAGAAACCCTTGGTCAAATTTAGAGGAATATGAATTTAAAAATGTGGCCCAATGGTTAAAAAATGTCCGTGACGTAGATATCTATCCTACAATGTATATGTTTGAACAAGCATATCAACGTGACGAAATTGATAAAGATATGATTGAAGTTAAATTACAAGAATGGTTAAATCAATCGGTAGTCTCGATAGATAGACAGTTTGCTAAAAGTTATGCTAGAACGATGTTAGATTTGTCTAATATTGTAGATGTAACGTGTCATTCTGAAAATAAAAGACAAGTCAATCAGCATAATGAAAAAATTCATTTAGACGATGAAACTAATAGTGTGCCATTATTAAGTACATATATTACGGATAAAGATGATAGACGATTGATAGATATTGTAGATTATCACGTTATTAAATGGTGCAAATTATATTTAGATGATGCGCAATCAGGATGGACGATGCCGAATAGAGAAAAGGGATTATTCTTTGCATGGCAACATTTGGTACAACATGATCCAGCATTGACCAAGCAACAACGTTCACGCTTGAAAACATTACCAAATCAAGCTGAATCGCTCATTCATATGGTTTTACAAAAGCTGGGTATTGCTGAGGCACAGTATCAAACATATTTGGAAAATCATTTGCTATCATTGCCTGGATGGGCTGGTATGATGCTATGGCAAGATGAACAAGCGTTTAATACTGATCAAATGTTATTGTCTTATTTAGCTATTCGTCTTGGTATAGAATGGGCCATTGTTGAACCTTATTTACCTGTGAATTCAGCAGAGAACCCAATAGCATATGAACACGATGAATTTGCAGAACATTGGATGGCTATTGGTATGTTTACGACAGAACAATGGCAACAACTATCTAAATCTGAAAAAAACGCTTATATAGATTTTGCATTACAATTTGAAAAACAAGGTCGTAGACAAATTTTATTAACGGCTTGGGAAGCAACATATGAGCATCAATTAGAAGCGACCGTGACCACAAACCAAGATAATGAGCAAGAAAGCCAAAAGCCACAAGTACAAATGGCATTTTGTATAGATGTACGCTCGGAGCCTTTTCGTCGACAAATAGAAGCGGCTGGTGCATTTGAGACAATCGGTGTTGCTGGGTTTTTTGGACTCCCCATTGTCAAAGAAGAGCTGGGACAATCCTACAGTCACCCATCTTTACCTGTGATGAATCAACCGCAACATAAAATTAAAGAATACACGCATGAGCAAGAACCTACATCTTTTCGCCAGCATCAACACATACTCAAATCGATAACGTATACATTTAAAAAGATGAAACAAAATGCTTTACCGAGCTTACTTTTACCAGAGCTAAGTGGCCCTTGGTTAACGCTTCAAATGTTTTCAAGAAGTTTCGCACCGAGACCTATCGGTAAATTGATACGAAAATTTTATGATGGTTGGTTACAAAAACCGAATGATACAACGTTATCATTAGATCATTGCAACATTAATGAAGAAGGTATACCAGTTGGTTTCACAAATGAAGAAAAAGTGGACTATGTCCAACAAGCGTTGCGTTTAATGGGTTTGGAATTAGAGTTTGCCCCATTAATCGTATTGTGTGGACACGGCAGTCAAAGTGCGAATAATCCTTATGCTTCTTCGCTTGATTGTGGTGCATGTGGTGGTGCAGCCAGTGGGTTTAACGCGAAGGTATTAGCACAGCTTTGTAACTCGACTGAAGTTAGAACGGCATTAAATGAGCGAGGTATTGTCATTCCAGAAGACACTATCTTTGCGGCAGCGGAGCACCAAACATCTACAGATGAATTAAAATGGATATACGTACCAACAATGTCAAAAGCTGGACAAAATGCTTTAAATCAAATTCAAGCCGCAATGCCTGACATTACTTATCGCGCAAATGAACAACGCTTGAAAGCATTACCAGACAATCACATCATAAAACAAGACCCAATCAAAGAAGTACATCGCTTAACAAATGATTGGAGCGAGATTAGACCAGAATGGGGCTTAGCGAGAAACGCTTCATTTATTATAGGTTCACGTGATTTAACAAAAAACAGCGACTTAAAAGGGCGCGCCTTTTTACACAATTATGATTGGAAACAAGATGATGATGGGAGCCTTTTAGCGAATATCATTAGTGGTCCAGCTACCGTGGCACAATGGATTAATCTACAGTATTATGCCTCAACTGTTGCACCTCATTATTATGGTAGCGGTAGTAAAACAACACAGACTATTACGGCAGGTATAGGCGTTATGCAAGGTAATGCGAGCGATTTGTTGACGGGTCTACCTTGGCAATCTGTAATGTCGGCAGACAATAAAATGTATCATTCTCCGATTAGACTACTCATCGTCGTGCATGCGCCCAATGCTTATATTAAGCAGCTATTAAATGAGCAATATGATTTTTATCAAAAGGTGCACAATGGTTGGCTTAAATTGGCAAGTATTGATGAATTTGGTGATTGGCAACATTGGTCAGTTGATTAACTTAAAAAACGTTTTTCTGATTTCTTAAAGGACAGAAGAAGTAAGCGATAGTTATATTATTTTCTGGGTAATTGCATATAACTATGGAGAAAAGTATATAAAAATGATAATGTTAGCATTATTAAATAATACGACAATTAATTTTGATTCTATGGGAGATGCATTCGACATGAAAACAACTAAAGGTACCTATGAGTCTGAAATCAGCAAAGCAATTACACAATGGGAAAAAGACTTCCTTGGTCGTGGTTCACTGTCTGTGAAAACTGATATTTTGCGTGATATGATTATTGTTAGTTTGCAGGGTGTGTTAACACAAGCTGAATATAAAGTTTGTGAGACACATGAAGGATTATTAACAATTAAACGTACCAGATCTAAGCTTGTAGAATCTGGTATAGAGGCACTTGATGAAATTGTTTTTTCAGTTACTGGTGAAGCAGTCAAAGGCTTTCATACTGATTTGAGTTCTAAAACAGGTGAACGTGTTATGATATTTAAACTATACGATAATCTTGAGAAAAAAATAGCCGAGTAAAGAAAATGATTGATGAAAGTGATGACTAAAAACTGAAAAATCCTTTATTTCAAGGTGTATTTATAGTAATATGACTTACTGAGAAATAGAGAATCATAATTTTAAATTATGGTTCTTTTTCTTTTGTCTTTTTTAAATTACATAATTTAAATTTAATTAAACATGAAAATTATATAAACTATATTTAAAAATTGATAGTATAAAGAGAGTAATGATAGTATGGTGTCTTCTGATTATTATCCTATAAGTTGTAGTATGCATTCTATGTAAATGAAATCAAATATATACTTCAAATGATCTGTGTAATTGTTTTACAAATTTAAAATTTAGTCGGAAGTTGGATGTGTTTAACAGTTTAAATAATTATAATAAAATGAGAAGAGTCTTTGACTAAGGGAGGAAATATGATTGGATCAAATAAAAAGTATTATGTATTCCTTAATAGAACCTTTAACTAAACCGGAAACATATCAAACGCTACTTTCAAATCTCATTATGATTGTGATATATATCATTGTAGCGTGGATAGTATTGCGTTTTATTAATAAAGGAATAGAGCAATTTTTCAAAATACAAAATAAAGGCAAAAAAGCGAATAAAAAACGTTCAGCAACATTAATATCATTAGTTCAAAATATCGTATCGTATGTGGTATGGTTTATAGTGTTAACAACCATTTTAAGCAAGTTTGGTATCAGTGTTGAAGGTATTATCGCAAGTGCTGGGGTTGTTGGTTTAGCAGTTGGTTTTGGTGCACAAACCGTTGTTAAAGATATTATCACTGGTTTCTTCATTATATTCGAAAATCAATTTGATGTAGGAGATTATGTTAAAATAAATAACGGTGGTACAACTGTTGCAGAAGGTACAGTTAAAGTCATAGGTTTAAGATCGACAAAAATAAATACAATTACAGGTGAATTAACGACATTACCAAACGGCAGTATGGGTGAGATTACAAATTATTCAGTGACCAATGGTGAAGCAATTGTCGAAATACCAGTTTCGGTAGAGGAAGATATTGATCAAGTAGAAAATGTACTCACAGACTATTTTCAATCTATACAAACAAATTATTATTTGTTTATCTCTACACCACAAGTCGTTGGTATCAATTCAATCAGTCGAGATGAAATTGTATTGAGTGTGTCTGCTGAAACAATACCAGGTGAGGGTGCTTCCGGAGCGCGTATTTTAAGAAAAGAGATATTGAAATTGTTTAAGCAAAAAGAGATTAAAACACCTAAGCCGATGATGTTACAATATGACCCTAATCAACAAAATAACGCTTAAATATTCGGAGGAGTGACAGAATGACATCAAATTACGGTTTAAATGACATTGTAGAGATGAAAAAGCAACACGCCTGTGGTACGAATCGCTTTAAAATCATTCGTGTAGGCGCAGATATCCGAATAAAATGTGAAAATTGTCAAAGAAGCATTATGATTCCACGACAAACGTTTAATAAAAAAATGAAAAAAATATTAGTATCTCATCAAGATACGGAAAAATAAGGAGAATGAATAAATGGCTCTAACAGCAGGTATCGTTGGGCTTCCAAACGTAGGGAAGTCAACACTTTTCAATGCAATTACTAAAGCGGGTGCGCTCGCAGCGAATTATCCATTCGCAACGATTGACCCTAACGTAGGGATTGTTGAAGTTCCAGATCATAGATTAGATGTATTGACAGATATGGTACAACCCAAAAAAACAATACCAACGACTTTTGAATTCACTGATATTGCAGGGATTGTTAAAGGAGCTTCAAAAGGTGAAGGGTTAGGAAATAAATTCCTATCTCACATTCGTGAAGTTGATGCAATTTGCCAAGTCGTACGTGCATTCGATGATGATAATGTGACACATGTTTCTGGCCGTGTTAATCCTATTGATGATATTGAAGTTATCAATATGGAACTTGTATTGGCGGATTTGGAATCAGTTGAAAAACGGCTACCAAAATTAGAAAAAATGGCAAGACAAAAAGATAAAGATGCGGTTAATGAAGTTCGCATTTTATCAAGAATTAAAGAAGCTTTAGAAGAAGGTAATCCAGTAAGAAGTTTAGAATTTACGGAAGAAGATCAAAAATATGTAAATCAAGCACAATTATTAACATCTAAAGAAATGTTATATATTGCTAATGTCGGAGAAGACGAAATTGGCGATGAAGATAATGAAAAAGTTCAAGCTATTCGTGAATATGCTGATAAGGAAAGTTCGGAAGTCATTGTCATCAGTGCTAAAATTGAAGAAGAAATTGCTACATTGGATGATGATGATAGAGCAATGTTCTTAGAAGATTTAGGCATTGAAGAGCCCGGTTTAGATCGTTTAATTCGCACAACTTATGACTTATTAGGTTTGGCAACATACTTTACAGCAGGTGTGCAAGAAGTACGTGCTTGGACATTCATAAAAGGTATGACAGCTCCACAATGTGCAGGGATTATTCATACTGACTTTGAACGTGGTTTCATACGTGCAGAAGTAACGAGCTACGATGATTATGTAGAATTTAATGGTGAAAATGGTGCTAAAGAAGCTGGAAAACAAAGATTAGAAGGTAAAGAATACATTATGAAAGATGGAGACATCGTTCACTTTAGATTTAATGTATAAAATAAAAGCTTACGTGTTACTTAATATGGTAACACGTAAGCTTTTTTCAGAAATTTGGAAAGTAAGTATGCCGGGAGTCTTGAATGTTCATTTTGTTCATAGAAATTTTTTCGTTAAATTTAATTGGCATAAGGTTAAAATTTTAACTATATATACTTCTTAATCCTTGATGTATGAATAAATACAAACGGTGATACGAATATTGGTTAAAGGTAAAAGTGACATGACATTAGTTGTACTAAGTTTTACTTATCAAAATAGCATTATGAATGCTGCGATGAAAAACTTAAGATGTAAACCATGATGTGTCTACACCAGGTCCCGTATAATTTGCATCGACATTTTGGTTTAATTCAGGTGAAGCATAGCTATCTGTATATTGCCATAACACATGTTCTTGTGTTGGTTGCTCTTGGTTATAGTTAGCGAGCCAATAACCATCATATTGTCCCACTGATTCTGAAGCATGTTCTTTCATAAAGTTTTCATATGAATAAAATAAGATTTTTTTATCTCCAGCAAGGCTACGCATTTTGTCATACCAGGCAGTTGTACTTTCATCAGCGGTACCCGATGTCACAGTATTTTCTTCAAAATCATTGATATAAAAACTGGCTTTAGGTGCACGATTGTATAAAGTTTGCGCTTCATATCTGGCATCATCAGGATTTTCGTACATACTATAAGAATAAACACCAAAGTCCAAGTTATATTTATCTAATAAATTTGAGTTATGTTCTAATGTTGCATCGACTTTTTCAGAACCATATTGTGCACGAATAATAATGAAATCATAATTTGCTTTTAAATCTTTGACTTGTTGTGCTGAAAGCTTACCTTGCCATTCGGAAATATCTAAGACCCTTTCACCAGTAGCGGTTGTATTGGGGTTTGAACGAAAGGCACTTTCTTGAGTTTCATTATTTTTTTCTTCAGGGTGTTTTTCAATATACTTTTGATAGCCATATCCCATGGTTCCTTTTTCGCTTGCTGTATTTTCAGTTGCATGTACAGTATTAAATGTTATTGTAGTTGCAAATAGGACACTCATGGACAGCAATCCTTTTTTAATAACTGAAGTCATATAAATCTCCTTTGATTAATTTTGAATTATGTAAACATGTCCTTTGATTTTAATGATATAAATCAAGAACGTATATGATATGCTATTAGAATTAAAATGATTTATCAAGTTTATCTGAAATAACTTTTAAATTTATTTATAATCATTTAAAAAGGAATATAATATTTTATGAGTTAGATGGAATGTCGCGTGAATTTGCAAGTTGTAGGATGCTGAGGTAATGAAATGTTTCATATGAAACATGAGATAAAAATGTCAATTTGAACGTCTGATAATCATTGTAAAATGTAAAGCTCTGTGCTATAATTCTTGATTGTGAGTAATGAAAATTATTCCTTGCTTACCACAAAGATGGTGAGCCGCATAGACCACAAGGAGGTGCAATTATAAAATGAGAACATATGAAGTTATGTACATCGTTCGTCCGAACATTGAAGAAGATGCTAAAAAAGCTGTCGTTGAACGTTTCAACGGTATCTTAGCTTCTCACGGATCAGAGGTTTTAGAAACTAAAGATTGGGGCAAACGTCGTTTAGCTTATGAAATTAATGATTTCAGTGAAGGTTACTACAACATCGTACGTATCCAAACTGAAGACAATGAAGCGACTGACGAATTCCAACGTTTAGCTAAAATCACAGACGATATCATCCGTTATATCGTAATTCGTGAAGACGAAGATAAGACAAGAAAATAATAAATGGGGGTCGTTTAAATGATAAATAGAGTTGTTTTAGTCGGTCGTTTAACGAAAGATCCAGAATATAGAACAACACCCTCAGGCGTGAGTGTTGCGACTTTTACTCTAGCAGTAAATCGTACGTTTACAAATGCGCAAGGGGAACGCGAAGCTGATTTCATTAACTGCGTTGTTTTTAGAAAACAAGCAGAAAATGTAAATAACTACTTATTCAAAGGTAGTCTAGCTGGCGTTGACGGTCGCATTCAATCACGTAGCTACGAAAACCAAGAAGGTCGTCGTATATTTGTAACTGAAGTTGTCTGTGATAGCGTTCAATTCCTTGAACCTAAAAACCAAAATCAGCGTCATGCTCAAGAAGGAAATAATAATTTCCAAAATTTTGGTGGACAACAATCCGGACAAAATACGTCTTCTTATCAAAACAATAACAACAATAATCCATCAAACAATAATCAATCAGATAACCCATTTGCAAATGCAAACGGCCCTATTGATATTAGTGATGATGATTTACCATTCTAATTATAATGAACGTATAAAACTAAAAAAATTTTAAAAGGAGGCAGTTACCATGGCAGGTGGACCAAGAAGAGGCGGACGTCGTCGTAAAAAAGTTTGTTATTTCACAGCAAACGGAATTACACACATCGACTATAAAGATACAGAATTATTAAAACGTTTTATCTCAGAACGCGGTAAAATTTTACCACGTCGTGTAACAGGTACTTCAGCTAAATATCAACGTATGTTGACTTTAGCTATTAAACGTGCACGTCATATGGCATTATTACCATATGTTAAAGAAGAACAATAATAGATATTGTATCTGAAAACCCCGTAGGCTAAGGCTTGCGGGGTATTTTTTGTGCGTTTGGATCGAAAAAGGCAGGATGTGAAAATTCTAACTTCCAAAATACATAATTAAAAACAAACCAATTAATAATATAATTCTTGTAGTAGATTCATTTGTTATCTCTACATATAAAAATAATAAAGGGAGACGATTTACCCATGAAGAAAATCATTTGTCATTTAATAAATCAAACTTTGACTTGTTCATTTTTTCAGAACTATTCGTCATCTTCCAATAAATTAGCGACATTAACAGTTATCTCTTTTGTAACAGGGTTGATACTTACATCTTCGCTGTAGCCTAAAGATTTTATTTGCATGAAATCATTTTTTATTTTTAACGCTATTTCAACGCGTTGAAATCCTTGTAAAATTAATAATGTATCGTCATTAACAACGACATCATGTGAACCTTTTCCATTTATAGTGACATTCCAATTATTAAACTGCATTCTTTAATTCCTCCTTGTTATTTACTACTTCTCTTTCTTAAAGCTAAATGCTAAAAAAGATATACTAATAACCAAAAATAAAGGCATTATGGTAATAGATAATACTAGAAATGTCATTGCGAAAACAAAGTACGTTTCATCTACTTTATATTTACCGAATCTAATAATATTCCTCCTATTTACGCTTCTCAAATCCGTATATTAAGCAAATTACAAATACTACAAAAACTGCTGGTACAAATATAGATACTACTAAAAGTGGTATGGACATAATTAAATAGTTGTAATCGTATTTGCATTTACCTATTTTCATAATATCCTTCCCTTTATTTACTTTCCTTATCATTTCTTCTGCGTTTTAAATATGATTTGATTTCTAATATTAGAATAAGTATAAAAACAATTAAACTGAGTATTGAAAAGCTCAAAAAGATTATACTATCTTTAGTTAATATATTATGAATTGATAAAATGATAAAAAATATAATTATAGGTAAAGATGATAAGTCTTCTGATTTGAACGTTTTAGAATTTTTGTGTATCATCTTATCTTCTTTTTTTCTGGAAACAATTAGTAATAAAATAGAATTTATTAAAATTAAAAGGATAAGTAATATTGCCACAGTCAAATTAATAGTATTGAAATAATCTAATATTAACAGGAGTATCGATAGGACAAGATTAATTATGTGATGTATATACAATGGCTTGTTCATTACCTACTCCCCTTTCAACGATATTTAATTAAAATTTCATTATGTATCTCGCAACCATAAAATAGGACGTTCGTGTGAAAAGACACGTAGTAAATGGTTAATCCTTATTCTTTTCTCTCTTTAATGAACTCTTTAAAATACAAGTAACCATCGAGCATTGTACTTAATATGAAGCTTATTGCTTTAATTACTATACCTATAATGTACTCCACAGCGATACCCCTTTGTAAACGTAATAGGTATTATTATATTTTGCGTACGTATGATAGGACACAGTTATTGCTGCTATTCTTTTTTCTCATCGACTTTCTTATCCTTGCGTCTAAACATCTTACTCAATAACTTTGATGTTTCCTGTTCAAATATGCTTACTATAGCTACAATTATATCTATTATTTTGATTATGATTCCTATAAGTATATCCATAATAACGCTCCTTTATGTAAGTATTGGGTACGATTTATTGGATTTTTGTTTGATCATTGAATTTTAAAATCCATAAAATTGAAGAGGTCAACAAAACTTTTCTAGCATTTTGTTAATTTACGAGCTAATGCACTAAAATGGAGCATCTGTCTATTATTAGAATATGGCTAGATAACCAAAACACAAAAAGTCTGATTGCATTAGTAAAAAAATAATAATTGACAATATCAAAAAATGTAAAAGCGCAAGTTTATCAAAATACCATTCCCAAAAAGTTGGTATTTATAGAAATATCTTGTTTAATCAGTAATAAGGTTTTAAAGTAACTTATTTAAAATAACTTAAGTAGATTGCAATAATAACGAAAATTACAGCAATAATACTATGCACCAATAAATTCCAATAGAATAACTTTTTAGTCATCGGTTTGAAGTTATTACGTTTTACCCGTCTATTATTTTCCCAACGATATATAGATGCCCAAAAGTAAGCGTATACAGGTATAACAATGATTCCTAATATTATCGCAACAGGTAAGCTCATTATTAATCACCTTTTTGTATAAGAATAGCATGGAAATATTTAATTGTTAACAATGTAAAAATGAACGTTAGTTCCTGGAATGATACTGTGTTATTACTGTTTAATGGATGTAGTGTTAGAGGTTTATAGATGTTGAGGAGCTATCGTTCATACACAACAAAAAACTAATTTTTACACTACCTTAATTGAAATGAATTTTAATTTTGTTAAACTTATTTTGGGGATGTTATTTATATAGTAATTTGGGAGAATTATTATATAAAAGGAGATTTAATATTGAATAAGCAAATTAAAAAAATATTAACTGCTAGTGTAGCTACTGCGATTCTATCTGGTCCTGTATATTTTACTATTGATTCTGGTAAAGCTAATGCTGAAACTATAAGTGAAATAGATAAAGAAATGAATCAAAGAAAAGAGATTGGTGATGCACTCTTAAAAGAGATTGATAATAGTAAAAGTGATTTTAAAGATCCGGCAGTTGCTGAAAGGCTAAAAGGGCAAGTGAAAAATTATAGAGATGGTGTAGCTGAAAGAGGCAAAGCCACAATGACTGCAAAAGCAGGAGCACAAGCAATTAGAGCTACTGTAAATAAGGTCGGTGAAAAGGCATGGAACAAATTGGTAAAGAAAATAGAAAATACAACTGGTACTAAACTCGTTATGTTCCATTATCAAAGTATTAATAAATTTTGTGATATTTTAACAGGTTTTGAAGGCAACTTAGCAGATGGTATAGCGAATGGGTTAACTAATAAGTTTGGTTTTAATAAACAATTTGCATATGTCGTTGCTAGAGCATTTATAGCAATTGTTTTGTAGGTTTTACATATGAGTAATAATAAAAAAATTTATCTAATATTTTTAGTAATAACATTTATAATTTATATTTCTTTGCCAATTATTTTTGATGATAATTCTTTTAACATACGTTTATTTGCCATATTCCCATTATTATTTTTTGGTGCATTTTTATTTTCTTCTAACTCTAATAATAAAAAGTAATGAAAATACTTCTGTTTAATATTTCTTTACACTAAGGCAATTTAAATAAATATTTAGCCTACTCCATAGATTTGTGGAGTGGGTTTCTCTTAATATTAATATTTAGCTTTTATATAATAAGAAATGAAGGTGTTTGTATTGCCTAAATCACAACAAGTAATATTAGCAATTTTATTAGTATTAATAGGTTTTAATATTTTCTTACCTATAATAGGTGCAATTTTTAAAATTGAAATTTTAGAGTTTGGCTCAATTTTTATAAAGGTACTTGATAGCATAACTTTAATGGTTGCAATCATCTTTGTATACAGACAAATTAAACGTAAAGGTTTTTAAATAAAAGTATGTAACCCACTACCTCTGAATTGAGGAGTGGGTTTAAGAATACGATCCTTTTGGTATTAATCGTTGATATTAATTGTATTAATAATATCTTCATGAGTTAAATCTATTAAATCAATAAACTTAAATACTGTATCTTTATAATTTTGATGTAAAAATTGATATCTTTTAACTTCTTCTGAAAACTCATCTTTTCCATTGAAGTTTTGTATTATATGTTGAGGTTGTACTAATTGTATTGATAACTCTAAAGACACCATTCCTTGTCCATTAATATTATTATAAGTTTTTTTAAGTTCTGGGAAATAATTTATGTTTTTATTAATTTCTTTTTCTACTAATTTACTACCTTGTTCTAGAGAAAGAATTTTAGATTCAGTTTTTTCAAATTCTTCATTTGATATAGTACAATTAGGCAATTTAGATTTAAATAAACTGTTGTATATTTCAAAAACGGCATTTGTGTAACGAATTTTTTCGATTATTTGATCTTGCAAAATTTCAATTCTTTCTAGTTTGTTGGTTATTAAATAGTTATATGTTTCTAGTTTAATTCTTCGATTGAATTCAACTTTATCTTTTTCTCTTTCCGAGTGTAATTCTTTTGATAATTTTTTGAAAGAAAAAAATTGGTTTATCATAGCGACAACTCCACCAGAAATTATCCCACTAGTTAATGTTAAGAGAGTATTATCCAAATTATTGCTCCTTTACAATTTTTTTAAGTATATATCAAAAAAGTAATAAAGTGTATTATGAAAAAATGTATTTTATTTAAATATAAGAACAGACTTGCTTCTAAAGAAATTCAATGTTGTTCGCAAAAAGTTCGCAAAGTTGCGAAATAGTGTGAATGTTCATGGACTTTCAATATAAAAACATAGACTATAAAATGGCTTAATAACAGTATTTAGAACATTAATGATTATTCATGAAAAGTAGCATATAAAAGAAGAACAATAATAGATATTGTATCTGAAAACCCCGTAGGCATATACCTACGGGGTTATTTTTGTGTGTTTTATATTTTTGGAAAGGGCATTAAACTTTGCTCAAGGGTAAGAAATTACTAATTTTAAATAAGTGTATTTTAAGTGAACTTTCTATAATTTCATTATTGTTGAAGTTTGTATAGTGATGATTTAGATTAATCGTCATCATCTAATAAATTTGTAACATTTACAATGATTTCTCTTGTATCAACATTAAACGATACATCATTTCCATAACTTAGTGATTTAACTTTTATAGCATCATTTTCCAATTTTAAATATAGGGCAACGTGTTGATAGTTTTCTAAAATAACTAGTGTATCTTCGTCTCTGACTATATTATATGATCCTTTGCCATTAATTGTAACTGTCCAATTATTGAATTCTATGATACCCATCTCCTTTTATATATTATTCATCTTTTTCTAATCCTAAAATAACCATTAACACCACTGAAATGAGCATGAATGGTACAAAAATAGATGTTATTAAAAATCCGACAATCACGATTAGGTAAAATTCATCAATTTTATATTTGCCAAATTGCATCATAACACTCCTCGTAAAGTTATATTACTTCTTGTTATAATCATCTATCGTAACGCCATCTTTTTCTATTTTTTTCGTACTAGCCCGTATTAATAAAATTGCATTACCTATAAAAAGTACTGCTAATATTAATGAAGTGGTAAATCCACTAATGTTTGTATAATTAAAAATTATGAGTGTTATCATTAAAATGATATTAATTGTATGGTGTATAGCCATTCTCTTATTCACTTTCTTCACCCCTCAGATATTGATTCTCTATTTTTAAAATTTGGATTCAAAAATTTGTAATGAACTACCCAGCATTATTGTATTTTGACTCGAAATCCATGAGTGCAATAGTATAATTTTTCCACCATGAATCTTTTTGATAATATTCTAAAAGTACTTTTAATTCCATAATACTATATGTAACTGTGCAATCTGCAAATATCAAAGGATAAGATAGTGTATGTCCTTCATACCAAAAACCCATATCATCAATTAATCTATTCAAATTATGTCAACTCCTAGAATACTTTGGGGGTGTTGCTATTTATTCGTATAACTTTGATGTATTTAAGTATCATATTGCTTAAATCATATATATATGAATTTAAAATTTTTACTTTTTGATGGATACAACATATGCTTTATAAAAAGTATGTTAGCATTGAAATAATATTATAACAAAAAGGGGTAATTATATGTGGAATAATATTGAGATAATTGTTTCATTTGTTATATTTATAGGTGCGCTCATATTTGCTGTTTATTCATTTTACAATAATTCTATTACAGTTGGCGTTGGTGCTTTAATTGTGACTACAGTAAATATCTATTACATGATTAAGGCATTAAGAGCTAAAAGAGAAGATAATTACTAAGTGTAGATAGTGTATTAAAGAAATATAGAGACATTTGGATAATTCAGCACATTATTAATAAATTAACTCAATATATAAATTTATGTAAATACGAGTGAAATATTTTTCTAAAAGTATTAGTTCAACAGGAGTGAGAAATTTGAGAAATAATATGGATATGAGTTTTATGATTGCTAATTTTATGAATATAATTTTAGTATTATTATTTGCTTTTGGTACATTCAATCATCTTAATGTTTTTCTTACCGTGATTTTTGCAATAATAACTGTTTTAAATGCAGGCTTTTTGCTTTATAAAAGTATTGAAATTTCAAAGAAAAGTAACCGTTAAAAGGCTTAACTAAAGTGCTTTCTACCTTTATAGTCCACTCATAGAAATTTAAAAAACATAAATACTAATCATAAGTATTTTAAAATGAATGTTCATATTGCATTTGGGAGGCATTTTATGAATCATGAAAATAATAAGAAAAAATATAAGACAATAGAAGTGATAGCAAACACTTTTGGCATAGTAGCTTTGATCTTAGTATTTGCCTCATTGATTCTAGCTTTGATCTTTGAATGGAAATTTCTGGACTATATTGTTAACGGGTCTGGTATACTTACTATACTAAGTTTAATCATAGGTGCGATACCACACGTTATGGAAAAAAATATCAAGAAAATCATTTTTGATTTTCTCTTTATTGTAATTATAGCGTTTATTTTTTATAACTTATAAGGGGGCTATACATGAAACTTATCACTAAGATTTTAGATGTTTTAGTATGGATATGCGTTATTTTATTGTTTAGTAAGTATATTGTTAAATATGCGAATATGATGTTTGATTGGAATTTAAGATGGTATTTTCTTGAAGATATTCCTCATTTAGCATTGATATTATTTATTTTACTATTTGTATTTGCAGTACCTTCTGAAATGATAAAAGAAAAACATAATAATGAATAAAGTCATACATCATATTTTTGTGTTATTTGAAAAGAAGATTTGGAATGATTTTGAAGATATTAGCCATCTTTTTATAAATCAATCTCTTTCTAGCGCTATATTTAGGTAAAAAGTATAGTGCTTTGAAACAAAAAACTGCATCAAATCAATGTTTTGAAAGCTATCAAATTCAATGATACATATAGATAAGTTTATAATATAGCTGTCTATCATTATAGTTATAATCCCTTATTGCATTAAATGAAAAAATAAAATTATAAGATGAAATCAAGCACATGTTACAAATTTAAGATTTACATTACTGTCACGTAGTTTTATAATTAGTTTTGCATGCCCACGGGTGTGCGAAAATGAGGAGATGGGTTTTCTGTGTGCCCTTGGGCATGCAGAAGATTCATAACTCCCGTTATAAGGCCCCTTTTATTAGGGGTCTTTTTGTATTTAAAAACATTGATTACCATTTACGTAAATAAAGTAATTGTGGTATTGTATTTTCATGTTGATTATCGTAATATTCATGTGTTTAAAAATATACAAATAAAAAGGAGTTTATGCATATGAGTTTTATAATAATGATCATTGTAGGTGGCCTTATCGGCTGGATTGCAGGTGCTATCGTAGGTAAAGATATTCCAGGAGGTATCATTGGTAATATTGTTGCTGGTCTAATTGGTTCTGCGATTGGTAGTAGATTGCTTGGTACTTGGGGCCCAGTATGGGGCGGCGTACCAATTTTCCCTGCATTGATTGGCTCAATTGTATTTATATTTATCGCTTCACTTATTATTAGTGCGCTAAGAAAAAAATAATTAAGATAAATCGACTTACAAAAAGTTAGAAAAAATTTTTATTATAACGGGTAGAAATTATGATCTTTTTTGTGAAAATATTACGATAATCAACGACCATCTCTCAATGATAATATAAAGGTGGTTTAGTATGATAAATATTATTTCAGCTATTGGTTCTATTGGAACTTTTATAATGGCACTATTTTATTTTGTTTCAGTTTCAATACAACTGTACCAAATGAAAATAAGTTTTATTCCTGCGCTTGGATTTAATCAAATTTTACTTTCTTTAGATAAAGATAATCAATTACAAATGATTAATACAAGTTCTGATTCTGTTGAACACCAAGATTATTTGAAAATTTTTAATCTAGGTGGCGGAGCAGCAAAAGATATTAAGATTGAAATTATTCTTAATGAAGATAACGTAATTCAAAAGAAATATGTAAGTATATTACCAAGTAAAGAAGGTTATTTATTACCAATTAATAAAGATGTTTTTGATGAATTGCAAAGTACCATTCAAAATAATGGTTATGAATCTAATTTAAATATTAGAATTAATTATTATCATAACGTTAGTAGAAAAGTAAAAACAATCATGTTAAATGGTAAATTAGATAGATTTAATACGTATGATGAAAAAGAACTTTATGAATTACAATTTATTAATAAATAATACTATTTGTGCTTTGTGCATATATAAATATTTTTATGAAAAACACTCATTAGATAACTTTAGGGTTATGGTGAGTGTTTTTGTTATGTTTTATGACATAGATTTGCTGTAGATATACTTTGAATATACAATGAAATAGAGGTGAAACGATATGATACGACAAGCACGTCAATCAGATTTACAATCGATTTTAAGTATATATAATCATGCAATATTAAATACGACTGCAGTTTATACATATGAGCCAGTAACCATTGAAGAAAGAGAAACTTGGTTTCATACAAAATTAGAGCAAGCTGAACCCATTTTTGTATATTTAAAAGATGGCCAAGTTGTTGGATTTGCAACATATGGTGCGTTTAGAAATTGGCCAGCGTATCAATATACTGTAGAACATTCGATTTATGTTGACCCAGAAACTAGAAATGAAGGTGTAGCTTCACAACTTTTAGTTAAATTAATTGAAGAAATTAAAAACAGAAATTATAAGACAATTGTTGCAGGTATTGACGCATCAAATACTGCTAGCATTAAATTGCATGAAAAATATGGTTTTGAATTATGTGGAACTATAAAAAGTGTCGGTTATAAATTTGACAGATGGTTAGATTTAGCTTTTTATCAATTGATATTGAAATAATTATGTTTAAAGCCAACGATGCTATTTTAGAGCAAGTAAATAAAGTATTATAGAAATTGTGCCGGACATGATGTTAGATAAGTTATTTTAATCGTTTGGTAAGTCAGTGGAAACATTTTGCGATACGTATTAGCATCAATGCTAATTAGCTAAACAAATCATCAACGGTAGTATTGAGCATTGATGCCAGTTTAAATGCTAAAGATAATGATGGATCATATTTATTATTTTCAATCGCATTAATGGTTTGTCTAGAAACGCCAAGTGCTTGACTAAGTTTTAATTGGGAAATGGCCTTCTGCTTGCGATAATATTTGATTTTGTTTTTCATTTTATCTTCCTTTTATGTATATTTACGTTTTACGTAAAAATAGTTCATAATCGTTAATATGAAAATAATGATAATGACGGATAGCTCTGGATAAGTTGAAAAAAAGCTGTGATTAAAGTCCCATACATTAATTATACGCAATATAAATGTTAAGAGTAGGGCGTGTATTGTCCAAACGCAAGTTCTAGCAAGTACTTCTGTGAATATTTTAATTTGCCTTTCGTCATATTGATGATTAGCTTGGTCAGATATCTCTGAAGGTAAAAATTTATGTGACAGTATCGTCCGTCCAGCTGACTGTAAATAATAAAACAACAATAAAAATGATGAATAATTTCATAATGAAGCCTCCATGAGTAGAAAATTTTTCATTTTCAACATAAAAAACATGTGCCTAAATATCAAATGTTTTTGACATTTTTAAATAGAAAATAAAAGTGCTCGTTAGTTTAATAAGTAGAAAGGGTATGGATAAATAAATAATATGACCTTTTCATAAGAGATTTTTAGGTTTTTGTAGTGATACGGTTTGAAAATCTTATTCATATGACTTGGGGTGATTGTGATGGCTGTGTTTGCCTTGTTATTTCATTTAGTCTGTTTAATTATTGTTTTAATCGCAGGTTTTAAAGCATTAAAAGAGTTCAGAAAACCTATGAACCAACGTAATCAAAGAAAAATTGATTCCATTTTAGTACTTGTGTTAGTGGTGGCTTTGATTGCGATACTGTCTAGTGTTTTTACAGATATTTAATAAAATGTCGTTGCTCAAGTGAGCGACGGCTTTTAATTTTGTTTTAGAAACGGTAAATGTCGTTAATATGAAGTATAAAATAATATTTCATTTTGTAATTAATTCAATATTAATATAGAATGAATTAAAGAAGTTTTGTAAATGAAAATTTTTGCTACTTAATAGTAAACGGATTAATATTTTATTCAAGGAGATGTCGTTATGAAGTTTAGATTTAGTGTTTCATTGTTGTTGGTTTCAAGTTTATTATTGTCACAAACTGTAATGGCAGCACAAGAAAATAAAAGCACTCAGGATACAAAGAAAAATGATACACAAAATAAAGAAAATACGAGTAAAGCCATTGATTATGAAAAAGCTCAAAAAATGAGTCCGCAACAATTGAAAAATGCATTAACACCAGGAGATTTAAAGTTACATAATAAAGATGGTGAACGTCAAAATACTGAAATGAGAAGTTTTTCAGCAAATCGAGCATATCAAGATGTAAATACATACATAGCAAATAATAATATAAAACCAGCTAAAATCGTACAAGATTCTAGAATGAATAACTTACCCAAGTATAATTATAAATCTGGCAAATATATCGGTGTAGTAATTCATGAAACGGCCAATCCAAACAGTACAATTGATGGTGAGGTAAATTACATGTACAACAATTATAATAGTGCATTTGTACATGCGTATGCGGGTAGCGATAAAATTGTGCAGACTGCGCCAAGTCAATATTTAGCTTGGGGTGCAGGTGCTAACGCTAATCCATATTTTTATCAAATTGAATTAACAAGATCAAACACATTTGATGGTTTTGCAAGATCAGTTAATAACCAAGCATATTTAACCGCAAAAATGTTGAAAGCCAATGGGCTACAACCTTCGCTTGCTGACAATAATCAAGGGACAGGCACAATTATAAGTCACAATGCGGTAAGTCAATATTGGGGTGGTTCAGACCATTCAGATCCGATTGGCTATTTCGGACAATGGGGATATAATATGAACCAGTTTTACAGTTTAGTACAAAAACACTATAAATCTCTATCAGGTGGTAGTAGTGATGGAGCAATTACTGGTAGCACTTATAAAGTATCAAAAGGTGATACGCTGTATAGTATTTCGAGAAGAAGTGGCGTTTCAATAGATAATATTAAGAAATGGAATAAATTAACGAGTAACACACTTTCTGTAGGACAAGTATTAAAGTTAAAAAATCCTAACACACCAAGTGATTCTATTACTGGAGATTCACATAAAGTGGTTGAGGGAGACACACTTTATAATATTTCAAAACGAAGTAAAGTGAGTGTAGCAAACATAAAAAAATGGAACCATTTAAAGTCTGATAATATTAGTAAAGGACAAATTTTATATTTAGTTAAGACATATACGGTTAAAAAAGGTGATACTTTATACAGTGTTGCTAAAAATCAAGGTACTACTGTAGATAAAATTAAAAAGGATAACAAGTTGAGTTCTAATAGTTTGAAAGTAGGGCAAATTTTAAAAATAAAATAGAAGTATTGCATATAAACGAGCAAGTCTTAATGGACTATGCTCGTTTTTTAATACATTGAAAAATGATTTTTGAATATAATTGTGAGCGTCATAGTTTCGTGTTACTTTAATAATATAAAATCATAGGTGGGTATAGATAATGAAAAAAATCATTTTAATACTGTCATTGTTATTTTTATCAGTGATTTTGACAGCATGTGGTAACAACGAAAAAAATAGTGATGATGTTGAGCAAAGCAGTAATACAAACAAACAAGATGAAGACAATGATCAGCGTGAGGAACGACAATCTACAGAACAAAGTGAAGCAAAAAAGGATCAGTCGTTACCTCAAGATTCAACGGCTGAAAATGACAAGAATACAGATTCAAAAGCTAAAAAGAAAAACGATAATGTTTCAAAAAAGAAAAATGACGATAATAGTACAAGTTATTTAACAGGTTTAAGTGCTTCAGAGATCGAATACGCACGTGTTTGGCATCAACTAGGTATGATTAAAGATGTCAAAAATATTTATGTCAAAAAATATCCAAAAGGGTCACCAGTAAATGAAAATGCGGAAAAGAGCGCAAAGTATCCTGAGGATGTTGTTAAATTAGAAGCGCCAATGAAAGTGGGTGGCTCAATAACATATAGTAGTAATGGGGATGGAACTATTAATATTTATAAAAAAATTCCTTACAGATGGGAGACAAGCACATCTTCGAACCCTGAGGATGTTTATCAAGACACTAAAAATGCAGTTGAGCAAGATGTAGAAACAGTTGAAGTTAATGCAACAGACAATGCACAAATCAAAAAGTTAGCCCAAAGAATACAATTGGTTAATGAATGATGCTTTGTGGTATAAAGTAAAGAACAATTTTGAAGTGATTTGATCATGGCATCAACAATTCTAAGTATTTTATAATTATGTGCAGTGTGATACATTATATGTAATCGTAATTAGGAAATCGTTAGCATACGATATATAGTTCGTAACTTTAAATTTAGTTGAGGTGAGACGCATGTTAACTAAAGGTATTAAATATCCATATGTTAAATTCTTTTTTGATGTGATTGGTATTTTATGTGCGATAAGCGTATTAGCGATCATATTTGTTAATGGTTTTACCAACAGTCAATCTGGTAACTTTAGTTTAGGATTCGAAATAACTGGTACACATATGATAATGATGAATATTTTGGTATTGGTGACAATGATTTGTGCAATAACATCAACAATTTTAAGAAGAGTAAAATAGTGTGATGAGGGTTTGATTAGATTGTACTGAAACGAATATTTATGTGAAGTAGAAACAGACCAGAAATTAAAAACTAATTTCTGGTCTGTTTTCATTTTTTATAGATGCACATTTTCTTTAGCATAATAAAATTTTTGCTTTTTTTCAGTAATAAATAATTGGAGAAATGTAAGTATACCAATTTTACCTATTAACATTGTGAGTACAATGACTATTTTCGTTGGGCTATCATATAATGTCGTGAAATTCATCGATAGCCCAACAGTGCCGAAAGCGGAAATCACTTCAAATAATACTTTAGAATAAGGTATTGCCGAATTCAAATAACTTACAATAAATGAGATAAATATAACAAATGTCCCGGCAGAAAATGTAATGGCCACAGCAGTTTTTAATGTATGGTCATGTATAGATTTTTTGAAAATAGAAGGGTGTTGTTCGTTTTTTAATGTACTTTTTATAAATAATAATGTTAAGACTAAACTTGTTACTTTAATACCACCTGCAGCACTGATAGGGGCGCCACCAATAAACATTAAAAGCATTAATAATATTGAAGTAGGTGGTGTGATTTGTCCGATATCGACACTGTTAAAACCAGCAGTTCGTGTCGTAACAGACTGAAAGAATGAAGCGCCAAGTTTTTCTAAAAATGATAAATGCATCATAGAATGGTTATATTCTAAAAAGTAAAACACAACCGAACCAATAAATATGAGTATGACATATGTCGTTAATACTATTTTTGAGTGTACGGTTAATTTACTTAACTTTCTTGTTGTAGCGACGTCTAAAAAGACAAGCGGTCCAATACCGCCCATGATGATAAGAATTGGAACGATTATAGTTATTATAGGGTCATTAACAGTGCGCATCATATTATCACTAAATAATGAAAAACCAGCATTATTAAAAGCAGAAATTGAAGTAAACACACTTAAAAATAGCCCTTTACCAAAGCCATATTTTGGAATAAATGATAGTGCGATACATATTGCTCCAATGAATTCTGTAAGGATACTATAAACGACGAATTGAAGAATCAATTTGATGACGCCACCAGGTGTTTCAATGTTCCAGGTTGTCATAATCAAATAACGGTTTCTTAAACTGATTTTTCGATGCATCAGTATCAGCGTTAAAAGTGTTACCGTGACTATTCCTAACCCACCAATTTGAATAAGTAATAAAATAATAGTATCGCCTAACCAATTAAATTGACTAGATATATCTATAGTCGCTAGGCCAGTAACTGTAAATGCACTAGCAGAGATAAAAAATGCGTCTACAAAATCTAAAGGTTTTACACCTGTGACCGGTAGATATAATAATAAGGTGCCAACGATTGTGGTGAATAAAAACAACATTAAATACATATATAATGGTTTGTTTAATAGTCTCATTTTTAAAGTCCCTCGCATTTTAATAATGAGTATTTTATACTCATTATTAAAAAAAGCAAGTTAATTGATAGAAGTAAACTGAAAAAATTAATTTTTAAGTTTGTGAACGAATGCCTTTAGTGACGGCTTCAGCGAAATCATAAATTGAATTTCGGTATTTATTCGTGTTTTCTCTCGTCTTTCTGTTTAAATTGTCCTTTTTGAAAAATGATTTTCTAATAGATGTAGATATCTCCAGTTGAACTCCGGAACCTGAGTCATTTTCATTGATGAAATTTTTAGAAGAACGGCCATTAATATTATTTGGACTTTTTTCTACATTAAACCCTTCTTTTTCTAATTCTTTTTTTATGGATTGCGCCATTTTTTTATCCTGGCCGCCGATATAAACGATATCTTTATCACCTTGAAATCCGTGTATTGAGATAGATTCTTGAGAACGATTTGTCATTTCTTTCAATTTAGGATCGTCAAAATTGGTAGATGTAATATGCAATTGTTTGTTACTTGATTTTAGTAAGCCTTCAAAGCTATATAAATTAAAGTCTCCTTTTTTAGAAATGATTTTAGCTAATTCGGAGGTGCCCGGTTCTATACCGCCACCATGTATCGCAGTAATAAGTATATCTTTATTATTTGTTTTTTTAACATTTCTTTGCCAATCACGCTGTTTCACTGTATCTGATTTTAATTGAGCGAAATTTTGATATTTATCTTGATTGGGTGACTGGTTATTGTTCCATATGTATGTAAAGTATAGACTAACTAGTATGATGCCAACAATAACAAGCATAACTAAATAATATACGTAAGTGCTTAGAATATTTTTCATCGTTAACTCCTGATCAAAAGTATTTACTGACTAGTAAAGTATAACAAATTTATTAATGCTGCATAGATTATATGTTATTTACAATTATGTTAATAACATTGTAATGAAATTTACATATCAGGGTATGAAAGATATAGAGTGAATTATTAAATTGAAAATGAAATAGCTTGGATATTTTAGAAAAAGTAATAACGACGGCATGGAGAATAAAACATGTACTGACCGAGCATTATGATAACCATGTTTATGAATTTATGATCAACGCTAACATGTGCGGTTAGTCTTTCCTGTTCGGTCAATCACGCTGAATGCCTTAATAAGACATAGTGATGTGTTTTTATGATTGAATGATTACAAAATATTTAATTTTAGAAGAAAGGTTGTGAATTTTTTGGATATAGTAACTAAAATGCAAGTCAATGTATCTAGTGATCAAGTGTTTGAAGCTTTTGTCAATCCAGATTATATAGGAGGATTTTGGTTTTCTTCAAGTTCTGAACGTTGGGAAGAGGGTAAAACAATTACCTTACGATATGAAGAGTATCATGCTGAAATCGATATTTTAATAGAAGATATGGTTGAAAATGAAATGATTCAATTTAAGTGGGGCGATAATCATGTAACAATACAATTCGATGGTGATGATAATCATACAATTGTAACTACTACAGAAAAAGATATAGAAGAAAATGATGTAGCACGCTTATTAGGCCAAAAAGAAGGCTGGGTATATATGCTTAGTTGTCTGAAATCATATTTAGAATATGGCAATAAAATAAGAGGTGCATTATTGTAACTATCCAACTAGGATTGAAAGCATGGCAATGTTTAACTTTGTTCACGCTTTCAATCCTTTTTATATATTTTTCAAATACCAAAACAAAAATTTTGCACGATATGGTTTAATATGTTTAAATGTAACTATAAAAGTTTCAATTAAAGATAAAAGGTGATTTCTTTGAATTTAGAATTCAATATAGCAGTACATTTACTGACTTTTTTGCTAAAACATGATGATGAGCGTTTTAGCAGCAATGAATTAGCGGAACGTATCTGTATTAATCCGGCTCAATTACGCAGGGTAACTCGTAAGTTAAATCAACATCATTATTTAGCTACTTCTAGAGGTAAATTTGGAGGGTATCAGGCTAATGATATGACAGCAAATGTTAACTTGTCTGAACTATTTGTGATGTTTAAAGAAGATCGCTCAGAAGGACGTTTATTTACTGGAGATGCTGGTAGTGACTGTGAAGTTTCAAGAGAAATTGGCAACACGATGTTTAAGTTTCATCAAAAAGAAGAAGAGCTATTAATTAATTATTATCAAAATGTAACGATTAAAGACGTTTTAAATGAAACGATTAAAGACGTTTTAAATGAAACGATTAAGGAGGATTATTATGAAAAAGTATGATTTATTAATAATTGGATTTGGTAAAGGTGGTAAAACTTTAGCAAAATTTGCGTCTGGCCAAGGAAAAAGTGTAGCTGTAGTTGAAAAATCGCAAAAGATGTATGGTGGTACATGTATTAATATAGGTTGTATTCCTTCAAAAACACTTGTGCATGAAGGTTTAGCACACGGTTCATTTGAACAAGCTTTTTCTAGAAAATCCGATGTAGTAAATGCACTAAACAGTAAGAATTATCATAATTTAGCAGATGATAATAATATCAACGTATTAGATTTTACTGCAGCATTTAAGTCTAATAATGAAGTAGAATTATTAGATGAAAATGGTGAAGTACAAGAAACACTTACTGCAGAAGATATCGTGATTAATACAGGTGCACAACCAATCATTCCATCCATCGAAGGTGTAGAAACATCACAACATTTATATGATTCTACCGGCATTATGGAATTGGCAACACAACCTAAACGTTTAGTTATTGTGGGTGGAGGCTATATTGCATTAGAATTTGCCTCTATGTTTGCGAACTTTGATACACAAGTAACTGTTTTAGAGAAACATGATGATATCATGCCTAAAGAAGATAAAGATATTGTTGCAGAAGTTAAAAAAGATCTTGAAAATAAAGGTGTTAATCTTGTATTAAATGCGGATACAGAGCGTTTTGAAGATAATGCATCTGGCACAACAGTACACACGACACAAGGAAGCTATGAAGCGGATGCGGTATTATTAGCTACTGGTCGTAAACCAAATACAGACTTAGGTTTAGAAAATACAGATGTTGAAATTGGTGAACGTGGAGAAATCAAGGTAAACCAAAACTTACAAACAAACGTGCCAAATATTTATGCATTAGGTGATGTTAAAGGTGGCATGCAATTCACGTATATTTCATTAGATGACTTCAGAATTGTAAAAGATCAATTGTTTGGTGATGGCAAACGTACGACCGAAAATCGCGGTGCTGTGCCATACACTGTATTTATTGATCCACCATTATCACGTGTAGGTTTAACAGCAGAAGAAGCAAAAGCACAAGGTTATCAAATTTTAGAAAATGCAGTACCTGTAAACACAATTCCGCGTCATAAAATAAACAATGATACAAGAGGTTTGTTTAAAGCAGTCGTTAATAAAGAAACAAGTGAAATATTAGGTGCTACTTTATATGGCTTACAATCTGAGGAAATTATTAATTTAGTAAAATTAGCAATTGACCAACATTTATCTTATGAAGTATTAAAAGAAAATATTTATACACATCCTACAATGGTTGAATCATTTAATGATTTATTCAATATGTAAAGCAAATATTTTTAACAAATATTAAAAAGTTTTTAATCAAAAAGAGCAGGGTTAAGTAATCTAGTGTAACTGGATTACGACCCCGCTCTTTTTTATATGATGATTTATATAATTGATTTAATAATTTGACCTATGAGTCCGAAAATACCGATGATTAAACAGACCACACCAAAGCTGACTAAACTTTGTTTTTTGCCGACACCTTCTTTTTTAGGTGTACGGTTATTTATGATGAGCAACACAATACCAACGATAATGAGTAATATTGAAACAATCCACATTTTGCGTCCCTCCTTACTTGTATCGATAAAATAATAACGTCTTTACTATCTCTTTACCCTGTTAACTGTTTATATTAACGCCTTCTTTGTACATCATATGTGATGTATGATGTGACATTAAAAGATGATTTAAATATATTATAAATGATTATGTAATGTAAGGGTATAGAAAGCTATAAAATAGATTGATATACACAAATTATGAGGGTGTGATAGAGATGAAAATAGATTATACTTATGTATTTGACTCACATGATTTAGAAGATTTTATAAAAATATATCACTCGAATGGTTGGATGGGGCATAATAAGGAAAAAATTAAGACCATTTTTAATGCTAGCACACATATCGTGGTGGCAAAGCATAATGGTAGTGCTATAGGATTAGCGAGAGCCTTATCAGATGGTGTATTTAACGCAGCTATTTATGATGTTATCGTGGATCAGTCCTATCAAAATAAGGGTATAGGTTATGACATTGTATGTAGAATGATTAACCAATTGGGGCAGGTGTCTTGCGTGCATTTAATTTCAACGCATGGCGTCGAAGGATTATATCAAAAATTAGGTTTTCGAAAATTAAAAACAGGTATGGCCATTTATGCAAATCAAAAATTAAAAGATGAGTATACTGATTAATGTCTATCAGCTATACTCACCTTTTTGGTCGAGAATCTAGATTATAAAATATTGTGACTCACATCCTCATGTGAATAATTTTTCAATAGAGAACAACCCAGTGGATGATGACCATTGTCAACATAATGGTTGATTTCTTCTAGTACATCTAAAATTTCATACTCTGGTGTATTTACATCAAACGTATATTTGAATACTTGCTTCTTGTCAGATAATACAGTTGCAACGAGTTCATTATTTTGCATTTTGTAATTTAATAATTTCATAATAATCCCTCACTTTTATTAATCGTTTTAGTCCGTTTATCAAAATACTCAATTGAGAATAAGTTTCATTGACGACGCCGTTACATTATAATTATTATAATGTAATCCTTATTATACATTAAAATATATAAAATGTAGAGAGTTTTGACTTAAAAATTAATTTAAAACGCTTTCTTTATAAGAATTAATATAATTTATTGTATACTGAATCATCTTAACTTGAAGTTTGAAGTGTAATTTGATACGATTTCAATAATTGAATAAACCTTTCTAGGGTTCCACGACGATGGTGTTGGTTCGGTCCGAGAGAAAGGCACATATTAATATGTGACACGGAAGGATAAAAGCCTGGGAGATAGTATAGATGACTATCTCTCAGGCTCTTTTAATTTTAAAGGAGGATTTTGTTATGAATTGGTTAAAAATTGTGATTGCAGCACTCTTTGAAGTGGGATGGGTTATTGGCTTAACTCATGCTTCATCAGTATTCGAGTGGATATTGACAGTTATTGCTATATTTTTAAGTTTTTACTTACTTATAGATGCTTCAAAAGTATTACCGGTAGGGACATCTTATGCAGTCTTTGTAGGACTTGGTACAACTGGCGTTACCCTAGCTGATTTTATATTCTTTGATCAACCATTTAACCCAGAGAAAATCATTTTAATAATGACATTGTTGCTTGGTGTAATTTGTTTGAAATTAGTGACGACAAATGAAGGGGGGTATTCATAATGGCTTGGATTTTACTGATTTGTGCAGGTATATTTGAAATGCTTGGTATTACATTTTTGAATGCTTATGTGCATAGTCGCAAATATAAATCGCTTGTTTGGATGATAACTTTCTTTGCAATTAGTTTTTTAACATTATCTATTGCTATGAAACAGTTGCCTATGAGCACTGCATATGCTGTATGGACTGGCATTGGTGCTGTTGGCGGAGCAGTTTTAGGTATGCTTTTTTACAAAGAGTCAACGGATATTAAACGAATTATTTGTATTCTAGTTATATTGGGTAGCACCATTGGTTTGAAATTATTAAGTTAAAATTAACTGAGTTATACCACATAAATTATTTTTCCATTTCACGGCTTTCTATGATTGACCATTGACCAAATTTTGGATTTCGTTCATATATTATTTGAACATCACCATAACAGAATCATAAAAGATTTGTTTCGCGTGTTGCGATACCGTGTGCATCTTGATAACATAATTAAGGTGGAGGTGCAGAAAATGGAAGGATTAGCCGCATTTATAACAATTACTTTAATGATTATTATCGTCCCAGGACCTGATTTTTTCGTCGTGATGAAAAATTCAATCACTTCTGGTAAAGGTAATGGTGCGATGGCAGCATTGGGTATAACGACAGGCCATGTTGTTTATTCTCTACTAGCGGTCTTTGGTATTATTTTTATTTTGGCAAATATGTATTACGTGTTTTTAGTGATTAAAATACTGGGTGCTTGTTACCTTATATATTTAGGTATCAAAAGTATTATTAGCGCACGACAAAGTATGAATTTTTCAATCACACAAATGAAAGCACAACAAATCAGCTATTTAAGTTCATATAGGCAAGGTTTCTTTAGTACCATTTTAAATCCAAAAGCATTACTCTATTACATAAGTATCTTACCGCAATTTTTAAGTGCGGGCGAAGGCGTTACCACACAAATAGCGGTGTTATCCGCGATTGTAACGACAGTTATTTTATTATGGTTTATTTTCTGTGTATATATTTTTCAATACATTAAATTACTTTTTGCAAACAGAAAGATTAAAGCTATTTTTGACTATACGGTAGGTGCAGTGTTAATTGGTCTGTCGCTTAATTTATTATTTAGCAAAAGTAGTTAATCTAGATTTAACAAAAAAAGCAGCTTGAGGAAACAATATTTTCCCAAGCTGTTTTTTTGTGTGTTTTTGTGTCTATCGAATATTCAAAAGTAAATGATTTATCTTAGGGGTTAAAATAAGCACTTTCAGAAATTAATACTTTGACGCCACGATAAATATTTTTAATTGTATACCAAATCGTGAATAAGATTAAAATAATTCCTAAAATTATCATTATGACCATAATTGTATGATGTTGTTGATTGACGATCATGCCACCTAAACTTGCAACGATAATAATAAATATCGGTCCTAAATATGTGATGACATGATAGAATAGCGATTTAGCAACATGTGTGGATGCTGGTTTATCAGCAAAAATCCAAATGATGATAGGTAATATGATTGGAGCAAAAAATATGCTGAAATAACTTACAGAAGCTAAGACACGTCCACCTTGCGTATCTGAATTTAAAGGTTGTTCATTCATTTTTATCACCTCACATTTAAAGTAACAAAAATAAATATTTTATTATAGAAGTTATACTTCATCTAACAAAAATGTTACCTTATTTAAAAATACAAAGGAGTACAAACATATGAAACTATACTTAATTCGCCATGGTGAATCAAAATCCAATTACGATAAAAAAGAAGGAAATCACTATTTTTGTGGCCAATTAGACGTTCCATTAACTGAAAAAGGCGCTCGAGACGCGCAATTATTACAACATCATTTTAATCAAGTCAAAATTGATCATATTTATTTGTCTGATTTAACAAGAACGAGACAAACATATAATGCAATTTTTGATAAAGATATTCCAGCTAGTGTAACGACATTACTGAGAGAACGTTCTTTAGGTCAGTTTGAGGGTGAAAAAGTGAGTGAAATTGAACAAAATGCTCAATTTGAAACTTATTTTAATGGCGGTCCAAACAGTTCATTTAGGCACAGCTTTACTCAAAAAGCACCAGAAGGAGAAAGTTATGAAGATGTTTTAAAACGTGTAGAAACTTTCTTTAAACAAGAGCTAGATACATCTTTAGATACAGTTGTAATCATTGCTCATCAAGTTGTAATTAGATGTTGCTTCGTATACTTAGGTTATGAAAATAAAGCATCTGTGATAGATAAGCAAATTGATAATTGTGTACCTTATGAAATTGAGCTTTAGCTTTGATAAAATGACGTATTAAAAAACCTGAACTGTTTATTTGCTCAGTTCAGGTTAATATCTTTTTGCTGCTGTTAAGCTATCGTGAAATCCTTGGAATATAGTGTTGATATTGTCTAAGAAACTACCAACAATAACTGCGAGTATGACGTAAGTAATGCTTAAAGCAATAGATTTATATGAAATTACGCCATAAGTTTCTTTTTTCTCAAAGAGATTAAAAGCTATGAAGACAGCAGCCATGGCACCTAGTAAAATCGTAATTACCATAGTGCAAACCTCCCTATAAAGTTTTCGGCTGTGCTCCTACGTTTACTGTGTTCAATCTTATAACATAGGATAACAAATACATCTCCGAGAAAAAAAGTCATTTTATATTAAAAAACCTTACAATCATGTAAGGTTTTTTACAAATATAAGTCAAGATGAATCATTTAACTTTAAGTAAGCGCTTAAAAGGCTTTATAATGCTGGGAATTGGTATTGTCATCATTTTGTAATGCATAACACTTTATTTGATATCAATAAAAATGAATTTGATAGTTATTCAAAGAATGTTCACAAATTCAAGTAGTTGAATAACCATAAATGATACATTATTTATCTATTGCATCACTTTTAATACCTTTATCTTTAAGGAACTTTTTGATTTTTTCTTGTTGTTTACCGTTTACATTTCCTGCATGTTCTGCTGATACGTCTACAACGTTTAGCGTGTTTTGCGGTTGATAATTTACTTCTTCGATTTGTTTATCAGCATCTTTAATCGTGGTGTTTAACGCAGTGAAATAGTTAATGATTCGATCCACGTCATCTTTATAACCTTTAGGCAGATGATTGTCTTTGACAAAGTTTTTAAATCGCACATCGTTTTTAATCGCATTGTGTGATAAATCAGATAATCTTTTGGCTTGTGCGTCTGTGATTTTAGTATCCGTACCGGTTTGCTTATCTAATTTATACTGTATTAGATATTTATTGTCGAGAATATCTGCATTAACATCTAGATATTTTTTTATCGCTTTGTTCATTTCATCTTCGCTTATATTTTCGCCTTTTTTATGAGAAGCAAAGATATTACTTTCTGTAACTTTTTTGACATTTGAAGGGGCATGTCTTTCACTGTGTTGTTTATCATCATTTGAATTTTCATTAGCACATGCTGTGAGTATGACAGTTAGCATGAGAACGAATGTTATAAGTATACTTTTTTTCATAAAACGTATTGCTCCTTTAAAAATAGTCCAATTTATATTAATTGATGTGCTTTTGAAATTATAACCTAAGACTATCATTTCAAGCTATTGATTGATATAGATGTCGTAAAGTTAAACGCACAATCTTTTGAACAAAGTTTGAAACTTTGAGCGAAAACGTTTCATATTTGTGTAACAAGATTCGACTGCTTTTCCTTAGAAATGAAAACAACAAAAAAAGGAGAACCAAATTTGGTTCTCCTTTATCATCTATTTGAATAGGGAAGTGATTAGTGTCGAATGATATAATCAAATGCATTTAATGCAGCATTTGCACCAGCGCCCATTGAAATAATGATTTGTTTATTACGATCGTCTGTAACATCGCCTGCAGCAAATATACCTGGGATGCTTGTAGCGTTTGTACGATCAATGATTATTTCATTTGCTTGGTTTAACTCAACATAGTTATCTAACCATTCTGTATTTGGAAGTAATCCGATTTGTACGAATATACCTTCCAATTCTATAGTGTGGTCTTCACCAGTTGATTTGTCTTGATATTTAAGACCCGTCACTGAAGCTTCACCTAAAACTTCAGTTGTTTGTGCGTTCTTGATAATTGTAACGTTTGGTAAAGAGCTTAAACGTTCTTGTAATACGTCGTCTGCTTTAAGGGTAGCGTTACGCTCAAGTAGTGTAACATGTTCTACAATACCTGCTAAGTCTATTGCAGCTTCTACACCTGAGTTACCGCCACCAACAACAGCAACGTTTTTATTTTCAAATAGAGGTCCGTCACAGTGCGGGCAGAATGCCACCCCTTTATTGATAAGGGCTTCTTCACCAGGTACTTCTAGCTTACGCCAACGTGCACCTGTAGCAATAATCACGGTTTTACTTTGTAATTTAGCGTCATTATCTAAAGTGACAATAATACCATTGTCTGTTTTTTCAATATCACTTGCTCTGACACCTGTCATGGTATCTACATTATATTGCTTTACATGATCTTCAAGTGCAGAGGAGAACTTAGGACCATCAGTTTCTTTAACTGTTATAAAGTTTTCAATTGTTGCAGTATCGTTGACTTGACCACCAATGCGATCTGCAATAATACCAGTGCGTAATCCTTTACGTGCAGTATAGATAGCGGCACTACCACTTGCGGGTCCACCACCAACGATTAACACGTCGTAAGGATCTTTATCATTGAATTCCGAAGGGTCTGCTTTACTACCTAGTTCAGATAATATATCTTGTACAGTCATGCGTCCATTGCCAAATTCTTCACCATCTAAATAGATAGCTGGCACTGCCATAATATCTTCAGATTCCTCTCTGAAAATAGCACCGTCAATCATTGTATGAGTGATATTTGGATTTAATAAACTCATTAAGTTCAATGCTTGAACGACATCCGGGCATTTTTGACACGTTAAACTGATATAAGTTTCAAAATTGAGTGGGCGATCTAAAGCTTTAATTTGATCTATGACAGATTGCTCTTCTTTAGGTGCGCGACCACTGACTTGTAATAAAGCTAATACAAGTGAATTAAATTCGTGACCCATAGGTAAACCAGCAAATGTAATCCCTGTGTCTGCGTCAGGTTTATCTACTGTAAAGCTTGGTGTACGTTTTAGGTCTTTCTCTTCAATTGTGATATGAGATGATGCTGCTGCAACTTCGTCTAGTAACTCTTTTAGTTCTTTCGATTTATCATCTGAACCAAGACTTGCGCGTAGTACAACATCACCCTCCATTAATTGAAGTAATTGTTGTAATTGTGATTTTAGCTGATCATTAAGCATTCAAATCAATGCCTCCTTAGATTTTACCTACTAAGTCAAGACCAGGTTGTAATGTTTCTGAACCTTCTTCCCATTTAGCTGGGCAAACTTCACCTGGGTGTTGACGTACATATTGTGCTGCTTTAATTTTGTGTACTAATGTACTTGCATCACGGCCAATACCGTCCGCATTAATTTCAGCTGCTTGAACAACACCATCAGGATCAACGATAAATGTACCACGTTGAGCTAGGCCAACCTCTTCATCTAATACATCAAAATTACGAGTGATTGTTTGTGAAGGATCGCCAATCATTGTATATTGAATTTTATTAATTGCTTCAGAATGATCATGCCAAGCTTTGTGTACAAAGTGTGTATCCGTTGAAACTGAATATACGTTTACACCTAATTCTTGTAATTTATCATACTGATTTTGTAAATCTTCTAATTCAGTAGGACATACGAATGAGAAGTCTGCTGGGTAGAAGCAAACTACACTCCAAGAACCTTTTAAGTTTTCATCAGAAACTTCGAAAAACTCATCTTTCTTTGGATCATAAGCATTAGCTGTAAATGGTAAAATTTCCTTGTTGATTAAAGACATGTAAAACATCCTCCTATTTAATAACTTAGTGTTAATTTAAATATTTTTAATCAGATTATCATAATTTCTTAATTATAATAATTCTAATCTTTCAATTACTATTATTGCATGTAGCTATTGTTTCGTCAACATTAGTACCTTTAAAGCACAATAGATTTAAATCGTGCTCGCTATTTGTATTAGAAGATAATAAAACTAGTTAAGCTACATAAGAAAATGAAAGCATATACATTATTTGTATTTTCTTTCACACTATATAAATAGCCTTCCTATTCTCAACTAAACATAAGAATTGAGAAGGAAGGCATTGAAAGTTTGATATGATAGGATTATAAAAAAATATCACAAATTTGTGAACTTATTTACCGCTTTTGGAACTTGTAATGATAAGTAAATATTAAAGAAAGTAAATTGATTTATTGGAAAACATTAGCGCCGCATTTTGATATTTGCTAAATTGTTCCATGTTAACAATAGGTGTATATAAAATGATTGAATCACATAAAGAGATTATTTTAGGTTGTGGAATTTAGGAGAATTTAAAAAGTGAATTGTTTATGCTACTCAAAACTTAAGAATAGAAGCATAACAAATAATTTATTAGCTACATTTCTATTCCTAAGTTTTTAAAATAGCTTATGAGTTGTTCATTGAAAAAAGTGAAATAATCATATTAATAAACAATTTTATAATCAAACAAACGACTGTACCATCCACCAAATAATAAACGCTACAGGGAAGAATAACCACCAAAAGTTAGATAGAAATTCCCAAACATTCATAGGACGATCTTTCTGATTAGAAACTGGTTGTTGATAGGTTTCAATAATTGTCTTTTTTAATGCTTTATCTCCTTTAATGAGTTCATCCAATGAGACGTCGAATAGGTCGCTCATTTTTATTAACATATCAATACTAGGATAGACTTTATTCAGTTCCCATTTTGAAATGCTTTGACGTGAAATATTTAATATTTCAGCAAGTTCGTCTTGCGACCAATTTTTGAGTTCGCGTTGTTCTTTGATACGTGGTCCAATTTCCATAGTTATCACTCCTTTTATATGAAATTAACGGTATCACCATGTAATGTCACGCACTTAATCGTTTACTCGTGTGCAACTCGAGGTTGCAAACACCTATTTGAAGGTGTTTTTGAAATAAATATAGCATGAAATCAGATCAATTTGATGTAAATTGAATCTTTAAATGTTTAGTAAGTATTTACCCATATTCACATAAAAAAGACGAGATAGAAATTAAATTACAATGAAAAATTTCTATCTCGTCTGCTTGTATCATTAAATATATCGTTGCAGGGATATATTATTTTAATTTTATATGCTTATCTGTCCCAATATCTTGCGCGTTCAAATGCTTGAATAATCGTTTGAGCATCATCTGAAATATATACACCGGGTGCGTTCAAGTCTAATTTTGCATTTGATAATTTTTCTGATGCGGCTTGATTAACAACTAGCGGTTTGTTGTGTTTGTATGTGAGTTCTGCAAATGCCTCTGCATCCGGTGATAATTCTGCACCATCTGAAATTACAAACACACTATCAAATAATGTAGGGTGTGCAGTATCATACGTTTCAGTTATGCCGAAATCTTTAGTGATATCTTTAGGTTGTTTGCCTACAAAAGCATAGTTGAGTTTGTTGTCGGCAAATGTTTTGGCATATGATTTTAATGTTTCCTCATTTATCTCACCGTTCACAAGTACTGCTACAGAATGTCCAGGTAATGGTATATCGAATTTTTCCATTGTTAACTTACTATCTTTGGCATCAGTTTGTACTTCTTCATTTTCTTCTGGCACTTCAACACCTACGTTTGCTGCGACGCGCTCTGCCAATGCGCGATCAACTTTGTTTAGTTGATTCACTGCATTTTGTTTAACCATAGCTGATTTACATTTACCAATTTCAAATGAAAATCCATCTACGGTATGGTCGAATTCAGGCTTTGTTAAACTATTCAAATAAAGTTTAGCTTGGCTGTAATAATCTTTAAAGCTTTCACTACGTTTTTGTATTTTACGTCCTTCAACTTTTTCTTGATAATGTTCGTAGCCGCCTTCTTCTTTAGGTGTTGTGTGGGGATCGTTGTTGTTTAATGCATTGTTGTGATATGCCGTTTGTCCTTTATGGACATTCATTTGATGCATAGCATCTCTTTGGTTATTGTGTACTTCATTAACTGGTCGATTAATTGGTATTTGATTAAAGTTTGGTCCACCTAATCTTGATATTTGAGTATCCGTATATGAGAATAAACGTCCTTGTAATAGAGGGTCGTTAGAGAAATCAATGCCAGGCACGATATGACCAGGATGGAACGCTGCTTGTTCCGTTTCATCAAAAACATTAGATACGTTTTGATTTAACGTCATTTTACCAACAATTTCAACTGGAACTTCATCTTCTGGCCATATTTTTGTTGGATCTAAAATATCAAAATCAAAATCAAATTCTTGTTCTGGTCGAATCACTTGAAGGCCTAATTCCCACTCAGGGTAGTCTCCTTTTTCAATTGCTTCATATAAATCTTTGCGATGGAAGTCAATATCTTTACCGGATAAGATTTGTGCCTCATCCCATACCAATGATTCTAAACCGTGAACTGGCTTCCAATGAAATTTTACGAAATAGGATTGACCATCACGATTAACCAAGCGGAAGGTATGGATGCCGAATCCTTCAATCTGTCTAAAGTTTTTAGGGATACCTCTGTCACTCATAGCCCAAACCGTTGTGTGCGTTGATTCTGGGTTTTGTGCGAAAAAGTCCCAGAATGTATCGTGAGCAGTCCCACCTTGAGGCATTTCATTGTGTGGTTCAGGTTTAACAGCGTGAATTAAATCTGGAAATTTAATAGCGTCCTGTATAAAGAAAACAGGTATATCGTTACCTACTAAATCAAAAATACCTTCATCTGTATAGAATTTTGTAGCAAAACCACGCACGTCTCTTACTGTATCTGGAGAACCTTTTGATCCTTGGACAGTTGAAAATCTGACAAACACTGGGGTAGTCTTTTCAGGATGTGTTAAAAAGTCTGCAGAAGTGTATTCAGATAAATCTTTGTAAACTTGAAATTCACCGTGAGCGCCAAAACCGCGAGCATGTACGATTCTTTCAGGAATTCGCTCGTGGTCAAAGTGCATAATTTTCTCTCTAAAATGGAAATCTTCTAATAAACTAGGACCACGTTCACCAACGGTTAATGTGTTTTCATCTTCACTTACTTTAACGCCATTATTCGTCGTCATTGCTTTATCGTCATTGTTTTTTTCTACATTTTTTAATTGTTCCTGTTTTTTGTTACTCAAATGAATTACCCCCTTGTTATTATTGTTCCACATTTATGTTTTGGAAAACATTTCAATTTTGAATATTATTATTTTTAAAACAGGAGATATTACAAAAGGAAAATATACTTGTGGTTATATAGCAATATATGAAAAAATTTAAGAAGTATTTTTGTGTCCATTTCTGACATATATAATGTGCCAAGATGATTTATTTAATTGAAGCACACAAGCATCACATTCGTGTTTTATTTTGTTTATATATTTTAGGAATATTCAACATTTAAATAGGATGATAACATTTAATAAGAGTGAAAAAAGGGTAAACAAATAACAAGCAATTCACTGTGAGCTTTGTTAACATCTAAATACTATAAACACATACACAAAAGAGGAGCGGATAATACATGTCTGATTATGTATACAACTTATTGAAAAAACACCATTCAGTCAGAAACTTTAAGCAAGAGCCTATTCCAGAGGAGCATATTAAAAAATTAATTGAAGCGGGTCAAAGCGCTTCAACGTCAAGCTATTTACAGGCTTATTCAATTATTGGTATAGATGATCCTGAAGTTAAAGAGGACTTGAAAGAAGTGTCAGGTCAACCTTATGTAGTAGAAAACGGTTATTTATTTGTCTTTGTTATGGATTATTACAGACATGCAATCGTTAATGAAAATACTAAAAAAGATATGGCAACATCATTTGAATCAGCAGAAGGTTTGTTGGTCGGTACGATAGATGCGACATTAGTTGCACAAAATATTGCTGCTGCAGCTGAGGACATGGGTTATGGCATGGTTTATTTAGGGTCATTGAGAAACGATGTTGAACGTGTGCGTGAAATTTTAGACTTACCTAAGCATACTTTCCCATTATTTGGTATGGCATTAGGCATACCAGCAGATGACGAAAATGGAGATCCTAAACCACGTTTACCACTTGAAAATATCTTCCATCACAATAAATATGATAGTGATAAAGAAACGCAACGTAAAACATTAGCAGATTACGATGAAACTGTAAGTAAATATTATGAATCCCGTACAAATGGTGAACGTACTGAAACGTGGTCAGAACAAATTTCTAATTTTATGAGTGCTAAGCAGAGACTAGATATGTTAGAACAATTGAATAAATCAGGTTTTATTAAAAAATAATTCACTGACAACTTCTGTTGCGTGTCACTTATGATGAAAAGGTCATATCATAGAAAGGGGTTGGTTATGTTGAGCATGTTTGACAAATTTTTTGGTAAGAAAACGCATGGAAATCATAAAGCTAAAGAGCAATATATTTATTCTTCTAGCAGTAAACTAACCCCTCAAGAAGCTCAAGCCTATTGGGTGAAATTGGCCCAAAAGTTAGTTGTTGGAGCTATTAATTCCGTTGATCACACAGCAGAACGTATATTTATTCTTATTTCATTTAACGAAAACGATTCTACGATAGATATATTCTTTCAAATGGATGGCCAGTTAAGAATGTGGAATGATTTAGATAATCAAACCCATAAAAGAACAATATCAAATAGTTTAATTTCACAAGCACCTAATCTCGTGAAGCATGTGAACTGCTTATATGATAGTGTTAATTTAACTCGGCTCGCATATTCACAGATTCAATATGAATTTGAAAGTAAGGCGTGGTATTTACATGATATTAGCGAAGATAGTGCTGAAGCGCATTTAGACAAAAATCCTGCATTTTTAAAATGGTTTGATGATGTTTCGAATACAATTGATAACATTCCGTTAGATAGTAAACAAAAAATTACTTGGGGTCCATTTAAACCAAGATAACAAATATTTAAAAGTGAGAATCAATTTTCTGTTAACAAAATAGAAGTAAAGACAGTCAGTGTTAAGGAAAACAATCAAAATGAAAAATTTAAAATTAAATCGACTGTTTCATTAAATTTATGTCCATATGTTAAGTACTTGTAAAATAAATACTTTGGTCTAAAAAAGAACCGTCAATTTCTATTGCAATAATAATAGAAATTGACGGTTTTTGTTTTATGTTATTTAGGAGTTCGTTACACAATGATAGTACTTAGTTACAATATTAGTACCAATTCAGTCATTTGTTCAAATTATTGCAGCTATTGAACGGTTATTTTAGTGAAAACTCATTATCTTTCGCAAATTCATTAACTTAATATAACAAACAATATAACAAATGGATTATTATATTATATAAAATTCATTATTTTGTGAATTTATTCACAAATATTTCATAAAAGTCTGTTTTTTGCCATTGTAAGTGTTTTCACAAAGTTTTATGATGTGGTTGGAAATAAAAAATGATAGATATCAATGAAAAATAGAAAGAGGTTTGAGGAAATGGATATTATTTTAGGTGTAGGAACGCTATTCATTGTATTGTTAGCTATGACGTTATTTTTAAATTTTGCACCTTATGGTAAGAAAGGGCTACAAGCATTGTCGGGTGCTGCCTGTGCAACATTCTTACCACAAGCATTTTTAAGTTATGCCATTGGTGGCGTCTTTGACATTAAGTTTTTGCAGGAAATTGGTGACTTAGCCGGTAGTTTAAGTGGTGTAGCAGTCGGTTTTCTTACTTGTTTAAAATTAGGTGTCTCGCCAGTTTTTGCTGTAATCGTTGGTTTAGTACTTCACGATTTTAAATTATTACCCGCTTTTTTAGCTGCTTATTTGGTTTCATTTGCTATTAAATTTTTAGAAAAAAAAGTCACAGAGGGCTTAGATTTAATAACTGTAATTTTATTTGCTCCTGCTGTTTCTTTCCTTCTTGCAAGTATTATGAGCCCAGGTGTTATCGCTTTATTAAAACAAATTGGTAGTGCCGTGACAGCTGTTGGTGACAACAATCCTTATGTATTAGCAATTATTTTAGGTCTTATTATTCCTGTTACAGGTATGACACCACTTAGTTCCATGGTATTAACAAGCTTATTAGGACTAACTGGTTTGCCTATGGCGATTGGTGCACTGACATGTACAGGTAGCTCATTTGTCAATTTCATTATGTTTAAACAATTAAAAATAGGTAACGCTTCCAAAGCTTTCGCTGTTGCAGTTGAACCATTAACCCAAATAGATATTATTGCGAAGTATCCTTTGCAACTCTATGGTACCAATGCACTTATTGGTGTTGTAAACGCATGTATCGTCACATTTAGTGGATTAGTAATCAACGTGACAGGTATGGCGACACCAATTGCCGGTGCTATTGTATTGTTTGGATTTAATGACCCGATTAAATCTGTGATTACGATTATTACGGTATCAATTACTAGTATTTTATTAAGTCTAGTTATAGGAAAAATGATTAATAAATTTAATATGACTAGCTTGAATTTCAATCTACCTAGAATGAAAAAACAGACCAATTAAGGAGAGAGAAGAATGGCAAGAAAACAAGATTATCAAAGTGCTTTTGATGTTATTGGTCCAATTATGATGGGCCCATCTAGTTCTCACACTGCAGGTGCAGTGAAAATAGGCAATGCTGCACGAACAGTATTACAGTCTGAACCTCAAAAGATTGTGATTCATTATTATGAATCATTTGCCTCCACGCACAAGGGTCACGGAACAGATTTAGCAATTATTGGTGGGTCAATGGGTTTCAGCACATTTGATGAACGAATTAAAGACGCTATCACATTTGCGGAAGCACAAAATATTGATATAGAAATTATAGAAGAAACAAGTGCTAGCTTGGGTGAACATCCGAACTGCGCATTAATTAAATTAGATGGTAATGGAAGACATGTAGAAATTAATGGTATTTCAATTGGTGGAGGTACAATTAAGATTAAAAGTATCCACGTGGATGGGCTTTGTATCCTCATGCATCATGCATTGCCTATTTTGGTTGTAGATGGAGAAGCTAATATTTCTTTAATTAACCATTTGATTAATGACTTGATTGAGTATGAAGTAGATATTAATGAAGAAATTAAAACAATTAATAATGACAAATGTTTATTGGCATTACATTTAAATAAAGCTTTAGATGTAGATAGTTTAAGTAAATTACGTGAGAAATATAAAGAATTAAATTTTTCATATATTTGTTAGAGGAGTGGCAATATGTATCATTCAATGCGAGAAATTATAGATTATGCAGTGGCACAGAACACAACATTTGCTGAAATGATGATTCATGAGGAGATGGAATTAAAAGGGATTTCAAGGGATGAAGTTCGTGCATTAATGAAACAAAATCTTGATGTTATGAGAGAAGCGTTAGAAAAGGGACTTTCTGGAGATGGTGTGAAAAGTGTAACAGGTTATACTGGACATGATGCAGTGAAACTAGATCGATATAATGAAGATTACCATGCTTTATCTGGACATGATATGGTAGAAGCTTTAAAAGGTGCAATATCGACAAATGAAGTGAATGCTGCGATGGGTATCATTTGTGCAACACCAACTGCTGGTTCATCAGGTACAATACCAGGCATATTATTCAAGTTAGAAAAAACACACGGTTTAACAGAAGCGCAGATGATTGACTTTTTATTTGCTGCAGCACTATGTGGCAAAATTATCGCAAACAATGCAAGTGTGGCAGGTGCTATTGGTGGATGTCAGGCAGAGGTGGGATCAGCCTCAGCAATTGCAGCAGCTGCAGCAGTTGAGATATTTGGTGGAACACCTGAAGAAAGTGGTCATGCGATGGCATTAGCTATCAGTAATTTATTAGGGTTAGTTTGTGACCCTGTGGCAGGGTTAGTTGAAATACCTTGTGTTATGCGTAATGCTATTGGTTCAGGCAATGGTTTAATCTCAGCTGATTTAGCGTTAGCTGGAATAAAAAGTAGAATTCCAGTAGACGAAGTGATAGAGGCGATGGATAGAGTAGGACGCAACTTGCCGGCATCGTTGAGAGAAACTGGACTGGGAGGTCTAGCTGGAACGCCAACTGGAGAAGCAATAAAGAAAAAAATATTTGGACAAACAAGTGTTGAATCTTAAAAAGTAAAGATATATCCATTGAAGGTATTGAAAAATTAAATTGAAAAAATGCATGTTTCCCACTAAACTAAATTAAAAGAGGTGGGAGACATGTTACTGAAGTTAGGGATTATTTTTATTGTGTTTGTTATAAATAGTATCGTGACGTATTACTTAACTACGAACGGTACATGGGTCAACCTATTGTTGAAATCATTATCGCTAAGTTTGATTATTGTCTTTATTTATAATTACGTAAAACTGATGATAACAATAAAACGACAAAAATAGTAATATGATTAAAATTGAATTGATAATATAGTAAAAGTATAGAAATGAAAAAAGGTTGGAACGACTAGCGTTCCAACCTTTAATTATATTTATAAAAATATTTGAAGTTCATAGTGAGTGATGTCTTTTATTATGAACTTGTGATTTCCCCGTATTCTTTCGAATGATAAGTGTCAGTATCTAAGTTGTTTGTCAATTTAGCTGTACCTGTACCAGCAAGCATAGAGTCGTTAACGTTTAATGCAGTACGACCCATATCGATAAGTGGTTCTACTGAAATCAATACACCCGCCAATGCAACAGGTAAATTTAATGTAGATAATACAATGATAGATGCGAATGTTGCGCCACCACCGACACCTGCTACACCAAATGAACTAATCACAACAATGCCTATGACAGATAAGATAAATTGTAAATTAACTTCGACACCAGCTGCCGGTGCTACCATGATTGCTAACATTGCTGGATAAATGCCGGCACAGCCGTTTTGACCAATAGAAAGACCAAATGAAGCTGAGAAGTTTGCAATACCATCTGGCACTCCTAAACGATTTTTTTGAGTTTGAACATTGAGTGGTAAAGCACCAGCACTTGAACGAGAAGTAAATGCAAATAGCAATACTTCAGACGTTTTCTTAACAAATGTAACAGGGTTCAGTCCCATACCAGTTACAATGAGTAAGTGAATGATATACATTACAATTAATGCCGCGTAAGATGCGATTACAAATTTTCCTAATGTCCATATTGCACCAAAATCACTTGTAGCGATTGTATTCGCCATGATAGCTAAAATACCGTATGGAGTTAGACGTAATACAAACGTTACAATTGCCATTACGATATTATAAACGGCATCGATACCACGTTTAAGTAAGTGACCACTTTCAGGTTGTTTACGCATTACACGTAAGAAGGCAAAGCCAACAAATGCAGCGAAGATCACTACAGCGATTGTTGATGTTGTACGCTGACCAGTGAAATCTAAGAATGGGTTACTTGGTAATAATTCTAAGATTTGTTGTGGTAGCGTGTTAGCTGTCATATCCTTAGCTTGACTTGCGATTTCACTACCTCTTGAGCTTTCGGCACTACCTAAATCAATCGTAGATGCGTCTAAGCCAAAGACAAGTGCTGAGATAATACCGATAATTGCCGCAATTGCTACAGTCCCAATTAAGAAAATGAAGATATAGATGCCAATTTTAGCAAATTTTTCTCCAATATTAATTTTAGTAAATGCGGAAACGATTGAAATAAATATTAAAGGTATAACAATCATTTGTAAGAATGAAATATAGCCATCTCCAACTATACTAAACCAATCTGTGGTTTGTTTAGTGACCTTTGAATCCACACCGTAAATTAAATGAATAGCAATCCCAAAGACAATCCCGATGCCTAAAGCTGTAAAGACACGTTTAGGAAACGAAACATGTCTTCTTGCCATTACATATAATCCGATAAGGAAGGCCGCAAAAATAATGATGTTTAAAATTGTTAATAACATAAAAACAAGACCTACACTTTCTTTTATTTAATTTATTTTGTTAAATCCGATACGCATACTAAGGATAGTAGCAAAACGAATAATATTCAAGTCAATTACTCAAAAAAATTATAAAATTTATATGACTTTATTTTTGAAGCAGAATCGGAAGGGCTATAAATCTAGGCAGAATATGGTGTCAAGGCGTTTGTGGCTAAATTAGATAGAAATTCAATGAGGATGAAATTAAGGAAAATTTTTGATTTAGAAACTAAATAATCCATTAAAAGAAGATAATGAAGTAAACACAATTTTGGATTTAGAAAAGCTGGTAGATATTTTAATACGAATTTCGATTCGAGTAATATTATAGTTTAAAGTGACCTTAGTAAAGTCAAAATAGCGCTGTAATTTTTGAATAATAGCTATATCACAAACTGTGAAATTTTATGCAAAACAAAAAACGTCAATTTCTATACGATTTCAATAGAAATTGACGTTTTTTTAACCAAAGACTTTTTGGCTTTGGTATCATCTTTAACTTATAAATTAAAGAGGCGTGCGAAAAATCCTTTACGTTCTTCTTTGCGCTCTTCTTTAGCAAGTGGTGAAGCGTATGACGTTGTTTCTTGAGACGTGTTTGCTTGTTGTGCGTCTGACTCATTTGTAGTAGACGATGCTGATGCGGTTTCTTTGTTATGATCTGTTTGTTGCTCAGCTTCAGAAGTTTCTTTATGTGTATCTTGTTCAATTTGGTCATCTGTTTTATCGGCTGAATTTACTTCGGCAGCTTGCTTTTTAGTTTCTGAATTTGCTGATTGTGTCGAAGGTTGTTCGCTAATTTGTGTGATTTCTTCATCGGCAGTTTGTGTTGATACATTTTCAGAAACTGTATTTGTATGAGCATCTGCTGTGTCAGTCGCTTTTTCAGGTGTTGCTTTCGTATTTGCTTGCTCAGTTGTATTTTCAGTGAATGCATTCGCTTCATTATTAATTGAACTTTGATTTGTATGCACGCGTTCAGATTCGACATTAGACTTCACAAGTTCTGTTTGTTCTTTTTGGGAATCCTGAATGACACTTTGTGTAGATTTAATTTCATCTGTAGATGATTGAATTGCTTTCAGTGATTCTGTATTTTCTTCTAGTTTAGATGTAATTTGATCTTGCATTTTATGCAATTCTTGCTGTTGTTGGTGCACTTGATTAATCATTTGTCCGAGCATTTGGCGTTCGTCACGCATATTTTGAATTTCGGTACGTAAATCTTCTACGAGTAAAGACACATTTTGATCTGAAGGTAGGTTGTTGTCATCCTCTTTGACTAATACCTGTAGAAAATCTTTTTCCTTTTCAAGTTCTTCGAAGGCTAAATCATAGCTATTTGTCTGCTTCACTTTTTCAGCAATATCTTGGAAGAGTTCAATATCCTCTTCTTGGAAATCTGTGGCTTCGCGGCCACGGTATTCGGTTTTACTAAGTTGATAACCACGTTCTTCTAAATGTTGAACGATTTTACGGACTTGCTTTTCACTTAGTTCAACACGTTGTGCAAATTCTTTAGTTAACATAGAAATGAGTCCTTTCATAAGTGATTTTATGTATACGGACGTTTGTCTTCGGTTAGTGAAACGTCAGTCTTACCTCTATGTTAGTCTAAACTGTTTTAACAGTGATTTCAAGTGGTGTACACTATGATTTACGTAAATCCATTTCTTCTAATAATGGGTAAATAATACTTCTAGAAATTCTGTTCGCAAATACATACTTTAATATATAGTTTGATTTAATACTTGGCCCATATATGTCTTTTGTCAGTTCTATATTAGATTTGATAAACAAATCTTTAGGTAATCCTTCTGAATATCCGTCTAAATTTGGGGCTAGATAATCTAAATCATATTGTCTTTCAAAACCATGGCTAAATAAAAACTCGCGTCTGTTACTGAGCACCTGTTGCTCATCTTCTGAAACAAGTTCTGGTTCTTTAGGTACCTCTAGCATAATAAAGTTTACATCGTGTTCATGTAATTGATTGGATAAATAATTAATTTCCTTTTCAATACGTGTCAAAGTATTTGTAATTAATTCATCGTGGTCCGATTGATCATTTGCAATTAAATAGATTAAAAAGGCAGAATTTGTTGTCGCTTCATAATGTGCAGTTGCTAAGCTAACAACTTTATCTGACTGTAAGCCTACTAAAAAGATATAATCATCTTTGGTATGTTCATTTTTTAAAGATTGTTTAAATATTTGTTCATCTTCAGATAAATCAATGTCGAATTGTCCATCATATAGTTTTAATGCTGCTTTAAATAATGGATCATCAATTGATTTGATAGTCTTAAAATCCATGAATAGATGCCCTCCAATAATAATGCGTTTATTATAACATAGTAAATAAATGGAAATCAGTGGAAATAATTTTTAAAAATATTCTATGGGTCATTTATAAAAGGAATAAAATAGGAGCGAGACAGAAACCACAAAATACAAAGTGATTTCCTGCGTTCGCTCCTTATAAAGGTAGTCTATAATGTTAAGTAGCTATGTGAAAGTATTTTGTGATCTTATTAAAATAATAGTATAAATCACACTTTACTTGAGCGTAGATTAGGATTTTGGTCCATCTGTTTCTTCTGCGTAATGCTTATCTTTAATAGCACTATTTGTATATGCAGCATTTGCTTCTTGTACTTCTTCATGAGAAGAGTTATCTTTAGTTGCAATCACGAGATAGTTATTATCAAGGATCTCTTTTTTATAACGCTCTTTATCATCATCGCTAATATCATAATAAGCTAAAACAGTTTCTTCGCCGTCTTCGCCAGTTAAAATTTTAGCCATTTTGTCACTGAATGAGCCACTCGTTGCTGTTAGGTTTACTTCAGAATCATGTAATTCGTCAAAATGAAGTTTTGTCTTACTAATTACTGAAATTTCAGATTCAACATATCCTTCTGACAATTTTTGCTGGATAGTTGGTAGTATTTCGTCTTTACTTTGTACGATTGTAAAATCAGCCATTAACTGTCCCTCCGTCCACTTTTCTATTGTTTATCTAATACTTTCCCTATTAACTACTAGGTAAAACGAATATATATTTATTATATAATGAAGTGGCGTATCTGACAATCTTGATTTAAAAGTAAAGAAAGCGGTTACTAACATAATTGATTATTAATAAATCTCCTTCTTTAAAGCGCTTACTTATAATATTCGTGTTGAAAATCATGCCGAAATTTGCTATCATCAGTTAATAATTTATCTAACTCATATAATCTAGAGAATATGGCTCTAGAAGTTTCTACCATGTTGCCATTAACGACATGACTATGGGTAACCAATACAATACAAAGCATTCAACTTCAATCGTTTTAAAGTTTGATTTGGGAAATGAAGTGATTAATATATTCTTCTAAAACAATTGTCGTGTTTTCAATTTCTACATAATTAGGGAAATGAATGTTGAAGGCTATCAGTTCTTTATAGTATTGCACGTTCACTCATAGATCCTGAAACTAAGTTAGTTTAGGATTTTTTTTGTATAAAAAATGAGGAGGTTTTTTGAGTGGATTTGTTAAAACGGAAAGTTGAGGCAGACGGTGTCGTCATTGATGAGAAGATTTTGAAGGTAGATGGGTTTTTAAATCATCAAATAGACGCAAAGCTGATGCACGACGTAGGACTAACGTTTTATAATCAATTTAAAAATGAAGGGATTACTAAAGTATTAACGATTGAAGCATCTGGTATTGCACCAGCAATCATGGCAGCAATGCATTTTGATGTACCATGCTTATTTGCTAAAAAGGCAAAGCCTAGCACGTTAACGAAAAATACATATCAAGCTGATATCCATTCATTCACTAAAAATACGACGAGTACTGTAGTGGTTTCAGATGAATTTTTAGACGAAAATGATCGCGTATTAATTGTTGATGATTTTTTAGCTAATGGTGATGCATCATTAGGCTTAAATGAAATTGTTCAACAAGCCAATGCTGAAACTGTTGGCGTAGGCATTGTAGTTGAAAAGAGCTTCCAACCAGGCAGAGAACGTTTAGAAACAGCAGGGTTGAAAGTATCGTCTTTATGTAAAGTTGCTTCTCTAAGTGGAAATAAAGTGACATTTGTTGAGGAACAATCATGAAGACATTTATCTTAAGTTTACAACATCTATTGGCGATGTATGCAGGCGCCATACTCGTACCAATTATTGTAGGGACAAGCTTAGATTTTACTCCAGAACAAATTGCCTTCTTAGTCACTGTTGATATTTTTATGTGTGGTGTAGCCACATTTTTACAAGTTTGGAAAGGCACAGGCACCGGATTGCCTATCGTCTTAGGTTGTACATTTACTGCCGTTGCGCCGATGATTTTAATCGGGCAAACCAAAGGCATAGGTGATTTATATGGTTCCCTTTTCTTATCAGGTATATTGGTTGTCATCATTGCTCCATTCTTTTCATATTTAGTTAAATTCTTTCCACCAGTTGTAACAGGTAGTGTCGTTACAATTATAGGTATCAATTTGATGCCAGTAGCGATGAATTATTTAGCAGGTGGAGAAGGTGCTAAAAATTTTGGTGATGCCAAAAACATCTTACTTGGTGTAATTACATTAATAGTCATATTAATTGTGCAACGTTTTACAACAGGTTTCTTAAAATCTATTGCCATATTGATTGGCTTAATTGTAGGTACAGTATTAGCGTCAATATTTGGCATTGTTGATGTGAAACAAGTTGGTGAAGCACATTGGTTTTCGTTACCACAACCATTTAGATTTTCAACATTCAGCTTTGATTTTGGCGCAACTTTAGTATTCTTTATTGTTGCGTTAGTCAGTCTGATAGAATCAACAGGTGTTTACCATGCATTAAGTGAAATTACAGGTAAGAAATTGGAAAGAAAAGATTTTCGTAAAGGTTATACAGCTGAAGGTCTTGCGATTATCTTAGGATCTATTTTTAATGCATTCCCGTATACTGCTTATTCTCAAAATGTAGGCTTAGTATCATTATCTGGTGCTAAAAAGAACAAAGTTATCTATGGCATGGTTATCTTGCTCATTATTTGTGGTTGTATTCCTAAATTAGGTGCTTTAGCAAATATGATTCCACTACCAGTATTAGGTGGAGCAATGATAGCAATGTTTGGCATGGTTATGGCATATGGTGTTAGTATATTAGGTAATATTAATTTCAAAAATCAAAATAATTTATTGGTAATCGCGGTATCAGTTGGACTAGGAACGGGTATAAGTGCAGTACCACAAGCGTTTCAAGCTTTAGGAGACCAATTCGCATGGTTAACTCAAAATGGTATTGTACTCGGTGCGATTTCAGCAATTGTTTTGAATTTCTTTTTTAACGGCATTAAGAATCAACAAAACATAGAAACTATGGAATAATGGAGCTATAAAACAAATATTAGGAGGCTGTATTCATATGTGGGAAAATAAGTTTGAAAAAGAATCTTTAACTTTTGATGATGTGTTATTGTTACCAGCAGAATCAGATGTATTGCCGAAAGAAGTAGACTTGAGCGTTCAATTATCAGAAGGTATTAAATTAAATATCCCTGTTATTTCAGCAGGTATGGATACTGTAACTGAATCTAAAATGGCAATCTCAATGGCTAGACAAGGTGGCCTAGGTGTCATTCATAAAAATATGAATATTGAAGATCAAGCAGATGAAGTTCAAAAAGTTAAACGCTCAGAAAATGGTGTTATTTCAAATCCATTCTTCTTAACGCCAGAAGAAAGTGTATATGAAGCAGAGGCATTAATGGGCAAATATCGTATTTCAGGTGTACCTATTGTTAACAATGAAGAAGAAAGAACATTAGTCGGTATTTTAACAAACCGTGATTTACGTTTTATTGAAGATTTTTCTATTAAGATTTCAGATGTTATGACTAAAGAAAACTTAATTACAGCACCTGTAGGCACTACTTTAGATGAAGCTGAAGAACTATTACAGCAACATAAAATAGAAAAATTACCGTTAGTTAAAGATGGTAAATTAGAAGGTTTAATCACAATCAAAGACATTGAAAAAGTACTTGAATTCCCAAATTCTGCTAAAGACAAACTTGGCAGATTGCTAGTTGGTGCAGCGATTGGTATTGCAAAAGATACAGATATTCGCGCTGAAAAATTAGTTGAAGCGGGTGTAGATGCCTTAGTTATTGATACAGCTCATGGACATTCTAAAGGTGTTTTAGAACAGGTTAAACACATTAAAGAAAAATTCCCACAAGTGACATTAGTTGCCGGAAATGTTGCGACTGCTGCAGGTACTAAAGCTTTATACGAAGCTGGTGCAGATGTTGTCAAAGTAGGTATTGGACCTGGCTCAATTTGTACGACTCGTGTTGTTGCTGGTGTAGGTGTGCCACAAATTACAGCCGTGTATGACTGTGCAACAGAAGCACGTAAACATGGAAAAGCTATTATTGCTGATGGTGGTATTAAATTCTCAGGAGACATCATCAAAGCATTGGCAGCTGGTGGACACGCTGTGATGTTAGGAAGCTTACTTGCAGGTACTGAAGAAAGCCCTGGCGCAACAGAAGTATTCCAAGGTAGACAATATAAAGTATACAGAGGTATGGGTTCATTAGGTGCAATGGAAAGTGGTTCTAACGATCGTTACTTCCAAGAAGATAAAGCCCCTAAAAAATTCGTGCCTGAAGGTATTGAAGGTCGTATTGCTTATAAAGGTCCATTACAAGATACGATTTACCAACTTATGGGCGGTGTGAGATCAGGTATGGGTTACACTGGTTCAAGAAACTTAGAAGCATTAAGAGAAGAAGCACAATTCACACGTATGGGACCTGCTGGATTAGCAGAAAGTCACCCACATGATGTGCAAATTACTAAAGAATCACCAAATTATTCATTCTAAGTTAAAAGGAGATTTAAAGTTATGGAAATGGCGAAAGAGCAAGAGCTCATACTTGTTTTAGATTTTGGTAGCCAATATAACCAATTAATTACACGTCGTATACGTGAAATGGGTGTGTATAGTGAACTGCACGACCATGAAATCAGCATTGAAGAAATTAAACGCATGAATCCGAAAGGGATTATCCTTTCAGGAGGACCAAATTCAGTATATGAAGAGAACTCTTTTACGATAGACCCAGAAATTTACAATTTAGGTATTCCTATTCTAGGTATTTGTTATGGTATGCAATTAACAACTAAATTGTTAGGCGGGAAAGTTGAACGTGCCAATGAAAGAGAATACGGTAAAGCAGTGATTAATGCGAAAACGGATGAATTATTCTTCGGACTTCCTGAAGAACAAAATGTTTGGATGAGTCATTCAGATAAAGTAATCGAAATCCCAGAAGGTTTTGAAGTGATTGCAGATAGTCCAAGCACAAACTATGCAGCAATTGAAGATAAATCACGCCGTATCTATGGTGTTCAATTCCATCCTGAAGTACGTCATACTGAATTTGGTAACGATTTATTACGTAACTTCGTACGTCGTGTGTGTGAATGTACTGGTGAATGGTCAATGGAAAACTTTATTGATATTGAAGTTGAAAAAATCCGCGAACTTGTTGGTGATCGCAAGGTGCTATGTGCAATGAGTGGTGGTGTAGACTCATCTGTTGTTGCTGTATTATTACACAAAGCGATTGGTGACCAATTAACATGTATTTTCGTAGACCATGGTTTATTACGTAAAGGTGAAGGCGACATGGTCATGGAACAATTTGGTGAGGGCTTCAACATGAACATCATTCGTGTCGATGCTCAAGAACGTTTTATGAACAAATTGCAAGGTGTGTCAGATCCGGAACAAAAACGTAAAATCATTGGTAATGAATTCGTTTATGTCTTTGATGATGAAGCATCTAAGCTAAAAGGTGTAGATTTCTTAGCGCAAGGTACTTTGTATACAGACGTTATTGAATCAGGTACAAAAACAGCACAAACGATTAAATCACATCATAATGTAGGCGGGTTACCTGAAGATATGGAATTCCAATTAATTGAGCCTATTAATACATTATTCAAAGATGAGGTACGTGAATTAGGTATCGAATTAGGTATTCCAGAACACTTAGTATGGAGACAGCCTTTCCCAGGTCCAGGTTTAGGTATCCGTGTGCTAGGTGAAATTACAGAAGATAAACTTGAAATCGTACGCGAATCAGATGCGATTTTAAGACAAGTCATTCGTGAAGAAGGTCTTGAACGTGATATATGGCAATACTTCACAGTGTTACCTGGTATTCAATCCGTAGGTGTCATGGGAGACTACCGGACGTATGATCATACTGTTGGTATTCGCGCAGTGACATCCATTGATGGTATGACAAGTGACTTTGCGCGTATTGATTGGGAAGTCTTACAAAAAATTTCAAGCAGAATTGTTAATGAAGTAGACCACGTTAACCGTGTTGTCTATGATATTACATCTAAGCCCCCAAGTACCATCGAGTGGGAATAACAGAATAGAATGATGAAACCCCTTAAGCATAGGCTTGAGGGGTTTTTTTGTGATTTAGGAATTGCGGGGAGTGAATAGAAGCGTAGTTTATGTATACTTATCTAAAAACTGTAATACAATTATCATCAAAGGAATGATTCAGGTAGCAAAGTGCTCATAAACAACGTTATAACCTATTTAAGAAACTATATCTATGAAGATAAAAATAAGGTTATTGATGATAAAGTGCTTTCTGCGAATGAGATACTACATCTACTATCTAATGCAGCCGTTGGGGAAGAAACAGAAATGAAAGAGGTAGTCACTAAACGTGGCGAATACGTTAAGAACCCAGATACAGGCAAGTACAATATCATTTACAACGAAAGTGTTGAGATGGTTGAAGTACCTATTAAGATAAGTGACCGATTAAAAGCGCGTGATCTACTTGGCAAATACAATACACTTTTTACAGATAAGCATGAACTACCAGTAATCATTAATGTTGGTGAGTAGGATGACTGAAGTAGAAGAGAAAATGAATAAGAAGTACCCCAATAGAACTAAAATTATAGATGATGTTCCATTGGAGGATTAGGATAAGCCATTCACCAGTATAAGTTCTGGTGTATGGTTTAATTTAATCTATACACTACCTTAATTGAATTGAGTATTAATTGTGTAAATCTGTTATTGGGAATGTTGTTTGTAAAGTGATTTGGGAGGAAATTATAATAAAGGAGATTTTTATTTTGAAAATCAAAAATATCTTTGGAACTTTTATTATGAGTGCAGTTTTATTAACTTCGGTTTCACCATTAGCAAATGCGGAGGAAGTATCCCAAACGAAGAATTATAATCAAAATACAGAAACACAAAAAGAAAATAAAGCGTTAGACGAACTATTTAAAAACCCTGAATATGTAAACCAAAAGACAACTGAAAATCTACCTAAAAACCTTAAAGAAGGAACTTCGGAAAGAATTGGTGGCTCATTTGCAGTTAAAAAGGGTATTAAGGCAATGATAAGCAATAAAAAAACTGTTTTTTTCTGGTGTGAAGGAGTTAAGCCCTAGAGCAGGGAAGTCATTAGAGAAAAGATGGGACAAACATGTTGAGCCTACTTTGAATAATATCTTGAAACAAGAAGAAGCAACTTGGGGAAATGTTGAAGGTCAAGTCGCTCAAGCATTAATGGGAACAGTTATAAGGATTCAACTGCTCGTAGTATAGGTTATTGGGTATCAACAGTAGGACAGACTTTAATATAAAGATATGGAAGTGATTTCATGAATAATGAAGAATTAGAATCGAAGATATTACTAATAAAGAATTCTATAGATGTGCTACAAGAGCATTTGGCTCCAGACCTAATTACTAAGGATTTAGTGTTGTTACGCTATTATTACTCTGCAAATGAAATTAATAAATTGAATTTATATTTATATAATTTAGCAGTAAATAATGAAGTAGTAACAAAAAAGCAATTTCAAGAGAAACTTAGTGAAATAAGAGAAATGCCTGAAGTACCACTTCGACAAGTAGAAGACGTATTAAAAGGCTATAAAAATAGTGATTTATATGTTGAATTGATTGAAAGTATTTTAGCCCAATAGGACATTTACTTATGTACTTGTCCTATTTTTTTATGAGTAGAGACAAATGACAATTTAACACTTATGATTTTAAATATCTAAAAAATAATGATAGAATACAATTAGATTAAGCTTAATTCGATATGTAAAACGGTTAATTAATCATTATTATTGAATTTCAAAAATTATTGGAGTGATTTTCATGGCAAAACCATTATTTGAAACAACTGTCATAAGTAATGGAGGAAGAGATGGAAAAGTTTTTAGTGAAGATAATACATTTTATCAAGACTTAGCTGTTCCAAAAGAAATGGGTGGCAACGGCGTTACAGAGTCAAACCCTGAACAGTTATTTGCAGCAGGTTACAGCTCTTGTTTTAACAATGCGCTAATGCATATTTTGAAAGGTGCAGGTAAAGGTACAATTGAGCCAGAAGTACGTGCGACTGCTTATTTATTGCCAGATAAATCTGATGGCGGTGTGAAATTGGCAGCTGAATTAGATGTATTACTTAAAGATCTCAGCCAAGAAGAAGCGGAGATGTTCGTTGAAAAAGCGCATAATTATTGTCCGTACTCGAAAGCACTAAAACACACGATTGATATTGAAATTACTGTAAGCGTTAATTAAGTAAAGTGATGCAAAAAGCTAGATAAGATTTTTTTGGAATTTTATCAAGCAGTCATATATTTATATAACCATATCTTAATTGGTGCGGTTATTTTTTATAAAATAATATAATCCAACTAAATGTTTATGTACTTTTATTAAGAAAAAGTATCAATTGGGTCATAAGCATATTAGAATAAATCAGAAAATATTTTTTGGAATTTAGCACTGTATTTTTAGTGATGATGATATTGTTACATCATTAAATAATGGGTCACCCTCAGTGGAAGCATCAACATTCTTAACAATAATTTTATAATTTGGAGTGGCAAATATGCCTAAATCACAACAAGTATTAGTTGGTATATGTCTAATATTATTTAGTTTTAATTTTATAGCCCCTATTATTGGAACAATGCTGCATATTAAAATATTAGAATTTAGCTCACCTCTAATTAAAACTGTACAATTCGCCTTTGTCATTATTTTTGGTATTTTTACATATAGACAAATTAAACGTAAAGGTTTCTAGAAGAGTAAGACTAAAATACTATATGATTGGAGTTTTAATATGTCTATGCCAAACATAGTCATGCTGATACTTACTATAATAATGCTGTTATTTGTATTTGTTTTTGGTCTATTACTTGATAAACCAGTGATATACATGTTTATTGCGTTGTTTGTGCATTCAACGCTTTTATTCGTCATTCGTTATTTCTGGCAAGATAAAGAATTTGGGCAAGCTTTTACACATTCTTTTGATTTCATTACCATAACAATTGTTATTATATTTATAATTTTGAAAGTTCATAAAGCAAAATCAAGTGAATAATACGTTTGATTATAGGTTTACCTACTATTGATAAAACGAAGAGTGTATCTTTTATATAAAAGTACAATCAGAATAGACTAATAAAATTTGAAGATCAGTGTTATGGGAAATTATAAACACCTAAAATACCATTTTAAAATAAGATTGAATCATATTTAATCATATAAAAAGAGTTGGGAACATTACTAAGGTACAGTTTCCAGCTCTTTTTATTTTGACTTAAACATTTTGACAGACTTGATATTACCAATATTTAAATTTAAAACTTACATATTATTACTATTTTCTATCTATATTTTTACTTAAATAAAAATATCACCCTAATAAACGACTCCTTGCAATATTATGGTAATTAGTAATAAATCCATAAATATTCGTTATTAATTTATAAAATATATTGTATACATACAACAGATAACTTCTTGGTAGTTAAGGAAAATTTTATATTACGAAAATTCACTTTACCAGTAATAATGAGGGAGATATTCATATTACAATAACTCTATTAGAAAGGAAGTTTTAAAATGAAAAAGGTACTATTATCTACAGCTTTATTAATGACAGTTGTACAATTTAGCAGTCAAGGGGCAAATGGTGAAGAGATTCCTCATGGTATTTTGCATAAGAATGGAAGCTTTACAGAACCAAATGTGTTTCCACATAAAGATATAGCAGAGGTTGAAAAACCTATAGAGTTAAAGGATGGTACGAAGAAAATACCTCATGGTATTTTACATAAGGATGGAAGTTTTACAGAACCAAATGTGTTTCCGCACAAAGATATAGCAGAGGTTGAAGAGCCGAAGGAATTAGAAGATGCTACGAATGAATTTAATCATAAATCTAATAGTGAGACGTCATTGCACAATAATGCAGTAAATGAAAAATTAAAAGATGAAGGTGTTTTAAACCCTAAAAATCCAGGAATAGAAAGTGATCGATTTAATAAAAATCAGCAGTTAGACGCTTCAAAAAATAATGATTTCTCAAAAGTTAACTCTGAAGTAAAAAATTCAAAAAATAGCGTGAAGCACAATGTAATAAAAGAATTACCTGATACAGGCATGATTTCAGATAATAGAATATTAACCATTTTTTTAGCGAGTATCTCATTGATTGCGGGTAGTTTATTATTATGTAAACGTGTTAATTTTAAAGTTTTTCAAAAATAAGACATTTTAGGTATTACTATTGTGATAATCTTACAGTGATATCATTTTGAATAGCATTAACAAAAATTCAAATATTATGATGTGGATGTATTCACAATCGTGTACTTTCCATAAGATATTCATAGCTGAAACATTATTATGTTTCAGCTATTGTTTTTATTTCAAATATAGTTGGATTGGAATATTTCCAATTATAATAAGTTAGATTATTTACAAACAATTCACGTTTTAAAATGTATGATATTATAAAAATATAATTTGAAGTATCTTTTTGAACTTGAACGAATAATAATCAGTTATACAGTACATTTTAGGAGAGGTAAAATGAAAACGATTGGCATTATTTTAGGGATTTTAGTTATTCTTTCTTGGCTATTTGTAATAAAGGAATATAAAAATGGAAATCAGGACACTCATAGAGCTCAAAATGTTATGTTATTAGCTTGTTTGTTAACTATAATTATGACCGTTTTACAATTATTTTATTAGCCGTTCGTGAAAATAGGTTTGTAAATGAACAAATAAGTAATGCTATATAGAAGTCTAAACATGTTTTCCTATACAATAAACTTAGGACTGAGACTTAACTTTATTGTAAAGAATACCTACGCCACAGCTGCTATATCCTAATTGATAATCGAATTTAATGATTTCGATATAAGGGTTTTCCTCTAAGAATTCATTAACTTTTTTGTTTAGGCCTTTTTCTGTCATAGCTGTTAAATTTACAAATTTCATATGATGACTCCTTTACTATTTTTGTTTTTATTATATTATACAGTATTTTAGAAACATACTTTTTACAGTTCGAGTTTTAATTCAACTATATCATTGCTCATTTATGGTAGAAAGTTACCATATTTTGATTATTCGATTACAAATTTGAATTAAGTAATAATAGGTAAAATCCTGTTGCCATAACTGCAAACAAACACCACATAAAGCGACATTGTTTACCATTCATTGCTGCCGTACCTTCTTTTTTAGCTCGTCTAATAAGTTTGATATGTAAAAGTATTGTTGAATTTGAAGCATATACAAAAACGAAAATAATACCTAAAAGTGTAAGTAAAAATAGTTGCACAATACCCCTCCAACTTTATGATATTTAGCCCATATAATTTTAAAAATAACTACGTACAATGTTAATTATAAAATAACACATATGTTTTTAGGTTGTAGTAAAAATTTGAATTAATATTTTTATATATATTTAATTATTAAAAATCTTGTGGTACGATATGGATTAAATGAGACGATATCTTGGGGCTCCAGTCATGTCAATGATACTGTTAAGCATTGTTTTAATCGTTAATTTTGTTGAAGCGTTGTATTTAGGAATCAAATTTATTCGGTTGAAAATGCGTAATGCACCAGATCAAGCGTATAAAGATTTAGTGAGTTCTCCGTTTTGGTTAATGTCACTCATTATTTCGATTATATTATTTGTGATTGCATACATATTGAGTTGAAAAACTTTAATTGTGGTTAAGTGGGATTTTCTATATTTTATAAATAAAAAGTTATTGTATTTGTGATGCCCAATTTTTTAAAACTATACAACAGACTGTCTTTATTTCATTTTAAATGAATTTCAGTATAGGAATAATGTAAATTAACATAGCGAAAAAAGGGAGTAATCCAATGAAATTTTCATCTATATTAATCAGTATGATAACTGGTTTACTTATGTTTTTAGTGACGTTTTATACTAGCAATCATTCTGTTATACCATCATTAGTTATGGGGATTGTCGGTTTAGTAACAAATATATGGATTGGCATCGAAGCAAAAAAGCGATTATGAGCATTAAAATGGTAGAAAATATTAGAAGTATTAAAGACTGAGGCAAATGTTGTCTCAGTCTTTATTTTATCATTCAGCAATTTTTGTATTTATGAATGTTATTATGGTGGTATTACTATCAAAACTTAGGAATCTGTTTTATGCATCATCAATCCAATAAGGAATAATGAACTGTTAGACGATATCATCTTATACTCATAGAATATAATGTATTTTGATAGTATAAAATAATGAAATGTTTTAAAAATTTTTAAAAAGGATAGATATAAAATAGGTTCATTATAAGGAGATGATGTATATGGTTTCGGTGTTTTTAGAAACGATATAGAGAATCGATAATATTTTATAAATTTATTAAATTACTTCCTTGAATTATAAGTATAAAAAAGAATGGTCTAAATTAAAGTTTAAAATATCATTTCAGGGTATAGTTGTAATATATAACTTTTGGAGTAATTTTATTTTATTGTAAGTGGTACGGCATGATTTATTGTTTTACGTTTAGTGTCAAAAAGATAGCATGTAACCTTAATATGAGATGGATTTTGTGAATGAAGTGGGGGATATGTATGGTTAATTATTACAATAAAGATATCAAAATTGATAGAACTAATGAGATGCGCACGGATGAAATTTCTAAAATGATTGAAGAGGGTGGACTTGGTGCTGATCAATATTATGTTATAGATAAGTATCAGCCTAACCATAAGAGATTAGTAGAAAATATCGATCAATTTCGGCAAGAATTAGTTCAAATGGATAATGATGATTTAGTAGACATTTTGATTATTAACACTCAAGAAAATACAAGTTCTAAGTATAGCCAAGCATTAATGATTATTAAGCATGAAATAGTCAAAAGAATGAATAACTAGGGTGTAGTCACTAAAAAATTACAATCAAAGCGCACAAGTTAGAAAACATATTTTGCAAATAAATAATTCTATCTTGTGCGCATTATTATATTATTAGCTCATCAAAATAATATTTTTATTAAGTGTATTGTTTTGATTCATAATGTGATGTTTAAAGGTGATTGAATGCTTTTTTAGGTACTTTATTTTTAGGCACTTCTTTATAACTTTGAACATGCCCAAGTTCGGTGTCTAATTTTAAGTAATGATTTGTTTTTAATGGTTTTTCACCAAAACCATTAAAATCTAAATGTCTTTTTTCACCTTTTTTGTTATATCCATTTTGCTTATAATTATATGTGACAAGAGTTTCTCCATCATCACTTTTGTTGTGCTCAACTTTTGTTGGCTTTTGAGTTTTTACATAATATGCTTCATTAGTAATGAGCGGATTTAATTTGGCAAAACTAACAACATCAGGATTGTCCGAATGTTTTTCTGCATAAACTTTCCAGCCAAAAAGGCCGATAAAAACAATGATAATGATAACAAAGATATTTAGAAGTACTTTTACAAACCTGTTCATACTTATTACCTCCTTAAAGTAACTATCTATAATGTAAAAGTTATTTGATTTGTTCGCTATATTTTTAAGTTACAAAAATGCATTTTAATATAACGATTTTGTCATTTTTCATATTCAATTAAATTATATATTTCAAATGGATTATATTACTAAAAATAAAGTGCAAAATATATTTATTTGAAAATAGGGGTATACAAAGGTCTGATTATTCGTTATACTAGGTATTAAGTAATTTAGTTCGTGAAATTGATTTGTAGTTTTATTCTTTTGAATTTACTCCTTTTGATTTTTTAGACAGATTACAAATTTTTGTGCAAAAGCACTTGGAGGATTTTTATTATGAATAACGGTACAGTTAAATGGTTTAACTCAGAAAAAGGTTTTGGTTTTATCGAAGTAGAAGGTGGAAACGATGTATTCGTACACTTCTCAGCAATTAACCAAGACGGCTACAAATCATTAGAAGAAGGACAAGCTGTTGAATTCGAAATCGTTGAAGGCGACCGTGGACCTCAAGCAGCTAACGTTATTAAATTATAATAACGCATAAAAAAAGACGAGCAACGCTCGTCTTTTTTTATTTGTCTTAAAATCGAACTCTGAAGTTATATACATGTATTTACTTTAAAAGGTGTTAATTCAAAGTCAACTTGTTAGTTATGACTCGGATTTGCACCTATTTTTTTACTACCAATAAAATATTAATGACTCTTGCAAGATTGCTTAGCATTAATACATCATTTGAAGCCAATTTTATAAAAGAATGGCAATAGCCACAAACAGCAGCATAAAAATTAATTTTTGGGTGTATGCATGTAGAATAATTTTTAACATCATTTTGGGTTGAAATAGAGCCTTTTTTAAGTACTTCAATGAGAAATTACATATAAATACGTTGTATTTTGACGAGACGCTTGAGGGAACAGGACAAGTTGAAGACTACAAGCTGAAGTTGTCCCCTAAGAAAGTGAGCCAACAATACGAAATATTGAATAATAAAATAGCTATGAAAAAATCTATCGTCATAGATTTCTTCATAGCTAATCTTAGTATGTTTTTTACACCGTTCAAGTTGTTGAAGCGTTGCTACTTTCACTTAAATAGATTTAATATTATACTTCACGCGTATTATCCGCTTTATTTTTTGTTTTTATCAGTAGTGTTAATATAAAACCAATAATTAATAATAGCGTAGTGAATGCAAATGCTGCGTCGACACCTTGTACAGTCGCTTGTTGTGCAATATCTGCTTTGGACTGATGCTTACTTGGAACATAGTTTGTACGAACAATTGCCATAATTGTAATCATAATGGCAGTACCAATCGCACCTGCAATAATTCTTAAAGAATTAATAATCGCAGTACCGTGTGAAATATTTTTATTTTCTAATGCGTTAATACCAATTGTATTCAGTGGCATTATAATCAATGCTACAGCAAACATTCTTATAGCGTAAATGACGACAATATACCAATAAGGTGTGTCTGAAGTTAAGAAACAATGTAGTATTGTCATAAAAATTAAAAGGACAAATCCAGGAATCGCCAATACTTTCAAGCCATATTTATCATATATTTTCCCTGTATAGACGGACATAAATGCGTTGACTACTGCGCCTGGTAAGATAACAAGGCCTGACAAAATTGCAGATAGACCTAATCCTGATTGGACATAAATTGGAATCAATAAAGCTGGTCCGACAATGCCGATAAATAATACCATAGACGCAAATGCAGATAATGAAAATGTACGGTTTGTAAATACACGCATATTTAATAGCGGATTATCGATTCTTATTTGTCTTGTTACGAAAATGGTAACAATCAAGATTCCCACAATAAGTGAAATAATAACGATTGGTGATGTGAAACCTAAGTTGCCTGCGCTACTAAAGCCGTAAAGCATTAAACCAAAACCTAATGTTGTATATATAACAGAAGTTTTGTCTAATTGTGTATGTTTGGTTTCGTTATTACTTTCTACAAATATTGCACCTACAATAAATGCGATAATCGCAATAAAAGCTACCACAATAAATGGTGCTCTCCAGCTAAATGTATCAATTAAAAATCCGGTTAAGGTTGGTCCGATTGCTGGGGCTGATTGTGCTACTATACCGGTAAGTCCCATTGCAAATCCACGTTTCTCAGAAGGGAACAGTGTAAATACAGTGAATTGCATAAGCGGTAAAAGTATCCCTGCACCAATCGCTTGAATCACACGTGCAAACATGAGTAAGCCAAATGTAGGTGAAAGTGCTGCAATGATTGAACCAATTAAGAACGCGCTCATAGAAAAAATATAGAGCGGTCTTGTGTGAAATCGATCCATAAGAAAGGCTGTTAGTGGAATCATGATACCATTCACTAACATAAAGCCTGTAATCAACCATTGAGCAGTTGTGTCAGTTATTTCTAATCCCGTAATAATTGCTGGTAGTGCGGTGTTGAGCAATGTTTGATTTAGCATCGCTACAAAAGCACTACTTAGCATAACTAATATAATCGTATTTCTTTTTTTATTAGATATAACATTCTCCGACATTATAAATGCATCTCCTTTTTATAACATCCCATCGATAAATTTTAATTATTTTAAGTTAGCAAAGCAAACCATTCGGTTTAAAAAATTAATATTTTTTGCAAAGAATTTTTAGAGAAAATGAATGCATAGATAATATAGGTTGGAATCGCTTGTTTTAGAGGTAACATAGATCACTGTTGTTTAATTAATGGAAAAAGCTACGCTGTTTGCATGATTGCGCAAACAGCGTAGCTTTTTTAAATAGATGGAGCGATTAATCGAAATGAATCATTTCAGATACATATAAAGCGATACGTATATTTAAGGAATGAACAGGGTCTTCAATATTTGTACCAATCATATTACTGCATTTATTGATTCTATATTTTACAGTATTTCTGTGTATAAATATTTTATCTGCCGTTTTTGTTATATCGCATTGATTATCCATGTACACTTTTAAAGTTTGTTTTAATTCTAAATCTTTTTTTTGTTTGGGATAACTCAGTGGGCCCAAAGTATGTTTTACGAAAGGTAATAGCTTTTCTTGAGGGATAAGTTGTAATAGCTCCTGAATATCTTTGGAATGATATTGTGAGATAAAAGTTTTTGCATGATTTAGCAGTTCATTTTCAAAGGCTTCATTTGCTTCAAAAAATGAAGAAGGTAACTGTGTGAATTCTGTTACTTCATTTCCGATACCAAATGAAATCGTATCATCAAAGTACTCACTATAACTTTGTTGTATTTTTTTTAGGTATTCAAAGTAATATTCATGTCGATTTTGGATTAATATCGCAAAACGATCGTTACTCGGTAATTTATAAACGCTGATATAAGAATCAATATCAGTTAATTTATGCTTTAACCAAAGGAATGTGAGATGGTGCCGCTCATTTAAGTAGTAACTATTTTCTAGATTATTTTTGGTGTCAATGCCGCAAATGATAATTTGATAATAGTCAGAGGGATAAATATAATATTGTCTTAATAAATCAGCATGCTTTTTGATCGAAAGGGTTTGATCGTTTTGATTATTGACTAACGATTCGAAAAATCGATTAATATCATTTTCCTCGGCTTCTTGTATTTTGGTGTTTTTGTATAAGGCGAAACTTAACACGCTGACTACTTGTTCGAGTGTTAATAAACTAAAGGGGTAGGAAAGCTTATTAACTTGAGAAACCATTAAATAGTATGGAAAGTATGTGTAACCTAATACTTTGAAAATTACATGGTCTTTATTTTCAAAGACGAGGTTATTTTTATCATATGTTAGCGCATCTTGATAATGGTTCATGAAATACTTGGTATGTTCAGCCATTAAAACGTTACCTTGTCTATAATGACGACTGTATGCTTCAGGTGCTTTGAAAGGATCGAATAGAATGATAGGTACACCTAAGAGTTTGCTCATGCGCTCAATCATAGTATCAATACTGAAGCCTTTGATTAATAATTGGTTTAATTCTTGTTGTACTTGTAATGCATAATTTAACTTTCCAGTTTCAGAGTCAGAAATAAATGAAGAAATCTCGTGTGTAATTTCACCTAAGTTCCAACTTTCTGGTATTTCAATTAATGGGAATTCGATAGCATCCGCAAAATCAATGACATCTTGCTCGATTTCGTGTAAAAATCTTGAAACTTTGATTCCAAGTCCAGCAGTGTGTATATCATTTAAATCTTTAATTAACTTTTTTAAGTTATCTTGATTATCTTGAAACAAGACACCGGTTGTTAAAATAAAAGAATTATTTGAAGTAAAATGCTTAATATCATTATTTTCAGTAATGTCTAAATTTGTCACTTCTGCTGATAAATCTCCGTTGCTATTTAACAATTTTAAGCCTTTAAATTGGGGAACGGATAAAATTTCGTTTAGAGTAGTCATAATTATGTCCTCCGCTTCTGATTTACACAATCACTAGTAATGAAAATGCATGAAAATATATATAATGATAAATTCTATTTGTCTGTATTTATCTTAAAAAACAGGGTTTTTGTCAATTTGTGATAACGATTGTTCAAAATGTTCAAAAAATTTAATGTATATCATTAATTATACACTTATTTTGTTCGATTCCTATAATTTTATTGTTTAGAAATGTCATTAATAACAAAGAAAAACGCTTACACTCGTACTACACTTATAACTGAAGATTATACAACTAGTTATTAGCTTGTTAAAGTAAAGGAGATAAAAATAGAATGGGAAGACAGGAGAACAATGCGGCATTATCACAAGCGGTTTTCGAGAAGCGCGGTTATAATAAAGATATAATGCCTAAGACACCGACACAAAGAAATAACTCCGCATTTAACTTTTTCACACTATGGATGGGTGCTGTCCATAATATACCTAACTATACTGCAGTTGGGGGATTCTTATTATTAGGACTATCGCCATTACAAGTCATATTTGCATTAATATTAAGTTCTTTTGTAATCGCTTTATTATTAGTTAGTAATGGTTATGCTGGTTCTAAATACGGTATTCCATTTGCTATGCATTTACGTCATACATATGGTGATGTAGGCGCGAAGTTACCCGGTATCCTACGTGGCGTTGTCGCAGGTATCGCTTGGTTTGGTCTACAAACGTTTGCGGGGTCACAAGCACTATTAATACTATTAAATAAAATATTCCCTGGTTTTGCGGATATTGGACAAGGCATATCGATACTTGGTATTTCTGTTCCAGGTCTCATTGCATTTTTAATATTTTGGGCTATTAGTTTTGCAATTGGATTTGGTGGAGGAGATATTTTAAATAAATTCACAGCTATATTAAATCCACTTATTTATATTGTCTTTGGTGGTATGGCTATCTGGGGCGTTATGGCTGCTGGTGGCGTTGGAAATATTTTAGATTATGAAATTTCTACAAAATCTAGTGGTATCATTTACCCAGCGATTTTATCCTTTATTTTAATTATCAACTCGCTATTAGGTGTGTGGGCAGGACCTGGTGCAAGTGTTTCTGATTTTACGCAAAATGCAAAATCTACTAAAACACAACTGGTTGGTCAAATTTCAGGTATTGTAGTTGCCCACATTTTATTCGCGATTGCTAGTGTGTTCATCATTATTGGTGGCTCGATTTATCTTGGACATCAAGAATGGAATATCCTAACAATTATTAATGAATGGAGCAACTTCTGGGCGATTCTGATATCTACTGGTGTGCTATTGATGACGACGATTTCAACAAATGCGACGAGTAATATCATCCCAGCAGCATATCAACTCACTGCACTTTTACCAAAATGGATTAACTATCGTCGTGGCGTAATTATTGCCTCGGTATTGAGTATAGTCATTATGCCGTGGAAGATGATGGAAGAGGAAGATAGTATTTTCTTATTCCTAAACGCGATAGGTGCTATTCTTGGTCCGGTAGCAGGTGTTATGATTGTTCATTTCTATATTGTGTCTAAATGTCACATTGATATAGATAAGTTGTATTTTGATTTGAAAGAAAAAGAGCACAAAATACCACGTATTAATATTTCTGCATACGTCGGAACGGTTGCTGGTGTCATCATTTCACTATTAGGATTTTTACCAGCATTTACAGTGATATCAGACTTTTCTTGGTTTATAGGCTTTGTCATTGCCGGTGGTGTTTACTTAATTTTACATTATGTATTCCATGCAGAAAGTAGAAAAAAAGGAGGAGCAGATTATAATGAAGTATGATTTGATTATTAAGAATGGTTTAGTCATTTTAGAAGACGGAGAGCAACAAGTTGAAGTCGGTGTTAAAGACGGTAAAATTGTCGCTATTGGTCAAGCATTGGGAGAAGCTGAACAAGTTATTGACGCACAAAATCAAATTGTTTCACCTGGTATGGTGGATGCGCATGTGCATATAACTGAGCCAGGCGGTGGCTATCGTGATGGTTGGGAAGGATATGTTACAGGGACAAATGCTGCTGCTAAAGGTGGCGTGACTTCATTTGTGGAAATGCCATTAAACCAAGTTCCAGCTACAACTGACAAAGCGTCTATCCAAGCAAAATTTGATGCTGGAAAAGATGAATTATCAGTGGATGTTGCAAGTTATGGTGGTTTAGTACCATATAACTTAAACGGTGGTATTCAAGAATTAGATGAAGCAGGTGTTGTGGCTTATAAAGCTTTCTTAGCAACATGTGGTGACCGTTCTATTGAGGGTGACTTTGAAAATGTTGATGATTATTCATTATATGAAGGTATGAAGCAAATTGCTAAGACTGGCAAAATTTTATCAATTCATTCTGAAAATGCGGCAATCACTGATCGATTAGGTGAGATCGCAAAAGAAAATGGTGAAACGACATTAAGTGCTTACGTGGATAGTCGTCCGGTATTTACAGAAGTTGAACCAATTCGTAAAATTATTTTATTTGCTAAGGAAACGGGCTGTCGTGTGCACATTGTACACGTTGCTTGTGAAGAAGGCGTTGATGAAGTCATCAAAGCACAGCAAGAAGGTGTAGACATTACTTGTGAGACATGTACACACTACTTGTACTTCTATAAAGAAGAATTAGATGACATTGGACCAGTTGTTAAATGTTCTCCACCAATCCGTGAGCAATCTCGTTTAGAGGGAATGTGGAACCGCGTATTAAACGGTGATATTAGTTTTGTAACATCTGACCATTCACCTTGTACGCCAGACTTAAAAGATACTGACAATGCATTTGAAGCATGGGGTGGTATTGCTGGATTACAAAACAACGTAGACATTTTATTCGACGAAGGTGTTCAAAAACGTCAAATGCCATTAACAAAATTTGCTGATATTATTGCGACAGCACCAGCAAAACGCTTTGGTTTAGATACAAAAGGTAGTATTGCAATCGGTAAAGATGCTGACTTCGTATTTATTAAACCAGACGCACCTTATACATTACAAGCTGAAGATTTAGCTTATCGTAACAAAATGAGTCCATATATCGGTCGTGAAATTGGTGCTCAAGTCACACGTACAATTTTAAGAGGACAAGAAATTTATAGTGATGAAGCAGGTATTTCAGACAAACGTATTGGACGTTTTATCTAAAAGTTTCTTGAAAAGCTTGAAGTTAAGGATGTTGGAATATTAAAAACAAGCGCAACAAGGATTAATCCGTTTACTAAATGGATTGGTCCATACTGTCGACAAAGTCTCTGACTTTGTTGGCAGTTTTTTTATGCGCGCTTTCTAGGGACACTACCTTAGCTGTAGTCTTTCGCTAGTGTGCTTACCACAGGAGTAGGTATAAACCACTGCCAATATCACTCAAAATGATTACAATATATCAATCAAATCAGTGAGACAAGTGATTCAAAGAAATAGAAGTAAATGTAGCAGACCATTGATATTTAGGGTAGAGCTGAAGATTTAAAATTTGTTAATACTGTAAAGAAACAAAAACTGATCCATTTATTAACGGCACTATTGTTTTTTGTTTTCACAAGCTCTGAACTCGGTTTGAGTGAACGACTCTAGGGAATAATATTACATATTACATTTTTAAGTATCTACATATATCGCTTTTAAAGTGATTGGAGCTTAAAGTCATATTACTTTGATCACAACATATGGTGAGATGCTTTAAAGCAAAGGGGTTGTAATATTTGGAAAAATTAATTTCTTTTTCGGATTGGTTATGGGGTTATCCACTTGTACTCCTGCTTTTGTTTGCAAGTGTATTTTTGACAGTCTATTTAAATTTTATTCAATTTAGGCATTTTTTCTATATGCTCAAACAAACATTTGGGAGTGTTAATAAAAAACCTAGAGGGGAAGGAACAATTACACCACGTCAGGCTTTAACTTCCGCCTTATCTTCAACTGTAGGTGCAGCTAATATCGTGGGTGTACCTACTGCGATAATGATGGGTGGGCCTGGTGCGGTATTTTGGATGATGGTTATCGCTTTTTTAGGCATGGCTTTAAAATTTAGTGAGAATGTCTTAGGTGTCCACTATCGTGAGCAAAATAAAAAAGGTGAGTTTGTGGGCGGTCCGACTTATTACATGAAAAAAGGCTTTAAAAACAAGAAGTTAGGCACAATTTTTTCGTTGATATTTGCCTTTGCGCTGATGATTGAAATTGTTCCAAGTATTATGGTTCAAGGTCATTCTGCAGCGAGCACGATGAAGGATACATTTAATGTGCCTATGGCGGTTTCTGGTGTTATATTAGCAGTTCTTGCTGCACTCGTCGTTTTTGGCGGTGTGAAACGTATTGCTTCGTTTGCTGAAAAAATTGTACCAATCATGGTTGGGCTTTACTGTTTTTTTGGCTTTTTAATCATTTTAATGAATATTAGTCATGTCCCTAATGTTATTTGGTTAGTGATAGAACAGGCATTTAATCCTACGGCAGCTGTAGGAGGTACATTTGGTGCAGCATTAGCTACTACAATTCGTTGGGGCTTTGCGAGAGGGATTTATTCTAATGAAGCTGGTCTTGGTACATCGTCAATTGCGCATGCAGCTGCAAAAACGGACCACCCAGTTCGACAAGCTTTCTGGGGTATCAGTGAAATTGTGGTAGACACGTTAATCATTTGTAGTACCACTGGTTTTGTTGTTTTAGTTTCAGGTGTTTGGAAAGCGAGTGATGCGAAAGCACAGTCTGCAGCGTTAACTGCCAGAGCATTTGAAAATACTTTTGGTCAATTTGGAAGTATGATGGTATCTATTTCGATGATGTTCTTCGTATTTTCAACCGTTGTAGTAGTTATTTTTTATGGATCAAGAATGGCAGAATTTTTATTTGGACTTACGGCAGGTTGGGTGATGAAAACAATATATGTGCTTTCGATGATCGTAGGTGCGTTAGGTGCTGCACAACAATTGTGGGACTTGCTTGATTTGGCACTTGCAGCCGTATTGATTCCAAACGTTATCGCAGTGATAATGTTATCGCCAAAAGTGAAATCGTTAACCACAGATTTCTTTAAAAATTATAAATAAACCTTATTAATATAAAAAGTACCAAACCTCATACTTGTCATTACTAAAAGGAAATATTGGCTTTAACTTTTAGTACGATGCATCATGAATGAGTGTTATGGTACTTTTAATTGTTGATGATATTTATGATTTCGGGCTCTGAACTGGTAAATGATGTGTCGTATTATAGTCTAGGATGTGCGTGTTATTGTCGTTAATTTCTAATGTACTGAAACTACCATTAGCAAGTCTAGTAATACCAGTGCCGATTGCTCCATTAGAAAAATAATAGAATATAGCATTAATAAAGGCGCCATGAGAGATAATTAAAATATTTTTATTTGTGTGATCTTGATGTACAGTCTCAAGCCCCTTTAAAAAACGTTCGGTAACCATTGCTTCAGTTTCTTTGTTTGGATATTCACGATTCGGAAAACGCGCATCTCGTTCGTAATAAGTAAGGCCTTCTGCATCTCCAAATGCAATTTCAATAAATGATTCCTTTTCATAAAGTGGTATGTTTAACTTTTGTTGAATAATTTGTCCAGTTTCTTTAGCTCTTAGTAATGGGCTCGTAATCATGAGGTCCCATTCATTTTGAAGTAAGGAAGTGCCACAAGCTTGCGCTTGTTTTATGCCTGATTCATTCAATGGGATGTCTGTTCTGCCCTGTAATTTACCAGCAATATTCCAATCTGTTTCTCCATGTCTAATAAAACATATTTTTGTCATTATAAATCAACCTTTACCATGATGTGTTTTAAGCAGTATCTCTTTGATATTATTAACGATTTTTCTATTTATTATGGTATAACACGAATTAAATTTCCACTTATTATAAATAATCATAACACGTTTGCTTGTGTTAGATGGTGAAACACATATCAACAGGCGTTGGTTTCAAGAACCCTGTGTTTATGAAATGATGCATGATCATGATTGGTGTGATTATGCTGAAAGATTGTATATCATATTGCGATTGATAGGTCAAAAGACTAATGTGCATTAAGTTTCCAGTACTGTGTCAACTTTTGCTAATTCGATCGTTGTTGCAATCATCACATTAATACCTTTTTCGATTTGGCTATCGGTTACAGACTCTTTTGGCGAATGACTAATGCCATTTTTACATGGAATAAAAATCATACTTGTAGGACAAATGGGTGCGAAATTCATCGCATCATGACCAGCACCACTATACATATAGCGATATTGATATGCTAGTGCCTTACAACCGTCTTCAGAAATCTTAGCAATCGCTTGATTAAATTGTCGAGGTTGATCCTGACCTAAATCTTCTAATTCATAATCTGCTTGACGTTTTGTGGTAATGGTTTCGATGTGCGTTTTCATCTCTTCGACAACTTTTTCTCGAATATCTTCATCTTTTCCTCGAATATCGATGAGTAGTGTGACTTCACCAGGAATTGCATTCATTGTATTAGGATAAACGTTGGCATACCCCACAGTCGTTACTATCCCCTTATCATGATAAGCCTGACCTAAGGCTTCGATTTTTAAAATGACTTCAGCAGCAGTAGTCAATGCGTCTGTACGCATCGGCATAGGTGTTGATCCTGAGTGGCTAGTAATACCAGCTATTTGTAACTTGAAGCGGTGTGGTGCAGCAATGTGTGTGACGATGCCAATATCTTTTTGATTATTTTCAAGAATTGGACCTTGTTCAATATGTAATTCTAAAAATGCTTTGATTTTGTTTCTTTCAAATAATGCTGCTTTACCGTTCATATCTTGCGCTAAAGGTGCAACAATATCGTAAAGTACGTTGCCATCGTTATCTTTGATAAATTTCATATCATCTTTTGTCATTTTACCAGTAAGGTATTTACTTCCTAAAGTTGCTTCGTTGAAACGTGTAGATTCTTCGCAAGCAAATGCAATAATTATAATTGGATGATCCGTTTCTATATGATGCGCGTTTAAATGTTCGACTACTTCCAGTGCACCAAGCACACCTAATAGACCGTCATATTGGCCGCCATCCTTTACAGTATCGATATGTGAGCCTAGTACAATTGGTTTTAAAGAAGGATGCTTTCCTTCTCTACGTGCAATAACATTACCAAAGAAATCAAAGTAAACATCTAAACCTGCCTTTTGACATAACATTGAAAATTTTAAGGCTGCGACACGTTCTGGATGACTAAAAGCAATGCGGTTAATCCCCCCGTTTTTGGGGTTGCGAGCAAAATTATTAAATGTTTGAAAATTTTCTATTACATTTTGTAAGTTCATCATTTATCCCCTTCGATATTCAGTTTAATTTGATTCAAAAATTGAATAACTCGTTCATATACTGCTTTACTCGTTGAGTTAACTTCACGATCAAAATCATGGCTGTCTAGGTCTAAACGTTCAAAGTGACTCGTTTCAATTAATCTAGCTATATATTCACTTTCACTATAAGGTACATCAGGATCTCCTGTACAGTGTACAATGAACATAGGAGGGAAGTTTTTTATTTCTTGTGGTGTGATATTATAAGTACTTTGTGTAGATGATTGAATCCCTAAATAGGACATCCAACGTGCTTGACCACGAACATATAAGTAAATTGGATATCTTGTTTGCAACGGCGCAGATGTTAATGGTTTAGATTGAATCAATTGATTTAATATTTTCGGTGTAATTTGTGTAGATAGCGCTTGATATTGTTTATTTGGCTTCAAAAAGGCAGGCACATGTACACGCGAGTAACCATAGAAATCAATGATACTATCAACTTTACGATGACGTGCGACAAGCATAGCTAAAAATGCACCGGCTGAACGTCCGAAGGTAATCAGTGGTAACGAAGGATAAAGTGATTTTAAATGATCGTAGTTACTCAGTGCATCTTCAATAATCGTATCAATATGACTTTCTGGAGCAAGTCGATAGGAAACCATTATTAAGTAATAGGATTCGGATAAAATATCTATATACGCTTGCGGTAAATCGTTTGGTTGTCCAAAAATGAGTCCGCCACCATGAAAGTACATAATGACGCCTTTAGGGCTTTGGTTTTTAGCTGCTATGATGGAATAAGGTAATGGAAAACCATCCTTTGATAGACAAGTAGCTTTTTGTTGAGTCAAATTGACCTAGCCTCCTATTAGATATATTTTGCTAAATATATTATCTCAAATAAAAAACACGACGTATTTGTATAAATCGAATAAAAGTAAAGAACATTATTGTTAGAATTGTGAATGATAAGTCATATGTAAACGCTTATAATTGTATGTGAAATGAAAAAGGAGTTGAATTACATGGACATCCGATCTTCTTTTGAGGCTCTAGACAAAAAATTCACTGCGTTTGGCGGTTTGACTGGTGGAGGCATCACGCGTCTACTTTATTCTAAAGAATGGTCAAATGCTGTACAAGCATTGAAAGAAACACTAGAAAAAGATGGATTTGAAACAGAATTCGATAGCATCGGCAACTTAAAAGGACGTATTGAAGGTAGTAAATACCCCGAAGAAACAATTATGTCCGGTTCTCACATTGACACAGTTGTTGAAGGTGGCCATTTAGATGGTCAATTTGGTGTGTTAGCTGCTGTTGTTGCGATGCAGTCACTTAAAGCCGAATATGGCCAACCATTACGTTCATTAGAAATTTTAGCTTTAGCAGAAGAGGAAGGTAGTCGTTTCCCATTTGCTTTCTGGGGAAGCAAAAACTTCTTCAACTTAGCTGATAAAGCTGATGTAGATTCAATTGCTGATGGCGAAGGTGTTGCTTTTAAAGAAGCGATGCGTGAATGTGGCTTTGATTATCGAATAGCAGATAATGATTATAGTTACATAAAATCATTTATCGAAGTGCATATTGAACAAGGTAAAGTATTAGAGACGGAAAATAAATCAATTGGTGTCGTTAACGGCATCGTTGGTCAAAAACGCTATACGATTAACTTAAAAGGTGAAGCAAACCATGCAGGTACGACACCGATGGGCTTGAGAAATGACGCAGTTGTAGCTTTCAGCAAAATTGCTAATCAATTAACAGATCGTGCGCGAGAAATAGGGGATCCATTAGTCATTACATTTGGTCGTGTAGACCCAGTGCCGAATACAGTTAATGTGGTTCCAGGAGAAGTTACGTTCTCTATTGATTGTCGCCATATTAATCAAGATGAGTTAAACCAATTTGCAGAAGAAATTGATGCATGTATTAAACGTGTATCTGAAGAAGAAGGCGTGCAATGCGACATCGATTTATGGATGGATGAAGCACCAACTTTGATGGATGAACGCTTGGTTAAAGAAGTTCAAAATGCTGCTGAAACAGTAGTGGGTGAATCAAAGTGGAAATTAATGCCTTCTGGTGCAGGTCACGATTCTCAAATTTTTGCTAAATATGTGCCGACATCAATGTTGTTTGTACCATCTATTAATGGTGTGAGTCACAACGTTGAAGAAGAGACAAATGTAGAAGATTTAGTTAAAGGTATCGAAGTGTTAAAACAAGTATTATATAAACTTGCTTATAAAGAATAATACTTAGTGATAGGCACCTAGAACAACATCATTGGGCTATATAAATAAACATGGTTCAACAAACTTTTTATAGAGAAAAGCAAAAAAGATTTTAAATACAGATAAAGAAAAGGAGCATTTTATTTATGGGTTATATTAATCATAATCAAGGATATAGAGAAGGTTTATTAGAAACACGTTCAGTAATTAAAAAAGATAACTATGCAGTCATCACACCAGATGGTTTAGTAAATAATGTTGTACCTGGTTTTGAAGATTGTGACGTAACGATTTTAGGTTCACCAAGACTTGGTGCGCGTTTCGTAGACTACCTCGTAACATTGAAAAATCAAGGTGGAAATAGACAAGGATTTGGTGGAAATGGTGTTCAAACATTCATCTATGTTGAATATGGAAACATCAACGCGTATGCAGATGATAAAAAATATGAATTGAGTGCAGGTGGTTATTTATATGTACCATCTCATCAAGTAATGACATTTGAAAATAGCAATCAAAACAATGACAGCCGAGTATTCTTATATAAAAAACGTTATCAACCTTTAGAAGGTTATACGCCAGAAGTTGTAACTGGAAACGTTAATGATATGGTTCAAGAGCCATATGAAGGCATGGAAGAAGTTAAAATTCTTGATTTGCTACCAAAAGAATTAGCATATGATATGAATATTCACATCTTGTCATTTAAACCAGGTGCTTCACACGGTTATATTGAAACACACGTTCAAGAACATGGGGCTTATGTATTAAGCGGACGTGGTATGTACAACTTAGACAACGAATGGCAACCAGTTGATAAAGGTGATTATATCTTTATGGGTGCTTATGCACCACAAGCAACTTATGCTGTTGGTTTAGACGAACCATTCGCTTACATCTATTCCAAGGATGCAAATAGAGATATAGAAATTTAAGGAAGGTTGTTAGTCATGGAAGAGGGAGCATTAATATACGTCGAACGTGGTAAACTACGCCAATTATTTAAAGAGAAATTAACACACGCAGGTTTACCTGACGCGCAAGCTGAAAAAACAGCAGATCTGATGATATTTGCTGACGAACGAGGCATTCATTCACATGGCTCAGTTCGAATGCAGTATTATGCAGAACGAATTGCTAAAAAAGGTTTTAATTTGGAACCAGATTTGAAATTTACGAAGACGGGTCCTTCAGCAGGCACATACTTCGGCGATAATGCTGTTGGCCATTATGTTGCATATCAAGCGATGGAAGAAGCGATCAATTTAGCAAAATCCAGTGGTATCGGCATGGTAGGTATTCAAGAGATGGGGCATAGTGGTGCCATTGGCTATTTTGCAGAACAAGCTGCAAAACAAGGTATGGTTGCATTAACCGTATGCCAATCTGACCCAATGGTCGTACCATTTGGTGGTACAGAATCTTATTTTGGTACGAATCCAATCGCTTTTGCGTCACCACGAAAAAGTGGTGATCCTATATTGTTTGATATGGCAACAACGGTACAAGCGTGGGGGAAAATATTAGATGCACGCTCAAAAAACAAATCAATACCTGATACATGGGCAGTGGACAAACATGGTGAACCTACTGCAGATCCTTTTGAAGTAGCTGCGTTATTACCTGTTGCCGGACCAAAAGGTTACGGTTTGATGATGATGGTAGACATATTAGCAGGTAGCTTGTTAGGTTTACCGTTTGGTAAGCATGTCACTTCAATGTATGAAGATTTAAGTCAATATCGTAGATTAGGACAATTTCATATCGTAATTAATCCAGCATATTTTGGTGATGAAACACAGTTTTTAACACAGGTTTCTGACATGGTAGATGAGTTGCATGACGTTAAACCTGCTAAAGGTTTTGATCAAGTGTATTATCCAGGTGAGATTCAAGAAGAAGTTAAAAAACAATATGCAGAGCGAGGTATTCCAGTTCCGCAAGAAATTTATGATTATTTAATATCTGATGACATATATTAGGAAGTAATAAAAAGAAGTGAACGAGATAATTTAATGTAATAAATGGTGACTTATGACATTTAGCATGGTGCGTCTTTAGTAACTTCTTTTTTTACTGCTTGAAAACACAAATTTTAAGGAAATATAACACAATAATAGTAATAAGGAGGTTGTACTATGCGTGTTTCTAAAAATGATTTATTTGATTTAATGAAAAATAAACTAGTTAAAGCAGGATTAAATGAAGATGCTGCAAAGGATGTCGCTGATGTTTTGACTTTTGCAGACCATAGAGGTATTCATTCTCATGGTGCAGTCAGAGTGGAATATTATGCGGAACGTATTGCTAAGGGAGGTATTACTGCTAACCCTGAGTATCAATTTGAGCAAACAGGTCCTTCGACAGGTGTTTTTGAAGGGGATAATGGCCCTGGACATCAAGCTGCGAAACAAGCGATGGAAAAAGCAATTGCAATGGCAAAAGAAAATGGTGTCGCAGTTGTTGGTGTGAAACATATCTCTCATAGTGGTGCCTTAGGTTACTTTGTGGAAATGGCATCTAAAGCAAACATGGTTGGTTTAAGTATGTGTCAATCTGATCCAATGGTCGTACCGTTTGGTGGTACAGAACCTTATTTTGGTACAAATCCAATTGCATTTAGTGCGCCGTCTAATGATGAGAGAATTATTACATTTGATATGGCGACAACAGTACAAGCATGGGGCAAAGTGCTCGATGCTAGAGCCAAACATCAATCTATTCCAGATACTTGGGCAGTAGATGCTAACGGCGAGCCAACAACAAATGCAAGAGATGTTCATGCACTAGTTCCAGTGGCAGGTCCAAAAGGTTACGGTTTGATGATGATGGTAGATATCTTGTCTGGAAGCCTGTTAGGTGTGCCACATGGTGTTCATGTTTCATCTATGTACAAAGACTTAACTAAAGGTCGTGACCTAGGACAATTACACATCGTCATTAACCCTGCATTTTTTACTGACTTAGATCAATTTAAATCACGTATTTCAACGATGTTAGATGAACTAAAAGCGCAACCAGCTGCTGAAGGATATGGAGAAATATTCTATCCAGGTGAACGTGGACGCTTACGTAGTGAAAAATACGATGAAAAAGGCATTGAAATAGTTGATGAAATTTACGATTACTTAGTGTCAGAGGATGTACACTTTGATCGTTATCATGGAAAAAATAGATTTGCAGAATAATAACGGAGGAATAGTATGTTATACACAATAATTAAAGAAAACACGTACCAAGATTCGATTGTATTAATGTTGTTATCGAATAAATTGTCTGCTATTGATGGTGTGAACCAAGTTTCAATTATGATGGGCACGCCTGCCAATAAGGATATTTTCAAATCATCAGGATTTGACACTGAAGCATTAGATAATGCGAAACCTAATGACATCGTTGTTATCGTAGATACTGATGATGAATCTAAAGTTGATGAAGTTAATGAACAAGTTGATGCAGAACTCAAAGGTAAAGGTGAAGAGGATGACAAGTCTAAAAAGCAAGACGAAGCTTCAAACTGGAACCGTGCTTTAGAATTAGCAAACAATCCAAACTTGGCATTAATTTCAATTCCTGGTCAATATGCAGCGATGGAAGCTGAAACTGCTTTGAAAAACAATTTAAATGTATTTATGTTTAGTGATAACGTTGCAAAAGCTGACGAAGTGCGCTTAAAACAAATGGCGCATGAAAAAGGATTATTAGTGATGGGGCCTGACTGTGGTACAGGGATAATCCATAGCCTACCACTTGCATTTACTAACACAGTGAACGAAGGTGACATTGGCGTTATCGGTGCTTCTGGTACAGGTATCCAAGAAGTGACTACTATCATTGACCGTGAAGGCAAAGGTGTGACAAATGCAATCGGTACTGGCGGTCGTGACTTATCAACTGAGGTTGGTGCGATTACGATGTTAGATAGTATAAAAGCATTAAATGCCGATCCTAAAGTTAAAGTCATTACTGTTATATCTAAACCACCAGCTAAAGAAGTCGAAGAAAAAGTATTAAATCTTCTACGTAATATTGAAAAACCTGTGGTTACCTTATTCTTAGGTTCTAAACCAACTTACACAGAAGAAAATATCTATCATGCATATACTTTAGAAGAAGCGGCACGCGTATCTGTCCAACTATCTAATGATGAAACGCCGCAATTTAACCCAACTTTTAAGGAAAATCTTGGTATTAAATTTGCTGACAATCAAGACGGCATCAAAGGATATTATTCAGGTGGTACTTTAGCTTCAGAAGCAGCAATGTTAGTGAAGGATACTTTAGGCGACGCTTCAGGTGAAGTAACACCAGAAGGATTCTCATATAAAGGTGGAAACCATGAAATTATCGACTTAGGCGATGACATTTATACACAAGGTAGACCACATCCAATGATTGATCCATCGAAACGCATTGAAATGTTAGAAACATCATCTGATGATCCATCAACTGCTGTAATTATGTTAGATAATGTTATTGGTTATGGTAGTCATGATGATATGGCTAGCGAACTTGCACCGACAATCAAAACGATTTTAGACAAAGTTAAAGCTAATGGTCGTTCATTAGCAGTGCTTGCTACAGTTGTTGGTACGCAACATGATCATCAAGGGTATGATAATCAAGTTAAAACTTTAAAAGAAGCTGGTGCGATTGTTTGTGAAACAAACGACCAAATGGTTCGTACTGCGCTTAACTTAGTTGGCAGCAGCGTAGCACAACCAAAATTATCAACGAAATCATTTGATTCAGAACCTGTAGATTTAACTGTCGATGAAAAAGTGATGAATTTAATAAACATGAAACCAAGCGTGATTAACATTGGATTGAAGAGCTTTACTGAAGCAATCCAAGCAAGCGATGCACCAGTCGTGCAATTCAACTGGCGTCCAATTGCAGGAGGAGACGAAAAATTAATGAAAGTACTGCAATTCTTAAACAATTATGAAGGAGAGACGGTATAAAATGGCATATAAAACAATAGATGAAGCTAACCAAGCAGTCATTGATAAGATGATTGCAGCAGCACCATTTTTAGTGGATGTCGTGCCAGCTAAATCTAAAATTCCTGAACTCAAAGAAAACGTATTATTACATGCTGGTCCACCAATTAAATATGAAAATATGACTGATCCTATGCAAGGTTCTTGTGTCGGTGCAATTCTTTTTGAAGGATGGGCAGACAATGAACAAGACGCACGTAAATTGTTAGAAGAAGGTCAAATCACTTTCATCCCTTGTCACCACGTCAATGCAGTTGGTCCAATGGGTGGTATTACATCAGCTAATATGCCTGTACTTGTTGTGGAAAACAGAGAAACAGGTAACGAAGCATATTGCCAAATGAACGAAGGTATCGGCGCAGTATTACGTTTCGGTGCTTATAATGATACAGTAGTCAATCGTCTTCACTGGATGAAAGATGTTTTAGGACCGGTATTAAGTAAGGCATTACACAAAATGAACGATGGTTTAAATGTGAACGTATTAATCGCTAAAGCAATTGCAATGGGTGATGAATTCCACCAACGTAACATTGCAGCTTCATTAGCTTTCTTAAAAGAAGTTACGCCTATCATCTCATCATTAGATGATGTTGAAGCAGAAAAACGTACTGAGGTATTACAATTCTTAGCTGATACAGACCAATTCTTCTTGAACATAGCGATGGCTACAGGTAAAGCTATGATGGATGCAGCACGTACAATTGAGCACGGTACAGTTGTAACAGCGATGTGTCGTAACGGTGAAAACTTTGGTATTCGTATCGCTGGTATGGGCGATGAATGGTTTACTGCACCAGTCAATACACCACATGGGCTATTCTTCACAGGTTACTCTGCTGAAGATGCTAATACTGATATTGGTGACTCAGCGATTACTGAAACGATTGGTGTTGGTGGTATGGCAATGATCGCTGCACCAGCTGTAACTAGATTCGTTGGTACTGGGGGCTTTGATGACGCATTAGATATCAGTAATGAAATGACTGAAATTTGTATCGGTGAGAATCCAAACTTTGCCATCCCTACATGGAACTTTAAAGGTGCTTGCTTAGGTATTGATGCACGTAAAGTCGTTGAAACTGGTATTACGCCAGTTATTAATACAGGTATTGCTCATAAAATTGCAGGTTATGGTCAAATCGGAGCAGGTACCGTTCACCCACCGATTGAATGTTTCGAAAAAGCAATTACGGCATATGCTGAGAAATTAGGTTTTAAAGCGTGATTTTCCACGCAACAGCTATAGGCAATATTGCCCAGAAAATATTGGCAAATCATCAAACCTTTTATGTGCATAGTATATTTAACAAAGGATTCAATATTGTCAATGATGCGCAAGAACTGGTATTTATAGGTACAGATGAAAATGGCATGTTTCCGTTCGGCATATTAATAGATCAACAAACGAAACAAAGTTTGTTAAAAGAGATTGCTTTAAACCAACAAATCTCTATAGCTCCTAACACGATATATATTAGTAAAACGTGCCAACTTGTGTGGCATGTCCCATCATTGCCATTTAAAGACTTCGCTGAAAAGGTAAATAATGATGAACTCAAGCAGAATATATCGACATATGATTTTACGATGTATGAAGAAGGTGACTTTGACCGCCAAACAATGAGCCGAATCATACATGCGCTTAAAGATGAAGATGTTGAAACCGTAGAACATTATTATCGCTACTTAATTGGTAGAGGAAAAGGGCTTACGCCCTCTGGTGATGACATTCTAACTGGTATGTTGTTCATTCATTTTACTGATCCTTATATTAGAAAACCAAATTTAGAAAAATTAAAACAACTACTTGATGAACCATTAACAACACTAGTAGGAGAAACATTTTTAAAATGCGCACAGCAAGGGGTGTTTAGTTCGAAAATATCAGAGTTACAACATGAGCCGTCACTGGCAAATATTGAGCGACTGCTTAAAGTAGGTTCGTCATCAGGAAGAGACACAGTATATGGCATGTTTGTAGCATTAACTTGAAGGAGTGAAACGTATGAGTAAGCGTGTTGTACTTGCTTTAGGCGGTAACGCTATTTTACAACCTAAACAAGAAGCGTCATACGACAATCAATATAAAAATGTGTTTGCTGCTACACGAAAAATGGCAGAGTTGAAAAAAATTGGACATAACGTTGTCATTACACATGGTAATGGACCACAAGTCGGTAATATTATTGCACAAAATGAAGCGGCAAAAGACGTTGTAGATCCACTTCCAATCAATGCATGTAACGCCGAATCACAAGGATTTATTGGTTATATGATGGAAGAATCTTTAAAAAATCATTTACATGCATTAAATATTCAAAGTGATGTGGTAACATTATTAACAATGGTAGAAGTGGATAAAGATGATAAGGCATTTGATAATCCAACAAAACCAATTGGCGTATTTTTTGACGAAATTGAAGCAAAACGCCTAGAAAAAACACATGGTTTTGTGATGGTAGAAGATGCTGGTAGAGGTTACCGTCGTGTTGTTCCTTCACCAGAGCCACTCGTGATTCACGGTGTCAATCAAATTAAAGCATTGATTGACCAAGCGATCGTTATTTCATCTGGTGGCGGTGGTATACCAGTTTATCGTGATGAAAACGGGAATATTCAAGGTGTGGAAGCGGTTATCGATAAAGACCGCTCTGGTTTAAAACTTGCGCAACAAGTTGAAGCAGACACATTTATGATGTTAACAGATGTATCAAATGTTTGTGTGAACTTTGGTAAACCGAACGAAAAGAAATTAGCAACAATTTCAGTTGAACAAGCAAAAACTTATGTTGCCGAAGGGCAATTCCCTGAAGGAAGTATGTTACCTAAGATTGAAGCTGCGATTCAATTTGCTGAAATGGGTAAAGAAGCGATTATCTGTTCATTAGATGATGCAGTTGAAGCATTAGAAGGTAAAGCAGGTACACGTATTTTATTAAATGTTGAACAATAATGGATGAGTTCTTTAGAAACAATTACTTGCGAATCGTTCAAATGGTTTTCATTTGATCGATTCGTTGTATTATTATATTAAAAGATTTGGAAGAAAGGTGGTATAAGATGACTGAACCCTATCGTATACATAGAATTAAAGAAAATTGGGGCGTAATTTTGGCAATTGTGTTTATTGCTTCTACTTTACGTGCGCCACTCACATCAGTAGGGCCTGTAGTTGATGAGATCAAGCATGTAATGGAAATTAATAACAGTGTTGCTGGCATCTTAACTACTATACCGCTCATTATTTTTGCGATTGTTTCTCCATTAGTATCGAGAGTAACGTCGCGTATCACAATGTCTCGTACAATTCTGTACTCTACTATATTACTAATAATTGGATTGTATTTACGTGTAGCTGGTGATTTTACTTTATTTATTATTGGTACATTAGTATTAGGGATAGCAATTGCATTTGGTAACGTTGTACTACCTAGCTATGTAAAATGGTATTTCCCAATGCAAATCGGCATTGCTACGGGCATTTATAGTGGAACTATGAACTTTACAGCAGGCTTAGGTGGCGGGTTAAGCTTCCCATTATCACAAACATCACTCGGTTTTAGGTTGTCACTGTCATTTTGGATTATTCTAGGTATTATCGCGATTATTTTGTGGATTCCTAAAGCACGTCAAGGTGCGCAATTAGAACAACATACAATTGATCAAACACAAGTCAAACATCGTAAGAAAGTCAATATTGTCAAATCAAAATTAGCTTGGATGGTTGCTTTGACGATGGGCTTCCAATCTATGGTATTCTATACCGTTGTCGCATGGGTGCCATCTATATTAGTTGATAGAGGGGTAGATCCATCCACAGCAGGTTATTTATTAATGCTCAATCAATTTTCTCAAGTACCTATGACATTTTCATTTCCAATTATAGCATCTAAATTGAAAGACCAACGTATATTGGTCGTTATTATCACAATTTTATTCTTAACTGGTTTTGGCTTATTCTTTACACAATCATTAGTGTTACTTGTTATTGGTATGGTTATTGCTGGTTTAGCAATGGGAGCATGTTTCAGTTTATGTATGACATTCTTCTCAATCCGTGCACGGACGAGTGATGGTAGTATTTCATTATCCGGTTTTGGTCAATCTGTAGGATACTTAATTGCAGCGATTGGACCATTTTTAATTGGATACTTGCATGATTTCACAGGAAATTGGATATCAGGCATTGTTGCATTATTACTCATGTCATTACTATTCTTTATTTTTGGTTATCCTGCAGCTAAAAATAGAGTTGTAGAAGATGAATAATAGCAAAGACTTAAATTTATAATGAAAAAATTAAAAAGGTACGACACCAATGGTTTTTGATGGGCACCTCTAAAGTTGGACTAAAAATCTAACTTCTGAGATGTGCATCATTTTAGGATTGGAGTTGTACCTTTTTTGATTTATATAGTCAAATGATGTGTTGAAATCTTATGATATCGCATTATTATCATAGTGATTGATAAGTGTTTTAATTGCATTTTCTATATCAAGATTTTTGATAAGGCCTTGAGCAAGAAGGTGAGTTGCAAATGCAGCTAAAAATGTTAAGATATTCTGTTTTTGGATAGCATAACCCATGATACCGATTCTCCATATTTTACCTTTTAACTCTCCAAAGGATCCTGCAATTTCTATGCCATAATTTTTTAATAAACTGTCTCTGAATGCTATATCATCTATACCATCAGGAATATTAACGCATATAACCATTTTCATTTCGTTCGATTCATTGCCGTATATTTCGAGTCCTAATGCCTTCAAGGCTGCTTTTAAACCTTCTTGGTGAAAGGCATGCCGTTGCGCACGTGCTTCCAGTCCTTCAGATAGTGCTAATCTTAGACCAGTATGAAGTGCATATATTGCAGTCGTTGCTTCAGTATGATGATTTAAACGTTTTGGGCTCCAATAATCTTGTAATTGTGCTAAATCTAAATAATTACTTCTGATAAAATGATCTGGTTCTGTGGTTTCAGTAGAGCGAATGCCAAGTTCTACACGTTTGCGCGCATTGATGGCATCACTAAATCTATCGTTGAAAGTAATTGGGGTAATACCTGAAGGAATAGATAAACATTTTTGAGCGCCACCAATGACTGCATCTAATTCCCACTCATCTACTGGAATAACCATACCTTGGTATGTAGCCACAGCATCAACAACAGAAAATATCCCTCTTTCTTTACATGCTCGACCAAGTTGATCAATTGGTTGCAATCTACCAGTCGATGTTTCACCGTGTACAATAGCAAGTACTTTTGGTTGATATTGATCTAAAGCTTCAATGATTTCTGATTGTTCAAATACCTCTCCCATTGGTTTATAAATGCTGTGAACGATACCACCAGCACGCGTAACCAGTTCAGCGAATAAATAGCCAAAACGTCCGATGACTGGAACTAGGACATCATCACCAGGTTTAACAATACTGGAAATCACAGCTTCTAAGCCAGCACGACTTGTGCCATCAATAGGAAATGACCATTGATTTTTTGTTAAAAAAGATTTACGAATTAGTTCCATTGTTTGATTCATAATGTCTACAAATTCATAGTCAAATTGACCTAAAATAGAGTTTGACATTGCTTGTGAAACGCGGGGGTCTACGCTAACAGGGCCAGGTGTCATAATTAATCTTTTGTTGATTTTTAAATCATCCATATTTATTACCTCATTTTCCTTTAAATTCCGTCATTATATATTATACTTTATTAAAGCTGAGTTATATTCGTCAAAATCGATAATTATTTAACAATCATTTATCTGAATATTACAAAAATAAAGAAGATAAATAGAAATTATCCTATATACTTGCATGTAGATAAAATGAATTTCAATAGTTTCAGTATTTATAAATGTTTGAAAGAACTTACATAAAATTGTACACTATATAAGCATGCCAAGGGCATGCACACACTATGGGTCGCTGTGAGCATGCCTTAGGCATGTTTCCAGACTTCCTCATAGAAGCAAGCTACTTCCATTAAGGAAGTGGCTTGTATTTTTTGAGAGATAGTCGTTTGAGCAATCTTGATTTTCATTAATCATAACGCGTTGTATCGTAAACGATTTTCTATTACAATGTGTATGGATGTTAAAAGTTGGAGTGACAATAGATGATAAATGTAAAAGAACCTAATCCGATATTTTTGGAAAATAAATCTTCTGAACGTGCTATATTGTTATTACATTCATTTACAGGTACGATTAGAGATGTAAAATTATTAGCTACAAAATTAAATAAAGCTGGTTTTACATGTTATGCGCCTTCCTATAAAGGGCATGGCTTATTGCTCGAATCATTGATGGCTTATGACGCAGAGGATTGGTGGCAAGATGCGCTAGAAGGATATCAATATTTGCAAGATCAAGGTTATTCAAATATAAGTGTATGCGGCATCTCATTAGGCGGTATTTTGTCTTTAAAATTGGCGGAAGAAAAGCAGGTTGCTTCTGTTGCAGTGATGTCGACACCGTTTAGTAAAGACGATGCTGGACTTGCAAAAAGGCTGGAATTTTATGGAGAACGCATGGGAAACTTAGTAGGTTTGTCACAAGAAGCAATACAACAACAGATGAATCAAATTGAAAACTATGCCGTTGGTTTTGATAAATTTAAAAAACTTGTTGATGATGCGATGGCACACTTAAATCAAATTTCTGTCCCTATTGCTATAAAGTTTGGCGAACAAGATGAAAAGGCTTATGAAGCTAGTGCAAATTATATTTATAATCAAATTGAGCATGAGGATAAAGAAATTCAAGGTTATCCTACGTGTAAACATTTAATGACGTATGGTGAAGGTCATTTGGATGTAGAGCAAGATGTGATAGCGTTTTTTGAAGATTATACATAAACAATTTAAATACTAAAAAGGATGGTTTCTACCCAATATGAGTAGAGCCATCCTTTTATGTTTCAATATGTTTAAAATTAAGTTCTCCAAAATGTAGTACAATTCGCTTTGTCTTCGATATTGAATTGAATCATGGACTGCAATAGTTCATAGTTAACGTCTTGTGTCCATTTAATACGAAATAAATTATTGGTTTGTGAATATCCAGATTCTGCAATCTGTTCAGTAAATTCAGCCATTCCTTTTGCTTCAGGTGCTACTGAGAAATGCTGTTTAGATTTACTAAAAGCAATAATAAACGTACCGTGATGCGTAAACATCGGTTGATTCCATTTTACTGTTGTTTCGAGTTCAGGAAAAGTCTCAGAAATCCAATTAAAGATAGCTTCCATTGTGGCTGTTTGTTTGTCATTTTCTAATGACTCCAAAAATTCATTAAATTCAGTCATACCCAATCACAATCCTTAAATAGCAAATTTGATTATATAGCTAACATGTATTATACCAATTACATACAAATATATCATTTTATAGGTGAGTGAATATTATGGAAAATTCTAAATTATGCGTATAAACAACTTTAAAAATCCGAAAACCTTTTTGAAATTTTACTATTTTACATAAAAAATACATCCCATAGTTGAAGGGATGTATTGATGAGAATGGATATGTGTTGACATACCGTCTGGTTAATAGTGCGCACTAACTTAAGTCATTTTAGCTTGCGATTTAGCATAGCAGAAATCGATAATAATACCGATTAGCAGACACACTATAAATGGTATCAACCATGCTAATTGGATATTTGCTAATGGGAAATGCGCATATACAACATTAAGTATTTTAATTAAATTAAAGTCATTTAATATTTGTAATAAAGAAATAATCAATGTTGCAATTGTTGGTATGATAAAGCTATATTTCATTTCAAATGAGATGAAGATACTCAATAACGAAATAAGCACTAATACGATAGATGTTGGATAAATAAATGTAAGTAATGGTACAGCAATTTCCAAAATAAGTTCTAATCCTAAAGTAGAAACAGTAAAACCTAATATTGAAAAGATAAGTACAAATAATTTATAAGAAATCTTTGGTAATTTTTTCATTGCAAACGCTGAACAAGCATTTACAAGTCCAATACAAGTTGTTAAACAAGCTAGTATCACAATTATCCCAAAAATTAAGTTTCCTAAAGACCCAAATACACGTAATGAGTTAAAAGTTAAAATATCTGTGCCATCTTTTAAGCCTGTTTGATCAGTTGTCGCGCCAACATAAGCTAAAGCAAAATAAATGATAAATAATAGCACGGCAGAAATAAAACCTGCTTTCACAACATTTTTAACTAATAACTTTGGTTCATTAATACCATTTAATTTAAAACTTTGAACAATGACTACTGAAAAAGCGAGTGCAGCAACGAGGTCCATTGTGAAATAACCTTCTAAGACACCAGACACAAGTGGTGTTTGCGCAAAGTCGCCACCAGCTTTACCAATTGAACCTTCTGGTTTAATAATAACTAAAATACATAAAATAGCGATAATGCATATTAAAATAGGTGTTAGGTATTTACCTAAATTATCTATGATTCGATTTGGATAAAGTGCAATCAAGTAAACGACTAAGAAGAAGACTGCTGAAAATATAATTAAAGTTAATTGATTATGTACAGGTAATACGTTTTTTGTGCCAATTTCGTAAGCGACATTTGCAGCACGTGGTATACCATATAATGCACCAATAGATGCATAAATACAGATTGCAAAAATCGTACCAAATAACGGATGGACTTTGTTACCAATACTTTCAACGCCACCGTTCATATAAGCTACGACGATGACTGTTAAATATGGTAATAAAATACCAGTGATTGAAAATCCTATCATTGAAACCCACATATTTTCTTGAGCTGTATATCCTAACATAGGTGGAAATATTAGATTTCCGGCTCCAAAGAAAAATGAGAATAACATTAGACCAGAAATCAGTATGAGTCTATTCATTTTAATACCTCTATTATTTTTAAAATTATTTGTTGCAAAACATACATTAATATAACACAAAAGTTATATGAATTCAATGAAATTTCAGAAAATTAGAATGTCTAAAATGTTAAATGAAGTAGTTTTTAATGTCATGTTTGTAAATGTGATGATATCGAGTGTTTTAAGTAATTAACTATTGAGCTCAATTCAAAAAAATGTTATAGTAGTTTCCTATGTTACATAAACGCTTTAACGCAGTAAAGAATAATAGGGTGTAAAGGATGTATGAAAGATGCATAATGAATCTCAATGGAAGTCATCGCTCGGTTTCATATTGGCAAGTGCGGGGTCTGCGATAGGGCTAGGCGCAATGTGGAAATTTCCATATATGGCAGGTATTTATGGCGGTGGGGCTTTCTTATTAATGTTTTTAATATTTACACTGTTTGTAGGACTGCCATTATTAATGATGGAATTTACAGTGGGAAAAATGGGCAAAACATATACTACTAAAATATATGAAAAATTAACAAATAGAAAATGGTTAAATATTATAGGATGGAATGGTAATTTAGCTGTATTTATCTTATTTGGTTTTTATAGTGTCATCGGTGGTTGGATTATCATTTATATATTTAATGTATTACTTCAAATATGCTCGTTTAATGGTGGTAAATTAAGCCAAATAGAATTTGAATCTATTATAAGTAATCCATGGTTGACGGTTACAGGCCAAGGGATATTTATTTTGTTGACGATGTTCATTGTAATGATGGGAGTTGAAAAAGGATTAGAAAAAGCATCTAAATTTATGATGCCGTTATTATTTATCTTCCTTATTATTATTGTTGTAAAATCGCTAACTCTCGATGGCTCGTTTGAAGGATTGAAATATATATTGCAACCACGCTTAGAAGATATTTCAATAGAGGGGATTTTATTTGCGCTAGGCCAATCGTTTTTTACACTGTCATTAGGAACAACAGGCATGATTACATATGCTAGTTATGCATCTAAAGAAATGACTATTAAAACTTCGGCTGTTTCTATTGTAGCGATGAACATTCTAGTATCTGTGTTAGCAGGTTTAGCAATATTCCCTGCGATTTCAGCTTTCGGTTATAGCCCAACTGAAGGACCTGGATTACTATTTAAAGTGTTACCAAAAGTATTTGATCAGATGGCATATGGTTCAGGTTTTTATTTTATTTTTTTAATATTATTTTTATTTGCAGCACTTACTTCTTCAATTTCGTTACTAGAACTCAATGTGTCAAACTTTACTAAAAATGATAATTCGAAACGTAAATCTGTATCGCTTTATATAAGTGTACTTGTTTTTATGATAAGTATTCCTGCAACATTATCTTTTGGAAGTCTGAGTCATGTAAAATTTGCAGCAGGTACTATTTTTGACAACATGGATTTCTTAGTTTCCAACATTTTAATGCCTATAGGTGCGTTGGGAACAACACTTGTTGTAGGACAATTACTTGATAAACACGCTTTAAAAGAACACTTTGGAAAAGATAAATTTAGGTTGTTTATGCCTTGGTATTATCTCATTAAATTTATTTTACCAGTCGTTATTATATTAATATTTGTCGTACAATTTTTATAGCAATTAAATAACATTAATTATTAGCCCTTTATCATATCAATGTGAAAATTGAGTATTGATAAAGGGCTTTTTTGAATAATTTGTAAAGTATGAATTAAGTTATTATATTTTTATTTATATTGTTGACTATTTTTTATTTGTTTAGTAAGGTCAAATTAAATTATTTATTTAAAAAATTTGTTGTATTGCATTAATTGTTTTAAATAGATAATTTAATTTTTACTATTATTTGAAAACGTTTTCTGAAAGGAGTAATTTATGAAAGAGATTATTGGTAAAATTTTCGAATTAGTACCGCGTTTTATTTTAAATCTATTCATTTAGCATAAGGAAGTTTGTTATTTATTAAATTCTATTAACCAAGAGGTGTCTAGTATGGAACAGAAAAAAAACAAATATAGTATTCGCAAATTCACTTTTGGCGCATCATCTATATTAATTGGATCTTTACTCTTTATGGGCGTAGACAGTGCGCAAGCTGCTGAAACAGAAAAACAAGCAAGCGAAATGAGCTATCAGGACATTGGGGAACATATTGGGGAAACAAATAGTGATAACACTACTGGGGAAAGTAGTGTACCGGTTAATAAGAATAATAATTTAGAGCATGATAAACAAACTTCAGAAAATCAAAGCTTACATAATGATAAATTAACGACTGATGCAGAAAACGTAAATAATGAAAAGGTAGACTTAGAAAATAATAAAAATAACACAACAGAAGAAGTAGATCCAGACTACAACAAACAAGATAAAGCCAAAGTAGAGACAACAGAAGAAGTAGACCCAGACTACAATAAACAAGATAAAACTAAAACAGAGGCAACAGAAGAAGTAGACCCGGACTACAACAAGCAAGATAAAGCCAAAGCAGAGGCAACAGAAGAAGTAGATCCGGACTACAACAAGCAAGATAAAGCCAAAGCAGAGGCAACAGAAGAAGTAGACCCAGACTACAACAAGCAAGATAAAACTAAAACAGAGACAACAAAAGAAGTAGATCCAGACTACAATAAACAAGATAAAACTAAAACAGAGGCAACAGAAGAAGTAGACCCGGACTACAACAAGCAAGATAAAGCCAAAGCAGAGGCAACAGAAGAAGTAGATCCGGACTACAACAAGCAAGATAAAGCCAAAGCAGAGGCAACAGAAGAAGTAGATCCGGACTACAACAAGCAAGATAAAGCCAAAGCAGAGGCAACAGAAGAAGTAGACCCGGACTACAATAAACAAGATAAAGCCAAAGCAGAGGCAACAGAAGAAGTAGACCCGGACTACAATAAACAAGATAAAACTAAAACAGAGACAACAGAAGAAGTAGACCCGGACTACAACAAGCAAGATAAAACCGAAGCACAGACAACAGAAGAAGTAGACCCAAACTACAATGAACAAGATAAAGTAAAAGAGATGAAAGTAAATGAAAGTGCATCCCAATCAGAATCTCAAAATGATATTAAATTTGGACAATTAAAAAATGACAATTTAGCTAACGAAGATAGCCAAAGCAATCAACAGAAAAACGATCCAGATAAAAATTTAGCTTTACTTAAGAAAAATGCGGTTGCTACAACAAATAATCAAGTGAATCAACAGAACGCTGAAAAAACGCAAGAACAACCAACAAAAAAAGCGAAACAAGGCCAATATAAAAACCAAGATCCCATTATATTAGTACACGGTTTTAATGGTTTTACAGACGATATTAAACCCTCTGTTTTACCTCATTATTGGGGAGGTGACAAATTAAATATTCAACAAGACTTAGAACAAAAGGGTTACAATGCATATGAAGCAAGTATTGGTGCGTTAAGTAGTAACCATGACAGAGCAGTTGAATTATACTATTACATTAAAGGCGGTACAGTAGATTATGGGGCTGCACATGCTGAAAAATATGGTCACGAACGTTATGGCAAGACATATGAAGGTGTATATAAAGACTGGCAACCAGGTCAAAAAGTTCATTTAGTTGGTCATAGCATGGGTGGACAAACGATTAGACAACTAGAAGAATATTTACGTAATGGTGATCCAGAAGAAATAGAATATCAAAAACAACATGGTGGCGATATAGCACCAGTATTTCAAGGTAATAACAATAACATGATTAGTTCAATTACTACCTTAGCAACACCCCATAATGGTACACACGCAGCTGATCAATTAGGTAATGAAACGCTTATCAGACAAGTTGCGTTTGATTACGCGAAACTAAAAGGTAATAAAAATTCTAAAGTTAGCTTTGGTCTTGAGCAATGGGGTTTAAAACAAAAAGATGATGAGACATATAATCAATATGTTAAACGATTGAAAGACAGTAAATTATGGACGACAGACGATAATGGCTTTTATGATTTAACCAGAGCAGGAGCGACTGAATTAAATAAAAAAACTTCACTAAATCCGAACATCGTTTATAAGACATATACTGGAGAATCTACAAGAGATGGATTATTTGGTAAACAAAAATCAGATATTAACATGTATTTACCTATGGGATTAACAGGTAATGTGATTGGAAAAGCACCTGAAAAAGAATGGCGTGTCAATGATGGCCTGGTTTCAACAATTTCAGCATTACATCCATTTAATCAAGCACATGTAGAAGCATCGAACCAGGTTCAAAAAGGTGTTTGGCAGGTGACACCAATTATGCATGATTGGGATCATGCGGACTTTGTTGGACAAGATAGTAATGATACAAAGCGTTCACAAGCAGAATTAAGACAATTTTATGAAGGTATTGCTTCAGACTTAGTAAAAACTGAAAACGCTGAAGCATAGATCAAGCGATGCAAATACATTTTATGAAGGTGAGGGTAAATGATGAGTGGAGACTTTTTTGATTTAGTAGGTTCATTATTCAATATATTGAAAACTTTATTTTCGTAAGAAAGTAGAAATAAATATAATGAAGGAAATTAAATATTATTATATAAAGAGAATGGTTAAGACGATTTGATATGAAAAATTGAGCGAGGATAAATAATCAAAATTTATGGTTTTGATTTTATCCTCGTTTATTTTTTATTAAGCGTACTATGATTTGAGTCATATTTTCTTGAATACAATTTTTGTATAATAATGAAGTATGATAGGTGAATAAGCTTATTGAACGGGTAAAAGAAGTGAAACAAGACGTTAAAGAAGGAGGAGAGAAATAAAAAAAAGAACAACATCAGTGAATGGTTTCAGTGCAACTATTGGTTATAGTATGTATCAAAAAAAAGACTGATACATACCGTACCAGTCTCTTTATAGAGGTTAGAAATTATTTACCTGTGAATAAACCAACGATTTTTTTGATGATATCAATGATAAAGTCCATGTCCTTCACCTCACTTTTATTTGTTAACTTCACTATAAAAGACTTGTGCTAAATTTTGTTTGAAATTCCCTAAATAGTAATAAATTATTCCAAAATGGAATTTAATAAAAAAATATAACAATAAAGTATTCAAAAGTGTATGAAAGATGATTACATTATCATTTATACTTAATAGAAGCTTATTTTCAAAAAGCAACATTTTTTAAATATAAAATTTCCATAGAAACAAAGTAAATGTCAATTCGTAAATCAAAAACATTGATGTCTTAACATCATACTATTATCAAATTTTGTGAAATTAACTATATGTAATAAAGTTTAAAAAGACTGAGCGTAATTGTTTGCAGTGATACCGTATATTTTTTTGAATTGTCTATTTAAGTGTGTTAAATCAGAAAATCCTAATTCACTAACTGCTAAATGTATATCTTTATCTATTTCTATGATATTTTTTGCTTCTTCAATTTTGCTGTTTAATAAAAATTGATAAGGTGTTATCCCAGTTTGCTCTTTAAAATATCGTATAAATTGGAATTTTGACATGCCGAATTCATGTGCTAAATCTGTAATTTTCAAATTTTCTTTTAATCCATAAAGTATTCTTCCCTTAATCTTACTTATATAGGCGTTACTTTCAACATGTTTCTTAATTGTAGATTGATTTACTAAATCATCTACAAGTTTGATTAATTGCTCATCTATAATTTCTCCCTCGTATTCATGAAATATAGCATTCGCTAGATGATATACATCAGATTCAATTTTACTATTATAAATTATTGGTGTTGTAAATTGAATAGGTTCTTTACGTTCAGCTGCATCTAATAATACAGATGGTTCAATATATAACATAAAATATTCAAGGCCTGAACGATCGTGAGCCATTCCATCATGGACTTGTTCTGGATTAAATAACATGATGCCATCTTGGTATGAAAGTTGAAGCTTACCATCCAAATGATAATGTTGTATTCCTCTTTTAGTAACGCCAATAGCATATTCGCTATGTGTATGATTTTTATATGAGAAGTCATTAATACTTGCAGATAAAGCAGTAATTCCTCCATTTTTTTTATATATGAATTCTTCCATCTTTTCACCTTCTTTTAAGTTCTTTAAACCCATAACATAATTGCAGCATAAATCAAAAGTATACCTAATACAATGTTTAAAATTTTATTATATTTTTGAAATATTTTATTAAATATAGCGCCAAAACCCACCCAAATCATAAAAGCAATAAACCCAATGGTACCTATGATAAATATATTTGTCAGTAATATATAATTTTCACTTGAATAGGGTGATATAAAGCTAGGAAAAACGGTTAAAGTGAATAAAATTACTTTAGGGTTTATAAATTGCAACAATAAACCAGAAAAAAATGAACCTTTCACTTTTGACTCATCTTTTTTTGAAACATCCATATTGAATATTTGATAAGCCAAGTGAATCATATAAATGGTACCTAAAATTTGTAAATAAATGATGATATTTGGAAGGACTTTATTTAAAAAAGAGTTCAATATAGCAGAAATTACAAGCAATACTACAAACCCAATGGTTGAGCCATATATGAATCGCATACCAGATTTTATTCCATAGTTCTGAACATTAGATAAAATTATGATGTTGGTGGGGCCAGGTGTTGCAGTAACAATAAAACAATAAACAATCAAAGTAATCATATTCATCATATACTCCTTAAAATTTAATCGTTCTAATAGAGTATACGTAAATGAATATTTTATATAGGATATTATTGCATTGATAATTTTCCAAGAATATAAATACTGCAATTTTATCCTATATATAACACTTGATTCTATATAAGATATAGAAAAATATTTGTTATCACCTTAAAGGAGTAAATTATATATGGCTTTTGATACTAAAATTAAAATTGTTTTGAGAGAAGACTTAGAAGTATGGCAAAAATTAAATGTAACTGCCTTCTTAATGAGCGGAATTGCTGGAACCCAAAATATTATTGGGGAACACTATATAGATAAGGATAACGTACAATATTTACCGATGTCTCAGCAACCTGTGATGATACATTCATCGACACAAGAATCCATGGTAGAGTTGTTACAAAAATCTTTGAGTAAAGATGTTGTTATCACAGTATATACTGAAGAGTTATTCTCCACATATAACGATGCAGATAATCGCGCGGTAATTGCTAAATATAAAACAGAGGACTTAAACCTTGTTGGCATTGGTATACGCGGTAAGAAAAATCATGTAGATAAATTATTTAAAGGATTTGCGTTGCATAGCTAAATAAATTAATGACATTAACATAAAAAACCAACGTACATTTTTGATGTACATTGGTTTTTAATTAAAAGTTCAAATTATACTTTTAACATTAATTATAGAATGGTATTAAACAAATGTGATGCATTAGTCAGTAATTGCACCTTTTGAAGCAGATGATACGAGTTTGGCATATTTTGCTAAAGTACCACGTGTTTCTTTTAGTGGTGGTGCTTGCCATGCATTGCGGCGACGTTCTAGCTCTTCATCAGAAATATCAAAACTAATTTCTAAATTTTTAGCGTCAATGGTAATGATGTCGTCTTCTTGAAGTAATGCCATTGGGCCGCCTGCTTGGGATTCTGGAGCAGCGTGACCAACTACTAGACCATGTGAACCACCTGAAAAACGTCCGTCTGTTAGCAATGCTACAGATTCACCTAATCCTTTTCCTACTAAAATAGAAGAAGCTGATAGCATTTCTGGCATACCAGGCGCCCCTTTTGGTCCAGCATAGCGAATCACCACAACATCTCCAGGTTGTATATCGTCATTGAGTATGGCTTTTGTTGCTGCAGGTTCTGAATCAAAAACCTTAGCAGGTCCTTTAATATAAGTCACACTTAAACCTGAAATTTTGGCTACTGCGCCCTCAGGTGCTAGATTACCTTTTAAAATAACAAGTGGACCCGTAGGATGTTTAGGCTGATCAAAATTAATGATGGCTTTATCGTCAGAAAGGCTAGGTTGTTGAGCTAAGTTTTCAGCAACGGTTTTCCCAGTAACTGTTAAACAATCTCCATGAATTAACCCTTTTTCATGTAATAATTTCATTACGCCTGGCACGCCACCTACTTCATCAAGATGTGCCATGACGTATTTGCCGCTAGGTCTTAAATCAGCAATATGCGGTACGCGTTTACGTATTTTTTCAAAATCATCAAGTGTCAAATCTACGTCAATAGTATGCGCAATAGCTAGTAAATGTAAAATCGCATTTGTAGACCCACCTAATGCCATGACAACAGTAATTGCATTTTCAAATGCTTCTTTGGTCATGATATCTTTAGGATATATACCTTGTTCCAATAAATGATAAACAGCTTTGCCTGCTGCACGACTATCTTTAGATTTATTAGTTGATACAGCTGGGTGAGACGCACTTCCAGGTAAGCTCATTCCCATAGCTTCAATGGCAGAGGACATTGTATTCGCAGTAAACATCCCGCCACAAGCACCAGCACCAGGGCAAGCAGCGCACTCTACTTTATGTAATGCTGCCTTATCTATTTCTCCATTATTGTATTGTCCCACACCTTCAAAAGCAGATACGGCATCCAAATCTTTACCATCTAATTTTCCGGGTAATATAGTACCGCCATATACAAAGACAGCGGGTAAATTAAGACGAGCGATACCAATCATACATCCTGGCATGTTTTTATCACAGCCACCGATTGCTACTACGCCATCTAAATTTTCTGCGTTGACTACAGATTCAATTGAATCAGCAATGATTTCACGACTTGGCAATGAGAAACGCATACCATCTGTGCCCATGGAGATACCATCTGAAACTGTTATCGTATTAAAAATCAATGGTGAACCTCCGGATTCGCTTATACCGCGTTTAGTTGCACGAGCGAGACCGTCGATGTGCATATTACATGGTGTGACTTCACTCCATGTACTAGCGACACCTATCATAGGCTTTTCAAAATCTTCATCTTCAAAACCAAGTGCACGTAAATAAGATCGATTTGGTGTACGACTTACACCTTCACTAATCACTTTGCTGCGAATTCGTAAATCGTTTGGTTGTTGATTTTGCGATTGTTCCTTGCTCAAATAATCCCCTCCAAAATAAAAAACATAATATATTAAGAATAGTCTGAAAATTAATAATAAACACCAAGCAGTGTGACGCTTAAACGTTCATACATATCACTAAACCGTGAGGTGCCAAAATGTGTAAAAATTATTAGATTAGCTATACAAATGTATAGACATACACAATATCTATTTATTTAATTGATGTCAATATCAAAAGATTGCCTATAATCATTATTACCCCTTATCATATAAAATTATAGAATATATTGAAGAAAATTATACATAACTTAGAATAACTATATTTTTGTTGTTTTGAGTGAATGAGTGGGGTTGATCGAGTTTAAGTTGAAGATGCTTTTTGATGTACTTAAAATTCCTGGTTTGCTTGTTACTTCTAATTGAATTCATGCATCGTGAGTATCGAGCTTATTTTTAAGCTATTAAGAAATGGAGGAGTTGTATGACTAATTTTAACGTATTAGAAAATTATTTAGAGATAGACACACATACAGATCATGGCAATCACTTAGAAACATTGAACTATTATATTGAAAGATATGTATTGAATGTGCCATTTGAAAATATTAATGTGCAGAATGGACAACCTATTGCTTTAGATAATGAATCAATGATAGATAAAATTGTGAACCAACATAGAGGTGGTTATTGTTATGAACAAAACAGATTGTTTTGTGAATATTTAACAAGTAAAGGCTATAACGTTTATATGGTTTCTGCGACAATTTATAATGGTTCAGGCTGGGCCATGGAAGGTTCACATATGGCATTAATCGTTATATTGAATCAGAAAAAATATTTAGTTGATGTCGGTTACGCGGATATACCTAAAGCAGCCATACCTATTGCACATGATGAGCAACCTGTTTATGATGTGAACGGTGAGTTTAAGGTAAGTAAAGTAAGTGACCATACATTTGAAATGAAGAAAGAAGTTGATTATAAATGGCAGACGCAATATCAATTTAAAGATGAACCTAGAGAACTGGCAGATTTTGAACCAGGTATAGCGTTTAATCAAAATAATGAATCATCTATTTTTGTACAGAAACTGTTAATTAGTAAAGCAATGCCATATGGTAGGGTGACAATGTCGAATGATCATATAACAATTACACATCATGGTCAAAAGGAAAAGAAAAATATAACATCTGAAAATTATAAATACTTTTTACATCGTTATTTTAATATTAAAGATATAGATATAAAAACATTTGACTGAAATATACAGTTTTCAAAGCCATGTTTCATTAGAAATAACAAAAGGTTTACTTTGTAATAATAATGTCATATAAATTATATACAAAAGTGTTAAATTAAATTGTATAATAGTAAGCGTGATGGAAACGAAAAGTATCGGATTTATATTTGGGAGGTTAACATAAGTGCATAAAAAAATAATAGCAACTGTAATTGGGACAAGTGCGCTTGCAGCTATTAACTCTGCAAATGCAGATGCAGCTACAACATACAAAGTCAAAAGTGGCGATTCTCTTTGGTCAATAGCGAATAAATATAATATTTCAATAGCAAAATTGAAATCATTGAATAATTTGACATCGAATGTGATTTTTCCAAATCAAACATTGAAAGTGTCAGGGACTACAACTTCAAGCACTTCAACAAGTAGCTCAAGTGCGACAACATATACAGTGAAATCAGGTGATTCATTGTCATCGATTGCTGCAAAACATGGGACGACATACCAAAAAATTATGAGTTTAAATGGACTCTCGAATTTTACAATCTATCCAGGTCAGAAATTAAAAGTATCTGGATCAACATCTACGTCAACAAGTGGTTCAACTGCATCAGGTAGCACAACGACATACACAGTGAAATCAGGCGATTCATTATCGGCGATTGCAGCTAAATACGGTACGACTTATCAAAAAATCATGAGTTTGAATGGTCTTAAAAACTTTAATATCTATCCAGGACAAAAATTAAAAGTATCTGGTACTGCATCGTCATCTAGTGGCTCAACAGGTTCAACTGGCTATAAAACGCCGGTATTCAATCATTCAAATTTATATGACTGGGGTCAGTGTACATGGCATGTATTTAATAAACGTGCTCAAATCGGTAAAGGGATTAGTACTTATTGGTGGAATGCTAATAATTGGGACAACGCTGCACCAGGAGATGGCTACACAGTAGATCATAGAGCAACTGTAGGGTCAATCTTACAAAGTGACCTTGGATATTATGGACATGTAGCATTTGTAGAATCTGTAAATTCAAATGGTAGTATTACGGTTTCTGAAATGAACTACAGTGCTTCGCCTGGCATCGTCACTTATAGAACAATTCCAGCATCTCAAGTAAGTTCATATAAATATATTCATTAAAGCTGTCGAAGAAATAAATATTTTTGACACTCACGCATAAACGTCAATTTCTATTAATTATATAGAAATTGACGTTTGTTTTGCTTTTATGAAATTTTACAACACATTGATGTGCGGTTTATATTTATGGTTCTTGACGTAATGATTTTATACGCTTGGCAGTTGAGAACAACGTACTTGCCAAAGTGAATGTTGAAAATATTTTAGCAAATTTCTTAGGTGATTTTAAGGCAGTGTAGAAATCTAAGACTGCACCCACACTTGTAATAGCCATGCTCGTGTATAGTAATTTTTTATTTTTTGATTGATATGCATACCAATTAAAGCCTTCTACGGCAATACCTATGAAATTAATTGTATTTGAAATGCGGTTAATTTTTGTTTTTTTAGCCATGAATGAAATCCTCCATTTTATAAAATCCGTTTTATTATTATAACATTAAATAAATTAAACTCTATGGTGAGAGAGATACCAAATGTTTTCAAGGAAGAAAATATGATAACATAAGTGCTGAAAGTACAAAAATAGTTTGATTATGATGTTTATTCATGAGGGGGAGTGGAGACGTTAGTTATGATTAAATGTGTATGCTTAGTAGTTGAATCAGATGACAAGTTGTTATTAGTACAAGCTAGAAACAGAAATAAATATTATTTTCCAGGTGGAAAAATAGATTCAGGAGAATCCCTAAAACAAGCTTTACGAAGAGAATTACAAGAGGAATTACAGTTGGATATCTCGGAAGAAACTTTTACATATATGGGGAAAATTGTAGGAGATGCTTATCCCCAAAAAGATAAAAAGACGGAGTTAAATTGTTTTTCAACATCTTTTGAAATTGATTGGTCATCAGTAAAACCAGCACAAGAAATTACTGATATAAAGTGGATAAAAAAAGATGAAACAGAAAACATTGCACCTGCCGTGCTTACATGGATTGAATATGCTAAAGAAGCGGTATCTAAAATGGTGAAATTAAGACCGTATCATACATTGTTATTTTCTGATTTAGAGAAATTTACGTTGTTGGAAGAAGATCGTAAATTCACTAAAACCCCTTTGGAAAATATTGATTTAGCAAATCGAGATCAAGAACGTCACCCTACGTTAGTGTATGATGACAAAGACCGATGTGTTGGCTTTTTTACGTTACATGAAGGAGAAGGGATCAAACCTTATTCTACAAACCCAAATGCAATATTTTTTAGATCTTTTAGTGTGGATAGTCAATATCGAGGATTCGGGTACGGTAAAAAGGTTATGCAAGCATTGCCTCAATATATCAAGCGGTATTATCCGACGATCAATGAAATTTATTTAGCGGTTAATACAGATAACCATTTGGCTAGAAAACTTTATATTCAAAATCATTATGAAATCGTAGGGGAAACGTTATTAGAAAACAAACCTGTCTACATAATGAAACAAAGTTGTTGAAATTAAAAGTTGCGTCGTAAAAGCTAACAGAGTTTGTTAGACTTTGCGACGTTTTTTTACGTGAAAAACTTGATAAATGTGGTTGCGTAATAGAGTTACAAATGGAAAATAAATAAGAGTAAAAAATTGATAACTATAATTAAATTTGAAGATTTTAAACGCAGAATTAAAAATATATTATAATTATTTAAATTTAGATGAATCAATTATGTTTATTTAAATATGAAAATCTGCTATGGTTGGTTATTAAATGTTAAATATATAAATAATATAAAATAAGGATATGATTATTTTGAATGTATAAGCTGTTAAACTGAATTGCTCAAGCATGATTAGATTGAATAGACAATATGAACCGAAGATTTTTATTTGAACTTCTTGATGTGCAGTTTGGTTTATGAAAAATCATTTTTAAACCGTTAAGATTGGCTTTTGCAAGTGCTTCGCATATGAGATTGTACGTAGAGCTTAATAGATATTATGGTTGAAAGTCATTTATTAATGTTGTCTGCTGTCATAAGTTTAGATGATACTTTGTAGAAGTTTGATTTTTAAAAGTTTAGCATGACATAAATAGTAGATTATTTTATTGATTAATAATCATTGTTCTTAAGTTGAAAAGTAAACATGAGCTTTGGCACTTCACATTTGATGTGGGGTGTTTTTCTATGTGTGTCGACAGCGAGTATTGCGATAGCCAACTATTATGATGAAAAACAATGTAATAGGAGGTTATTTTATGCTTATAAAACGTAACAATGTGAGCCAAAATGTGAGTCCATTTAATATTATGTGTAAAAATTTTAATGAAGAAATAAAACCTTTTACATATCAAAGGTTCGTAGATTTTGGGGAATGTTACTATTATTTGAAAGGTACTTCATTTGATTATATTGCGACAAGCGTTATTACTAGATATGAAAATGAAGCTTACGATACATTTAGTTCTAGATTTGATCATTTTGATGAAACTGAAAAGGTATACATTGAAAAATTAGAGGTGGCACCTCCTTTTGAAAACAAAGGGATTATGACAATTATGTTTTGTGACATTATGTTAGCATTATTAACGAGAAGTTTAGCGAATGAAAACCATATAGAGATTAAATTTATCAATACTTCTGATTTAATCAAAGATGGGAAGATAGTCAATGTGTACCATAGTGTGATGCCCAAATATGAATTATCCTTAGCACAACCTAGTAGTTCGAGAATTGTATTGGAAGGTAGACGTACTAAATTTAATATTGATTTTTATCAAGATATTTATTATATATTCCCACTGCAAACAAGAGAAGAGGATATCGCATATTACACAAAGTTACGAGAACGTAAAATACGGTTATTAAATGAAAAATTGCAAGAACTTTAAATGATATCATTGCGTTGAAAAAACGCTTGGAAAGTTAAATTCACAAATAAAAGCTGAAAAATTTGTGCCATTGTAGGATGGAAAAAAGCTTTAATTATAAAAATTAGTATGTATGCATCATATAATTATACAAATTTAAGAAGGAAGTGGGAGGCATTTAATGATGTCCCACTTCCTTTTCACTTTTTAATGTGACGATTGATGTGTGTGTTCTGGATGACGCTTTTTTTGATATTTAATTAAAAGTGCAGTTATCCAAGCAGTAATAGGGATGCTGATTGCAACAGCGATACCACCTAGAAGAATGGATATAAATTCTTGTGCGAAGATTTTAGAATTGATGATATGTCCAAAAGAATAGTTCAATCTAAAAAACCAAAAGAATAACGTTAATTGCCCACCAAAATAGGCTAGATAAATTGTGTTTGCAGATGTAGCTAAAATTTCACGTCCTACCCGCATACCAGATTGAAACAATGCTTTGCTTGATAAAGTTGGGTTGGTTTCGTATAGCTCATACATGGGTGAACTGATTGTTATTGCTAAATCAATCACCGCAGCTATGACGGCAAGCACTACTGTGAACACCATGAATTTCACCATATCAATGCCAATATTCATAGAAAAAATATACGTTTCATCTTGTTGCTCGGTCGTAAATCCTTGTAAATGTCCGATAGATACTGATAAATAAATGCCGACTATCAAGCATAAAGTAGTAATAATCGTCGCGCAAAATGCTGCTTTGGTTTTTGTATTGTAACTATTTAAAACGAATAAATTACATGCTGCGATAACGATACAGAATATCAGTGTTACAAGATAAATAGGTGCACCGAGCATAATGATAATAACAGTGATTAATAATATGACAAAATTTAAAAAGAGTGTTAAATAAGAGATGATTCCTTTTTTTCCTCCAAAGATTGCCATTAATAAGAAAAGTATAAAACCTAAGATTGTTATGACGCTCACTGATTAGCACCTCGCATTTTAAACCATAATTGCATTAATAAAATAGTGATTGGAATAGTTAAAACAATGCCAATACCACCAGTAATTGCCCGGGAAATTTCTAATGACCAATTCATGGAAATTGTATAAGTAACTGTATTGGCATTTTTAAGATATATAAGAAACATTGGAAGACTACCAGATAAATATGAAAATAATAAGATATTTGTCATTGTCCCCATAATATCTTGGCCAATATTACGTCCTGCGAGCGCCCAACGAGTCATGTTGATGTTAGGCGTTCTGCGTAATATTTCAGCCATGCCACTTGCTATTGTGATAGCAACATCCATGACAGCACCGAGTGTGCCAATCATAACAGAAGCGAGGAAAACGTCCTTAGGAGGCAAAGTTAAGAAACTCATAGTTTCAAACTTTAAGCCAGCACCGCCTGTTAATTCAATAACTAATTGGGTAGCACCAACACAAATAAAAGTCCCTAATAAAGTGCTTGCTATCGTAATTGACGTTCGCCATCGCCAACCAGTAACTAAGAGTAAAGTGAATATCGTGCTGAAAATGACACCGATACTCATAAGTGCAAATAAGTTTAAATTCGGGAATTTACTGTGTAAGTAGATAGCCAAGAGCACAACAATAGTATTGAAAACTAAAGACAGTATCGATTGTAAACCGATTTTTCGACCTACCAGTAAAACGGTTAATAAAAATATTCCAGTTATCATAACGACGAGGCTATCTCGTTTCTTTTCTATGATATAAGTATCACCTAGATGCTTGCCAATGTGTAACAAAACTTTGTTGTGTTTGGAGAATGCTTCACTATCAGCTTGTGATGCGATGTAATGGTGTGGTATCTTCGTCGTTTGCCCCTTGAACTTCCCGTTTAAAATTTTAAGTGTTAGGGTTTGGTTATATTTAGTATCTTTATTGTGATTATCATCCGTAATGTGTGATGTGGATTTATTTTCGATTTTTGTGATTTGACCGATTGGTGTATCGTAAAATCTGTCATTGAAAAATGTGAAAATAAATACAGCTAAAAATAAGATCATGAATATCAAGACGACCCAATCAAAAGGCCGTTTAAATAACGTTTTAAAAGGCATTGTTTTGTTTCAGTCCTCTCTATATAGACAATGCGATTATACGCTCACAACGATTTAAATTCAAAAGTTTTATGCATACGATTAATGATAAGTTGTGCTTCTACTTAATAATTTATCAATGAGTTCTAATAAAAATTGTAAATCGTGTTTTCGATTGTCTAGTCGAACAACTTGGCAAATAGTTCTTTTCAATGCAGTATGTTCTAATGATATTTTTTCCCATTTTTGTAGATTTTTTGTTAGCAAATGATAAGAAGCTGTGACGATGTAACCACGCGATTTGCTTAGGATATATTCTGCTAGTTGAGGATGTGTGATCGTTTGTATAGGTGTTTTGGTTGTTTTTACTAATGCTTGTCTGATTTTCGTTGGTAATGGATATAATTCGTAAATAGATTTATTCGAAAATTGTACTAAAGGTGGATTTGTAGCCATAGTGATGGGGTCATCTTTAGGTACATAGACATGAAATGTTTCTTCAAATAAAGGACTTACTTTTAAAGAACGGTGTTGTTTGAGTTCATCTGACATAGTAGTAAAAGCAATATCAATTTTATCTGTGAGCAAAGCTCCAAATATATCGTCCTCTTCCATTAAAATAGGCTGAATGATAGATGTACTTTCGTTTTCAAAGGATTGCATTAATAAGGTTAATACCTGCGTTATATAGCTTTCAACGTAACCAATACGTATAATATAATGCTCTGTTTCAGATTGGTTATGAAATAAACGTACTGTGTTATCAAGTTGTTCGATAATCTTGGTTGCTTCAGAAAATAATTGTTGTCCTTCTTCGGTAATGTGTATGTTACGTCCTTCTCTGTTAAACAACGTCACTTGTAACTCTTTTTCTAATAATGTAATTTGCCTGCTTATGGCAGATTGAGCAATGTTAAGTTCTAATGCAGCATCTGATAAATGTTCTCTTTTTGCAACTTCTATAAAATATTTCAATTGTTTAATTTCCATATAACCATCCCCAACATATTAATATTATTCGAATTATTAGAATAATATCATCTATTTTATATATTGAATAGATTAATGTATTACTATATAGTTTACTATACTTATTTAATATTCAGAATTTTCGAAAAAGAGGTGAGGGTTATGATCGAATATGGTAAGCAATTGGGGTTATATGATAGTCGTGAAGAGCACGATGCATGTGGTATTGGATTCTATGCCAATATGAATAATGAAAGGTCACACGATATCGTTGAAAAGTCATTGGAAATGCTACGTAGGTTAGATCATCGTGGAGGAATTGGTGCAGATGGTATAACTGGTGATGGTGCCGGTATCATGACAGAGATTCCTTTTGGGTATTTTTCTGAACAAACAGATTTTGAATTACCGGAAGAAGGTCATTATGCAGTAGGCATGTTTTTTTCAAATGAGAAGATAAAAAATTCAAAGCATGAAGCAACGTTTAATCGTTACTTTGAAAGCGAAGGATTGAATGTTATTGGTTATAGAGACGTACCAGTTGATATCAATGCCATTGCCGAACATGTAGCTCAAACAATGCCATATATACAACAGGTATTCATCGCCTTAAATAATCAAACGCATATAGAAAAAGCATTGTTTTTAGCACGTAAGCAAATTGAATTATATGCTAAAAAACAACAAATAGATTTATATTTTACAAGTTTGTCTCATAAAACAATCGTCTATAAAGGGTGGTTGCGTTCTGATCAAATTAAGAAACTCTTTCAAGATTTAAATGATGAGCATTATATATCAAAACTTGGACTTGTACATTCCCGTTTTAGTACAAATACCTTTCCGAGTTGGAAACGTGCACACCCCAACCGATTATTAATGCATAATGGGGAGATTAATACCATTAAAGGTAACGTAAATTGGATGCGCGCAAGACAAAATGATCTCATTGAAAGTATTTTTGGTGAAAACAAACATAAAGTAGAGGAAATCATTGATGAAGACGGTAGTGACTCTGCTATTGTAGACAACGCATTAGAATTTTTATCTTTAGCAATGGAACCAGAAAGAGCAGCGATGTTAATGATACCGGAGCCTTGGCTTTATAATACGGCGAATGACAATAATGTCCGTGCTTTTTATGAATATTATAGTTACCTAATGGAACCGTGGGATGGCCCGACAATGATTTCTTTTTGTAATGGGGAGAAAATTGGTGCGCTAACAGATAGAAATGGCTTGCGTCCAGGACGTTATACAATCACTAAAGATAATTACATTGTTTTTTCGTCAGAAGTGGGTGTTGTAGATGTACCGGAAGAACAAGTTGCTTTTAAAGGCCAACTCAATCCAGGTAAATTATTATTAGTTGATTTTCAACAACAAAAAGTAGTTGATAATAATGAATTAAAAGCACGTATCGCTGATGAATTACCATATGAGAATTGGCTAAATCAATTTAAAATAGACTTAGATTTAAATCATGTAAAAGTGACACCATCGGATTGGGATGAAACAACTTTAACAAGGTTACAAAAGCAATTTGTTTATACGAAAGAAGAAATCGACAAATATATGACAGAATTAATTGAAAGTAAGAAAGATCCAATTGGTGCTATGGGGTATGATGTTCCAATTGCTGTTTTAAATGAAAAAGATGAATCGTTATTTAATTATTTTAAACAACTTTTTGCACAAGTTACCAATCCGCCAATTGATGCATATAGAGAAAAAATAGTGACAAGTGAATTGTCTTATCTAGGTTCAGAAGGTAATTTACTAAATCCTAATGAAGATGTGTTGAACAGAATTCAATTGAAAAAACCGGTGCTAACTGAGGCGCAATTAAAAACGATTGACGACAGTAGGTTTAAAGTTAAGCATTTATCAACATTGTATCAAGAAAATTTAGAATCGGCGTTAGACCATTTAGGGGAACAAGCAATTCAATCAGTAAAAGATGGCTATGAAATCATTGTCTTAGATGACCGTGTATTAGTAGAAGAGCAAGGTTATGCAATGCCAATATTGCTTGCGGTCAGTCATGTGCATCAGTTATTAATCAGAAAAGGTTTACGCATGCGCACAAGCATCATCGCACTTTCTGGTGAAACGAGAGAGGTGCATCATGTAGCGTGTTTATTAGGGTATGGGGCGAATGCAGTCGTACCATATCTAGCGCAACGTACAATAGAAAATTTAGTAGATAAAGGACGCTTAAACGGAGAGGTTACTGAAAATGTCCAAACATATACAGATACTTTGTCAGAAGGTGTCATAAAAGTAATGGCTAAAATGGGCATTTCTACCGTTCAAAGTTACCAAGGAGCACAAATTTTTGAAGCGGTAGGTTTGTCGCAAGATGTGGTTGACCAGTATTTTACAGGTACACAAACCAAGTTATCTGGTATCGATATAAACTTGATAGATAAAGAAAATAAAGCAAGACAATCATCTGAGAGCGAGTACTTGGAATCTGGCAGTACGTTTCAATGGCGTAAACAAGGTCAACATCACGCATTTAACCCGACGACAATTCACTTACTACAACATGCGTGTCGTTTGAATGATTATAAACAGTTCAAAACATTTTCAAATGAAGTCAATCATCAACGTACAGATCATATTCGTCATTTAATGGAATTTAAAAAACAAGACCCGATTGATATCAATGAAGTAGAAGCAACGACTGAAATCGTTAAACGTTTTAATACAGGTGCGATGAGTTATGGCTCTATTTCTGAAGAAGCACATCAAACACTTGCTGAAGCAATGAATCAAATGGGTGGTAAAAGTAATAGTGGTGAAGGCGGAGAAAACCCAGAACGATTTGTGGTGGATGATGAGGGTCGAAATCGATCTAGTGCAATCAAACAAGTTGCTTCCGGAAGATTTGGAGTGACGAGTCACTACTTACAACATGCCAAAGAAATACAAATCAAGGTAGCTCAGGGAGCTAAACCAGGGGAAGGCGGGCAGTTGCCTGGTTCTAAAGTTTATCCGTGGATTGCTGAAGTCAGAGGGTCTACGCCGGGTATTGGCTTGATTTCCCCGCCGCCTCATCATGATATTTATTCAATTGAAGACTTAGCACAATTAATTCATGATTTGAAAAATGCTAATAAAAACGCAAATATCACAGTGAAGCTCGTATCTAAAACTGGTGTCGGAACAATTGCAGCAGGTGTAGCTAAAGCTTATGCAGATAAAATTGTGATTAGTGGATATGATGGTGGGACGGGTGCTTCTCCTAAAACAAGTATCCAACACGCAGGTGTCCCTTGGGAAATTGGCTTAGCAGAGACACATCAAACTCTGATGATGAATAATTTAAGGTCGAGAGTGATTGTAGAAACAGACGGCAAATTACTTACAGGTAAAGACGTGGCATATGCGTGTGCGTTGGGAGCTGAAGAATTTGGTTTTGCAACAGCACCTTTAGTCGTACTTGGCTGTGTCATGATGCGTGTATGTCATAAAGATACATGTCCAGTAGGTATTGCTACTCAAAACCAAGATTTACGCGCGTTATTTAATGGTAGAGCAGATCACGTGGTTAATTTTATGCATTTTGTTGCTGAGGAATTAAGGGAGATATTAGCCGAACTTGGATTACGCACGGTAGATGAATTGGTGGGTCGCACAGACTTATTAAAACGAAAAGATAATTTATCTCAACAAAGACCTAAAGCTGCTTCTATGAATGTAGAAGCATTATTATATCAGCACGACGGTGAAAGATATAAAAATATAGTGCAAAATCATCATCTTGATGAAGGTTTCGATTTAACGCAACTATTACCTGATGCTCAATCAGCAATTGAGCAACATAAGTCATTTACTGGCAATTATGTTGTAAAAAATGAACAACGAGACGTGGGTGTTATTACTGGCAGTATGATTACTGATATCCACGGTGCCGACGGTTTGCCTGAGGATCGTATTTATGTCAATACGGTAGGGCATGCTGGTCAAAGTTTAGGTGCCTATATACCTCAAGGATTAACAATACATCACACGGGTGATGCTAACGATTATGTAGGTAAAGGACTTTCTGGCGGTAAAGTGATTGTTAAGGCACCGACGCAACAACGAGAATCAGAAATTATAATTGGCAATGTTTGTTTCTATGGTGCATCATATGGCAAAGCCTTTATTAATGGTAAAGCTGGTGAACGATTCTGTATTAGAAATAGTGGTGTACAAGTAGTTGTTGAAGGTATTGGTGATCATGGTCTTGAATATATGACAGGTGGACGTGTCATTGTGCTTGGAGATGTCGGGAAGAACTTTGGTCAAGGTATGAGTGGGGGCGTCGCTTATATCTTCCCATCTGATGTTGAAAAATTTAAAGAAGCGCATCAATTAGACAGTTTAGACTTCGACGAAATCACTGTTGAAGCAGAAAAAAATGTTGTAAAAGAAATGTTAGAAGACCATTTACTTTATACAAATAGTACTAAAGCTAAAAATATATTAGAGCATTTTGAATCTGTAGTTGATCAAGTAGTAAAAGTCATACCAAAAGATTATAAATTAATGATGCAAAAAATTGAATTGCAAAAGCGCGAATCTAACCAGCAAGATGAAGCGTTATTGAATGCTTTTAATGACAAGAGAACACATTTAGAACCAGCACAACAATTAACGGCTGTGTATTAAATTGAAGGGGGACTGAGTATGGGGGAATTTAAAGGATTTATGAGTTATGACAAACAACCCTTGCCTGAATTGTCTTTAGTAGAACGTTTGAAAGGACACGCACCCTTTCAGCAGAGGTTTACCAAAGAAGAAGCATCAGAACAAGGTGCGAGATGCATGGATTGTGGCACACCATTTTGTCAGACAGGTGAGCCACATGGTAGAGAAACAATTGGTTGTCCTATTGGGAATTACATTCCTGAATGGAATGACTTAGTGTACCAAAAAGACTTCAAGACAGCATATGAACGGTTGAACGAGACAAATAACTTCCCAGAATTTACTGGACGCGTATGTCCGGCACCATGTGAACAATCGTGCGTAATGAAGATAAATAGAGCATCTGTTGCGATAAAAGGGATTGAACGTACCGTTATAGATGAAGCTTTTGAAAATGGTTGGGTCGAACCTAAGATACCAAGTGAGCGCAAAGCAGCATCAGTAGCGATAGTAGGAAGCGGTCCGGCTGGCTTAACAGCTGCAGATGAATTGAATAAATTAGGTTATTGGGTAACTGTATATGAACGTGCGCGTGAAGCAGGCGGGTTGTTAATGTACGGGATCCCCAATATGAAACTAGATAAAGCGGTCGTGCGACGTAGAATTAAATTAATGGAACAATCTGGTATCACCTTTATCACTGATACGGAAATAGGGGTAGACATCAGCAAAGAAAGTTTAGAGGAACAATTTGATGCCATTATTATTTGTACAGGCTCACAAAATGCTCGCGATTTACCATTAGAAGGCCGAATGGGCATGGGTATTCACTTTGCTATGGATTACTTAACAGAACAAGGCGAATATTTAAATGGTGAAATTGAAACGCCGTCCATTTCCGCAGAAGGAAAAAATGTGATTGTCATTGGTGCAGGTGACACAGGTGCAGATTGTGTGGCAACTGCATTGAGAGAAAATTGTAAATCTATCGTTCAATTTAACAAATACACGAAGCAACCAGAAGCCATTGAATTTGATGAAAATACGTATTGGCCGTTGGCAATGCCTGTGTTTAAAATGGATTATGCGCATAACGAATATAAAGCGCGTTTTGGTTTTGAACCACGAGCATATGGTGTGCAAACGATGCGTTACGAAGTGGATCGTATTGGTAATGTAACAGGCGTTTATACACAAATACTTGAAGAAACAGAGGATGGTATGGTGGTTGTCGATGGTACAGAACGTCATTGGCCAGCTGATTTGGTATTGTTATCCATTGGATTTATTGGTACAGAAACTACTGTGCCACATGCTTTTGATATACAAACTGAAAGAAATAAAATTGTCGCAGATAATAAAGATTTTAAAACGAATCAATCAAAAATTTTCGCGGCAGGTGATGCAAGAAGAGGTCAAAGTCTTGTTGTTTGGGCTATTCAAGAAGGAAGAGCAGTCGCTCGTGCAGTGGATGAATTCCTAAATGAAAAAACATTGGTGTAATACTTTAATTATAATTGACTTTTTTAATGGGCTATAATATTATAATTATTGTGTTCATTTGGAGGAATACCCAAGTCCGGCTGAAGGGATCGGTCTTGAAAACCGACAGGGGCTTAACGGCCCGCGGGGGTTCGAATCCCTCTTCCTCCGCCATTATCATTAAATACCAAGACTAATAAATATAGTAGGCAAACGTTTATTTAATATAAAGTGTTTGTCTTTTTTGTTTTTAAAGTCAATGATGAAGAAAAATAGACGAATAGTGAATATCGTCTTACTATTGCTTGTGTCACAGGTTATTAAACATAATGCAATGATTACATCAAATGCAAAACAATATATTTTTTGAAGTAGGTCTATACGGAAATTAAAAATTAATTTCCGTATAGACCTTTTTTGTGAGTTGAGTGAAAGCCTTTGCAAAACTTGTCTATACAAGTTATACTCTGGATAATATTAAAGTTTAAGGGAGGGAATCATCATGGCTGTTAAAAAGAAAGATGTTCAAGATATCGTCAAGGCTATTGGGGGCAAAGAAAACTTGGACACAGCAACACACTGTGTGACGCGTTTGCGACTTGTTTTGAAAGATGATGATAAGGTAGATAAAGAGAGTCTGAGTAACAATGATTTGGTTAAAGGACAATTCAAAGCTGACAATCAATATCAAATTGTAATTGGACCAGGTACTGTTGATGAAGTTTATAAACAATTTATTGAAGAAACTGGGGCAGAAAGTGCCTCTAAAGATGATGCTAAAGCAGCGGCAGCTCAAAAAGGCAATCCTATACAAAGATTGGTTAAGTTATTGGGAGATATCTTTATTCCGATTTTACCAGCTATCGTAACTGCTGGTTTATTATTAGGGATTTATAATGTATTAACGATGGAAGACTTGTTTGGGAAGCAGGCATTGGTGGCACAATATCCACAGCTAGGGGACTTTGCAGATATCATTAATGTTATCGCGAATACTGCCTTCATATTCTTACCGGCTTTAATTGGTTGGAGTAGTATGCGTGTGTTTGGCGGGAGTCAAATACTCGGTTTGGTATTAGGTCTGATTTTAATGAATCCGCAACTCGCTTCACAATATGACATAGGTAAAGGTAACATTCCGGCGTGGCATATCTTTGGTTTAGAAATTAAACAACTGAATTATCAAGGTCAGGTCTTACCAATTTTATTAGCATCTTATGTATTAGCGCAAATTGAAAAATTCTTAAGTAAATATGTGCATGATTCAATCAAGATGTTAGTTGTTGGTCCCGTCGCCTTATTAATCACTGGTTTCTTAGCCTTTATCGTTATAGGACCAATTGCTTTATGGCTAGGAACAGGGATTACAAACGGTGTGACATTTGTGTTTGAACATATAGGCTGGTTAGGTGGCGCAATTTATGGATTCTTCTACGCACCTCTAGTGATTACAGGTTTACACCATATGTTCTTAGCGGTTGATTTCCAACTGATGGGAAGCAGTCTTAAAGGAACATATTTGTGGCCTATCTTAGCGATTTCAAATATTTGTCAAGGTTCGGCTGCATTCGGTGCATGGTTCGTCTATAAAAGACGTAAAATGGCAAAAGAACAAGGCTTGGCAATGACTTCTGGCGTATCAGGTTTCTTAGGTGTTACTGAACCAGCGTTGTTTGGTGTGAACTTACCGTTGAAATATCCTTTTGTTGCAGCGATTTTAACTTCAGGTGTGATAGGTGCTATCATAGGTGCAATCGGTGTCTTAGGTAATGTTGGCGTTGGTGGTGTACCAGCTATCATTTCTATTAAAAAAGATTTTTGGCTCATTTATGGCATAGGTACTGTTCTGGCAATGGTAGTACCAGCAATATTAACTGTAATCTTCTCGAAATTTAGTAAAGAAGAAGCGAAAGAAATAGTAGAAGAATAGTTAATGCAAATAGATAAGTACAACTAAACTCGCTAAGTTTGTTTAGCGAGTTTCTTAATTTAAAATACAAAGATAAGGTGGTAATCAAATGGTAGTCAATGATTGGAGAAAATCGGTAGTTTATCAAATTTATCCCAAATCATTTAATGATACGACAGGTAATGGTGAGGGAGATTTAAACGGCGTAATTGAAAAGTTAGATTATCTACAATATCTGGGTGTGGATTATATTTGGTTAACGCCTATTTATGAATCACCTATGAATGATAATGGTTATGACATTAGTGATTATTATAAAGTGAACGAACAATTTGGCACGATTGAAGACTTAAAAAGGTTGATTGCTGAAGCGCATCGACGCGATTTAAAAATAATGATGGATATCGTCATTAACCATACTTCTACAGAACATGAATGGTTTAAACAAGCATATTCAGATAAAAGTAACCCGTACAGAGACTACTATTTCTTTAAGCGGTCAGCGGATAATCAACCACCAACTAATTGGGAATCGAAGTTTGGTGGTAATGCTTGGAAATACGATGACAAAACGGATGAATATTACCTACATTTATTCGATGTAACACAAGCAGATTTAAATTGGGATAATCCAGAAGTACGTCGGGAACTTTATAAAGTAATTAATTATTGGATTGACTTTGGCGTAGACGGTTTTAGATTCGATGTCATTAACTTAATATCAAAAGGTGAATTTAAAAATTCAGAAAAGGTAGGGAAGGAATTTTACACTGATGGGCCACGTGTGCATGAATATTTACATGAAATGAATCAGCAGACATTTGGTAGTAAAGATATGATGACGGTGGGTGAGATGTCTTCAACAACGATTGAAAATTGTATCCAGTATACGGATCCTGCACGTCAAGAGCTAAGTAGTGTGTTTAATTTCCATCATTTAAAAGTAGACTATATTGATGGCGAAAAATGGACAAACGCTAAATTAGATTTCCATAAATTAAAAGAAATATTAATGGAATGGCAAATAGGCATTTATAATGGTGGCGGATGGAATGCCATTTTTTGGTGCAATCATGATCAACCACGTGTGGTAACGCGGTTCGGTGATGATTCGACTGAAGCCTTACGTCAAAGTAGTGCTAAAATGTTAGCCATCGTCTTGCACATGCTCCAAGGCACGCCGTATATTTATCAAGGTGAAGAAATTGGCATGACAGATCCTCATTTTAATGATATAGACCAGTATAGAGATATAGAATCTTTAAATGCATATCATAAGTTAAAAGGTGAAGGTTATCCAGTAGCAGAGATTCTAACGATTTTAGGACAAAAATCTCGTGATAATTCTCGTACACCTGTACAGTGGACAAATGGTGAAAATGCAGGTTTTACTTCCGGTACACCTTGGATTGATATTCCTGATAATTATAAGGAAATTAACGTTGAAGCAGCTATAGAAGACGACCAATCTATTTTACAAACATATAGAAAATTAATAAAGCTACGTCACGAATATGATATTATAACTTATGGAAATATTGAGCCACTTTACATGGATCACGATGAATTGTTTATTTATAAGCGTCATCATGAAGATGAAACATGGTTGGTGATTGCTAACTTTTCAAAAGCAAAAGTTGAAATACCAAAAGCGTTAAACGTTGATGGGCAAGTCATGTTACAAAATGGGTCGATTGAGAATGGCTTAATAGATGGATTTGGTGCCATAGTAGTTAGACAATAATTTAAAGTAAAAGGCAGTGAGTGAAATCACATGAAACAGAAAAAATTTATTGCGATTTATGAAAATTTACGCACAGATATCATCGAATCAAAGTTACCCTATGGCGCTCAATTGCCCTCAGAAAATGAATTGGTATTCGACTATAATGCTTCTCGCGAAACTGTGCGCAAAGCGCTTAATCTACTTGTTAGAGATGGCATGATTCAGAAAATAAAAGGTAAAGGTTCAGTTGTCATCTATCAAGGCATTACAGAATTCCCATTTGCGAATTTAACCAGTTTCAGGGAAGTTCAACAAGGGTTAGGTTTGAGTCACGAGACTGAAGTTAGATTATTAGAACGCATACCTGCTAGTGAAGCGCCAGAAGTAAAAAGCGCTTTGGGCTTGCGTCAGAGTGAGACATTGTGGCATATTATACGAACGCGAAAGATTGATCATCGTGTGAAAATTATAGATGAAGATTATTTAGTAGAAAAAATCGTTCCTAATATAACGATGCATATTGCTAAAGATTCGTTGTACCATTATATAGAACAAACATTGAAACTAGAAATTAGTTACTCTAATAAATCTATCACTTTTGAATCATTTGGTGATTTAGAATATGAAATATTTGGAGATGTAACGCCGTCGTATACTGCTACGGTCCGAGGAATCGTCCATTTAAAGGATACGACAAAATTTCAATATAATATTTCCAAACATTTAGCTACAGAATTTAAGTTTAACGATTTTTCGAGACGTCATAAAATTTAATGAAATAAGTTATAAAATAATGAATTGTATGACTTGCAATCAGTCATTACCTTATAGTATGATATATCTTGCCGTGCTAGGTGGGGAGGTAGCGGTTCCCTGTACTCGAAATCCGCTTTATGCGAGACTTAATTCCTTCGCTGAGGCTACGTTTTTGTGAAGTCTGCCCAAAGCACGTAGTGTTTGAAGATTTCGGTCCTATGCAATATGAACCCATGAACCATGTCAGGTCCTGACGGAAGCAGCATTAAGTGGATTATCATATGTGCCGTAGGGTTGCCGAGATTTAGCTGTCGACTTTGGTTACGTTTATGATACGTATTCGAAGCGAAGGTGCACGGTTTTAATTTTTAAATAAATACAATTAACCATATATTATGAGTGACTTATCTTTTGATAGCAGTCACTCTTTTTTTATATTAAAATAAGAGCGATACATTAATTTAATTGAACGAACTGCAACGATATCATTCTGATTGTAACTGCTGAAAATTGAATTTAGTGAATTTGGAGGAACGACATATGCAAATTTATTTAAGTACATTAACTGAAAATGACTATGACGCAAGTTTAGAGGAAATAAAAACCGCTTTTGAAAACGTCGTAGAGTCTAACCATGATGAACAAGATTTAGTTTTGAAAATTAGAGCGTCGACAGAATATAATTACGAATTGGAAGTTGTTGCTAAGACAGATGAAGGTGATGTCGTTGGTCATGTGATGCTTTCGGAAATAGAGATTATTAACGATGAAACACGCTTTACCGCCTTAGCGTTAGCCCCTTTATCCGTATTGCCGAAATACAGAGGTAAAGGTATAGGTAAAGCCCTTGTCCAAGCAGTGGAGGAACGTGCAAAAGCGCAAGATTATACGACAATCATTGTACTTGGAGATCCTGGATATTATGGTATGTTAGGTTATGAAGAGGCGAGCCGTTATCAAATTTATAGTCCATTTGATGTGCCATCGAAATATTTTATGGTTAAATTCTTGTGGGAACAACTTGTTGAGCAACCAAATGGTAATGTAGTTTATCCAGAGGCATTTAATTAATATTCAAAATATAAAGCACAGTGATATAATAGTTGTTGAATGTTATTGGAGGTGCAAAGGTGAATTATCAAGCTTTATATAGAATGTTCAGGCCCCAAAGTTTTGAAGATGTAGTTGGCCAAGAACATGTAACTAAAACATTGCGCAACGCAATTTCAAAAGGAAAACAATCACATGCGTATATTTTTAGTGGACCTAGAGGAACAGGTAAAACAAGTATCGCAAAAGTATTCGCGAAAGCTATCAACTGTCTAGAACGTTCTGATGGAGAACCTTGTAATGAATGCGCTATTTGTACAGGTATTACGCGCGGAACGAATTCAGATGTGATTGAAATAGATGCTGCTAGTAATAATGGTGTGGATGAAATTAGAAATATCAGAGATAAAGTTAAATACGCACCAAGTGAATCAAAATTCAAAGTATACATTATAGATGAAGTTCATATGTTAACAACAGGCGCTTTCAATGCGTTATTGAAAACTTTAGAAGAACCACCAGCCCATGCAATCTTTATTTTGGCGACTACTGAACCACATAAAATACCTCCGACAATTATTTCAAGAGCGCAAAGATTTGATTTTAAAGCAATTAGCCATGATGAAATTGTAGAACGTTTGCAATTCGTAGCAGACAATCAAGAGATAGAATATGATCATGGAGCCTTAGATTTTATCGCTAAAGCTTCTGAAGGCGGTATGCGAGACGCGCTAAGCATTATGGACCAAGCAATCGCTTTTGGCGATGAACACCTTACATTACAAGACGCGTTGAATGTAACTGGTAGTGTAGATGCTCAAGCGTTGAATGATTTACTGAAAGAGGTAGTTGAAGGAGATGTAAAAACTGCATTTTCAACTTACCATCAATTTATTGCACAAGGTAAAGAAGTAAATCGCTTGATTAACGATATGATTTATTTTGTAAGAGATACCATTATGAATAAGACATCTAATATGGACTCTGAATATGATGCACTGATGCATTTTGACTTGGATACTTTATATAAAATGATTGACGTGATTAATGATACGCTTGTTTCAATCAGATTTAGTGTCAATCAAAGCGTTCATTTTGAAGTATTATTAGTTAAAATAGCAGAAATGATTAAAGGAGAACCTGAAAATGTGCAAACTGTTGCTACAACGAGTGTAGCCAGTGAGCCTAATAATGAAGTATTGTTACAGCGAATGGAACAATTAGAAAATGAATTAAAAACTTTAAAATCACAGGGCGTCGTAGCTAACAGTGCCAAACCACAAGCTAAAAAAACAGCTAGTAAAGGTCCACAATCGAAAAATGCATTTTCAATGCAACAAATAGCCAAAGTGTTAGACAAAGCTAACAAAGAAGATATTAAGCAACTTAAAGACCACTGGCAAGAAGTTATAGATCACGCTAAGAGTAATGATATGAAGTCATTAGTAAGTCTTCTTCAAAATTCAGAACCAGTGGCAGCAAGTGAAACCCATGTACTGATTAAATTCGAAGAAGAAATACATTGTGAGATTGTAAATAAAGATGATGAAAAAAGAGAGAATATTGAGAACGTAGTATGTAACATTATAGATAAAACAGTGAAAGTAGTCGGTGTCCCAGCAGACCAGTGGATGAGGGTAAGGACAGAATATCTTCAAAATCGTAAACAAGGTACAAGTGCCGAGGAAAACAGAACAGCGACAACAACGTCACCTGAAGATGTTGATGTCGTTCAAAAGGCGAAGGACTTATTTGGAGAAAATACAGTAAATGTCATAGATGAAGAGTGATACATGACAATGAATTAAAAGGCATGTATAATGAGACAAAAGATGAAATACAATCAGTTGAGATTGAAGTTTTTAAGGAGGATAAATATATGCGCGGTGGCGGAAATATGCAACAAATGATGAAACAAATGCAGAAAATGCAAAAGAAAATGAATGAAGAGCAAGAAAAATTAAAAGAAGAAAAAGTACAAGGTACGGCTGGCGGTGGCATGGTGACTGTCACAGTATCAGGTCACAAAGAAGTTCTCGATGTAGAAATTAAAGAAGAAGCAGTTGATCCAGATGACATTGAAATGTTACAAGATTTAGTTATTGCTGCTACTAATGAAGCGATGAATAAAGCTGATGAACTTACTCAAGAACGCTTAGGTAAGCATACACAAGGCTTAAATATTCCTGGAATGTGATTGTATGCACTATCCAGAACCAATATCCAAACTTATCGACAGTTTCATGAAACTGCCAGGCATTGGGCCTAAAACAGCCCAACGTCTGGCGTTTCATGTATTAGATATGAAAGAAGACGATGTCGTTCAATTTGCTAAAGCTTTAGTCGATGTTAAACGAGAACTTACCTATTGTAGTGAATGCGGGCATATTACTGAGCAAGATCCATGTTATATTTGCCAGGATAAACAGAGAGATCGCTCAATTATTTGTGTAGTTGAGGACGATAAAGATGTAATCGCTATGGAAAAAATGCGTGAATATAAAGGCTTGTACCATGTGTTACATGGTTCTATTTCTCCGATGGATGGCATAGGACCGGAAGATATTAATATTCCAAGTCTGATTAATCGTTTGAAAAATGACGAAGTGAAAGAGTTAATCTTAGCGATGAACCCCAATTTGGAAGGTGAGTCAACAGCAATGTATATATCAAGACTGGTCAAACCAATTGGTCTAACAGTAACTCGATTAGCGCAAGGACTTTCTGTCGGCGGAGATTTAGAATACGCGGATGAAGTAACCCTATCAAAAGCGATTATGGGCAGAACAGAGATGTAGTAAATGCTCAATTGTAAATTCAAATGAAACCGAAGCTACCTTTTTTAAGGTAGCTTTAATTTTTCGAAAAGAATTTTAATAAATAGTAAAGTTTGTTTTATAGAGGTTTATCAGCTGTTTTTCGATAACAAACCTCATGACGAAGTAATAAAAACGAACTTTATGTATTTTTCGAGATTTTAAAGTATGTGAATTGAAGAAGTTATGCTTTTGGTTTTACATAAAAGTGTAAATTTTACTGTTGTTCAAAGCGTTTTAAGCGTGTATAGTATTTACTTGTCGGACGAAACAAAACGACACACAAAACAATATTTCAAAACAAGCTTTAAAATTAATTTTAAAAAGTTCTTGACTTTTAAAATCAAAACCTGTAGAATTGATTCTTGTGATTGAAACAAATGAACATTGAAAACTGAATTGCAATATGTCAACGTTAATTCCGATTTCAACATTAAATGTTGAATCAAAACAACGTGTTATTGATAACAC